>JBAYGS010000001.1 GCA_041666545.1 Candidatus Paceibacterota bacterium | reverse complement strand
GACCGACACCGACCAAACTGCCTTCACTGCCAACCGAATTATCCATACCAATTCTGGCGGAACCGGTCTGACTGACACGGCTAACTTTGTCTTTGACGGTACCAACCTGGGTATTGGTACCACAACTCCTTGGGGAATGCTCTCTGTTGCTGCACTTTCTTCTAACACCTCACCGATCTTCACTCTCTCAACCTCTACCGCTTCCGCAACCTCAACTGCCCTTATTGTCACCTCGGCAGGTAAGCTTGGCCTCGGCACCACCTCACCATATGCAGTCCTTTCGGTTGCCGGTGATGCTTCGGTGACCAGATTGGATATTACCAACGCCTCGGCTACCTCGACTATTGCGGGAGGGCTAAGTGTTGGTGGGGGTGCCTTGAATTATGACTATTCATCAGGTGTCACTTCAGTTGATAACCTAAACCTAGGAACAATCGGCTTTGATACCGATGCGGGGCAGGTGACGTGGGTAGATCTGCCAGTCACCAACGCGACCGCCAGTACCACTGAAAGCTACACCGCGGCAATTGACGGCAATGCTGTGCTTACAATTTATGGTGAGGCGGATGGTGCCGGCGGAGTGAATACCTTACGGGTTGGTATTGGCACTTCTTCGCCTTCCGGAAATTACGGTCCTTTAACGATGGCCTCCGGTGCATATGTTAGTCAGGGAGGTGTTTGGACTGATGCTTCAAGTCGTACATTAAAGGAAAATTTTACAGCGCTTGATTCACAGTCGGTTCTTCAGAAAATTCAGACTTTAGATGTTACTCGCTGGAATTACAAGAGTGAGTCTGCCGGTACAACTCACATTGGACCAGTGGCCGAAGATTTTTATGCCGCCTTTAACACCGGTGGGCCAGGTGGCACGATGTCAATTTCTCCATTAGATACATCCGGTGTCGCTCTGTTGGGTATTCAGGCAATTTCAAATGTGATTGATATCGTCGGAGCCGGCACAACCACCCCGTCAATTCGTTCACTTTATTCCGGTCTCATCGATCCTGCGGTTAGTATTGATGCCGACGGGAATGTTGGTATTGGCACCACGACCCCGTCCTATAAACTTCATGTCCTGGGCGATGTGGCCGCTACAGCTTTCGTAAATGTTTCCACTCGTGATGCTAAAAAAGACATCACCTATATCGGCGGCGATCCGTCAGATTCGGTTTTGGACAAATTCGCCAATCTTAAGGTCGCCAACTATCACTACAATTTTGACGCCGAAGACGCACCGCTTCGTATGGGTCTTATCGCTGAAGAGTCACCGGCTGAGATCTTGGCCGCTGGTGGTAAAGGTATTGACCTCTACAAACTTTCGGCTTTCACAATTCTCGCTGTACAGGAAGAAGCCAAGAAAATTCAAAATCTCGAAGAACAACTTGCCAACCTCCAAGGCCTTTCTGTGCCAAACGGGGGAATCTCGATGGACGCGGTCGTTTCTGGACTTAAATCTCTCGGTGCGGATATCGCAAGCGGATTAGCCACTTTCAAAGATATAATTGCTGACTCGATTACTACGGGTGCTCTGACCATCAAAAATGCCGACCAAACCAAAAACGGTATTACAATCTATGATCGCGAGACAGGTGCGCCGTTCTGCTTCTATATTTCTGGCGGGGTGCAAAAAACAGAGGCTGGAACTTGCGTCGGGCTTGCCCAGACTGCCTCGGTTTCCAATGCCTCGTCTTCTCCTGTTTCTAATGAAGCTAATCAAGCTAACGAATCTGGTTCATCTGATACCGAAGCGCCGGTGATTACTGTGGCCGGCAACAATCCGGCGACAGTGGAGAAGGGTACGAGTTATGCCGATCTTGGAGCGACTGTGACCGATAATGTAAATGATAATCTTGGGGTCAAGGTTGAGGGTGATGAAATTGACACTTCAGTTGTCGGTGAATATACCGTCACTTATACTGCAACTGATCAGGTTGGTAATGTTGGCACAGCGACCAGAAAGGTTAATGTGGTAGAGCCGGTTGTGCCAGGATTTATCTTGACACCGGAGAGTTCGACTACTGCCACATCGAATGCTTCAACTAGTACTGATGTCGGGACCACGACTGAAAATTAATAGTTTAATTTAACTAAGGTGAAAAGATATGCAAAAGAAAAATTTAATTTCCACCATAACAGCTGTATTTGTAATCGGACTAATCGCTTGGTACGGGTTTAGCCGTAGTGGCCCCGATTCAGATTCGGTTGGTGGCATTGCAAGGCTTGGTGACAAGGCGTTGGAGACTAACCAATCACAAACCGAAGCCACAGAGACTCAACCGGCGAAAGGTGGCTTTTGGTCAAATGTTTTCGGGGGGAGCAGGGAGACTTACAACGATTTGACTTCGGGCTTCAGTTTTAAATACCCGAAGGAGTACTCCATGAAAGAGATTCCAGCACCGTCCGAAGGCGAGGCAAGGACTTTGCTATTATCGAAAGATGGGAAAGCGCCTTCTGTGCAGGTGGCAGTTTCGCCTTTCGACGAGGATATTGTTTTAACAGTGGAGAGAATTCAGGCGGATGTTCCTGATTTGGGTATGAAAAATCCACAGGAGATTTCGATTGGTTCCGTGACGAAGGGTGTAAAGTTTGATTCCGATACCGGTGTGAATGTCTGGTTTGTTGCGAAAGGCAATTTGTTTCAATTGACGGCGTTTTCGGACGAGGCGGGAGTGTTAGATCAAATAGTGTCGTCGTTCAAAATGTAGAAACAAGAAACAATGGGCACCATTGCAGACGGCAAAGAAAATTTATGTAAAAACAAGACAAACATCATATCTTTGCGGGGGCAGGTGAGAGAATTCTGGTTACGATCTCGCTTGGCGATGGGGTAGGGCAAAAAATAGAACCAGTGAGAACCCTCCCGAGTCCGCTAAACAGTTTCGTCTGTTGCCCCGCAAGGATAGAATGAATTATTCAAAAAATGCTGAAAAAAGAAAACAATTACGCGTTTATAGACAGCCAGAATGTTAATTTAGCCATTCGGTCGCTTGATTGGCGTCTTGATTGGAAGCGTTTCAGAATATATCTAAAAGAAAACTACGGAATCTCCAAGGCCTATCTTTTTATCGGCTATATAGAAGGCAATAATGAATTATATATTTCCTTGCAAGAAGCCGGTTTTATCTGCATTTTCAAACCAACGCTTAAATACAAAGACGGCACCACAAAAGGTAATTGTGATGCTGAGCTAGTTCTACAGGCGATGATTGAATATCCTAATTTTGACAAGGCACTTATAATAACAGGCGATGGCGATTTCTATTGTTTGGTTCAGCATTTTATCAGTAAAAGTAAATTGTTGGCCGTATTGGTTCCAAATAGATTTAGTTTTTCTGCTTTGTTAAAATTAAGAGAGTTTAGACCGTATTTGAGGTATATGAACGAGCTACGAAATATGTTGGAGTATAAAAAGAAAAGACCCCATAAGGACGGAACCTTATAGGGCGACCTTTTCCATTGGTGATGTGGGTATCTTAGCAAAATCAAATCAAAATGTCAACCCTGTGAAATTCCGCAAATTTATATGAATAAAAACAACTTTATTTACACCTATATATTGTTAAGCCAAAAAGACGGTCAGTTATACACTGGCTTCACTAGGAATTTGGGCGTCAGTCTTAAAGGTCGTTCCTCGCCTGCCTGCCGAAGTCTTGGCGCAGGCAGGGCATTGAGAGGTGCGACTTTGGTTCTCGGCATTATCTTTTTCCTCTTTCTCTCTTACTACCCACTACTCACTACCAACTACCAACTAGTAGAGGCTTCTACCATTAAACCCCCTGTCATTAACCTCGGTCTCACTGCTCATTGGACTTTTGATGGTAAAAATATTGTAAATGGTGCGATGATTGACGCTTCTGGTAATAGCAATACCGGCAATTTTGTAAGCATCGCCACCTCGACTTTCTACACCGACGGTGTTCTCGGTCAAGCAGGGAAGCTAAATGGTAGCACGCAATATGTTTCGACTCCTCTGGTTACAAATTACACGGCGGTTACCTCTTCTAGCTGGGTGAAATTTGACTCACTATCTAACTCATATCAAGCGACAGTTTCTACAAATGTCAGCGGTTCAGGTCAAGCTAGCGACTGGATTCAGTGGTACTATACTGGTGGTCAATCGGATGTCCTCTTTCGTTCTGGAGGTGTCACTTTCGTAAATGAAAATGTCAGTTGGGTGCCAAGCTTAAATACCTGGTATTTTCTTACAACAACCTGGGATTCCGCAGGAGACGGCAAGGTTAGATTCTATGTCGATGGAGCTATCAAACATACTTCTACGGGCAGTTCAAACACAGCGATGACAGGTAGTGCAAAAGTCCTGATTGGAGCGCTTCAGTGGGCAGATACTAGTCAAAATAGTATTGTCGGTAGCCAGGCGTTGGCAGGGACTGTCGACGACGTCCGCATCTACAACCGCGCTCTCACAACTGCCGAAATCAAACGCCTCTACAACATGGGTCGTCCGGTGAAAGTGACCGCGACTAGAAAAGACCAAATCACGAGCGGTCTTGTCGGGTACTATCCTCTTGATGGCGCCGATGTTTCAGGTCTTACTGTCTATGACCGAAGCGGGCAAGGCAGAAATGGCACTATCGTCGGTGGTTCCGCCACGACTCTCACTGATGGGATCATCGGTCAAGGTATAAATTTTACCACCAACACTTCTGGTGGTGGCGCCAACAGTAGCAGTGTCGATTTGAGTAGTCAGTTCAATTCGCTTTTTACTACCACTCAAGACTTTTCCATTTCCCTTTGGGCCAAGGTTAGGGGTGACGGTTATTTGTTCGGTAGTTATTGGAACGGTAGTCCGATAATCAGATACTCATCCCCGAATCTTCTTGTCGGTAATACCACTAGCGGTGCCGGTAGCGTGAGCTACACAAATTATCTTAATACTTGGTCTCATATTGTTTGGACTCATTCAGATACCAGTGGCAATAATAACTGGCTTTATGTAAACGGTGTTTTGGTGTCAGGTCCGACTGTTCAAAATCAAGGCGCTTTAGTCAACTATACCTCAATCGGTGAAAGGCGAGGTTTTTTCCCGCCGGCAGCTTCGGTTGATGAAGTTAGAATTTACAACCGTACACTCAGCGCTTCCGAGGCGAAGCGTCTATATGTCATGGGCCGTCCGGCGGTGGTGAAAGCGAATTACCTTTTGGATAACATTCCAAATGCCGCCGCGGCTTACAGTGTTCGAAAACTTCGTTCTACTTACAGTGGTTATGCGATGAAAGTCAGGCGGGACTCCGATAATGCGACACAAGATATTGGTTTTTCTGGCATCAATCTCAATACTTCTTCACTTCTTTCTTTTTGTGGCGCTGGCAGTTGTTATGTTGATACTTGGTATGACCAGAGCGGGAATGGTAGGAATACTGTTCAAGCAACAACAGCTAATCAACCGCAGATTGTTTCTTCGGGGGCGCTTCTCACGGGTTCTAACGGTAGGCCGAAGATGACATTTGATGGTTCGACTGATTATTTAATGGCCACATGGACTCAAGCACAGCCCGAAACAGTAATGCTGGTCTTCAATCCAATTTCTTGGACATCTGCTGATGGTGTTTTTGATGGGACCACTTTTAACACAATGCGACTTTTGCAGTATCCATCTACCGGTTCTTATCAAATATATGCCGGAGCTCTTGTTCCCGCTGTCTCGTTTGCCACTGGTTCTTGGTCTCTGGTAACGGCTACATTTGCTGGGGCATCAAGTGAGTTGAGAAAAAATGGCGATACAGCTTCAGCCGGTAATGCTGGAAGCAGTGGTGGGGGAGGTTTAGTTTTGGGTAGCAGTGGAGATTTAATTTCGCAATGTTCCAATATTTCTGTTAGTGAGGCCATCGTCTGGCCATCGGATCTTAGCTCGGGGGATGAGGGAGCCGCGAGGACAAATGCCAATAATTATTTCAGAATATACTAAGAGTAGATTTATGATTCAAGAGCTAAAAATTAACAATCGAAAAAGTGAAGTATCAGCCGAAAATTCGCGGCGAATTTTCGGCTTCTTCTCATTCCCTAAAGGTCGAACCTTAAATCTTAAAAAAGGTTCGACCTTGGTTCTGTTCCTCTTTCTCCTTTTCTTCTCTTACTACCCACTACCCACTACTAACTACGAACTAGCTGAAGCCTCCACCCTGAAAGCTCCTCCTTCCGCTCTCGGCCTCGTCGGCTATTGGCCACTAAACGAAGGTTCGGGAACGATTGCTGGTGATGCCTCGGGGAATGGCAACACCGGAACTCTCACAAATGGTCCAACTTGGACTACGGGCAAACGTGGTAATGCTGTGAGTTTTGATGGGACGAATGATTATGTGAGTACCAGTTTTACTCCGGCGATCACCACCTCGACGTTTTCTTATTGGTTTAAGCCAACAATTGTTGATACAAATTATCGAGCAATTGTTCAACTTCAAAACGGTGTCCCTTTTTACGGAACCCTTTTTCACAATGGCACTATGGAAGTTTGGTCAAGTGGTGACAGCCTCCTTCCTGGGCTGACTGTTTCAGGCTTGACTGCTAATAATTGGTATCATTACGTTTTGGTGCGGCAAGGTAACTCTATCACTGGGGGTGTAAAAGTTTACCTAAACGGTGTTTTGCAGACCTCAGCTAATAGTGGTACTGGGGCTGAACCGAGTGCGTTATTAGTGATCGGCGATCAAAGTAGATTTTCGAGATATTTTGCTGGTTCCATAGACGACGTTCGCATCTACAACCGCGCGTTGTCGGCTTCCGAAATCAACACTCTCTACCACTCCGGCGAAGTCAAACTTGGCGCTACTCAATCCACCGGCTCGCTCTCAACTGGCCTCGTCGGCCATTGGACATTCGATGGCAAAAATATTACGAACGGCCGAATCAATGATGTCTCAGGGCAGGGAAACCACGGCTACGCTCAAAACATCGCCACCTCAACTTTCTATGTCTCCGGCCAACTCGGTCAAGCCGGGAATTTTGATGGGGTGAATGATAGTATAATAATCTCTGATGCAAATTCTCTAGATATTTCAAATAGTTTCGGCATATCCTTTTGGTTCAAGCCGTCCGATTTGTCACAATCGCAAACATATTTATTGGGTAAATTGACAAATGCTGGAGGGGACAATGCTTACGGCGTTATTTGGGAATATGCAAACAATAAAGTTCAATTTTATTCGAATACTACAGACCCTGGATACCCCGCTGCAAGTACTGATATATCGATTTCTGATACCAACTGGCATCATATAATTTATAATTATGACGGCACAACTTTCAGGGGTTATCTCGACGGTGTTTCTGCTATTACGCCAGTAACTACCAGTTTTTCTCTTGGTGCTAGTACAGGACAATTGCTGTTGGCTGATTTTGACAACACAGCTGGAGAGAACTTTAAAGGATATTTAGACGACATCCGTATCTACTCCCGATCTCTTACAACCGCCGAAATCGCCCGACTATACGCCATGGGCCGGCCGACGGTGGTGAAAAGAATGGACCCGTATGCCAGCAATACTTCGCTCTTGCTCCACATGAACGAGGAGGACGGCTCAACCCGTTTTGTCGATTCGAGCATCAACAGGAAAACTGTTTCAGTTGCCGGTAATACGCAAATCGATACGGCCCAATCAAAATTTGGGGGAGCCAGTGGTTTATTTGACGGTACAGGTGATTCTCTAGCCATCAACTCTTCATCAGATTATGCGTTTGGAACCGGAGACTTTACAGTTGAATTTTGGTTGAAATCTACCGATACTGCTGGCAATCTGATTACCGAAACAGATAGTTCGACAAATTATTGGGCGACATTGCTCTTCGGCGGTTCATTTTATTGGCAGAAATCTTATAATGCCAGCAACCTTTATTCTCTAAGTGCTTCAGCTATTTTGGATGGGAATTGGCACCATGTCGCAGCTTCTCGTACCGGAACCAGTCACAGACTTTTTTTTGACGGGGTGCAACAAGGCGCCACAGTGACGGATAGCACTGACTATAGTCATGCCTCTGTTTTGACGATCGGTACTGGAGCCAACGGTTCTTATGCCGGCTGGCTTGATGACATCAGAATTACCAAAGGTGTTGCCCGTTATACTTCAAACTTTACGCCACCAACCAGACAGTTTTCGGATTAGATTAAAGTTCCGTAATGACCGTTTTTATGAAAAGCGATAAGCTGAAATTAAATGGTAGAATAAACTGATGTTGAAAAGATATTTTGAGATTAAAAACAGGGAAGGGAGAAAAACCGAAAACTTGTTTCAGCAAGGTTTAGTCTCGGTGCGAATTTTTGATGACCTCTCTGTCCCGAAAGGTTCGACCTTGAATCGGGAAAAAGGTCGAACCTCAGAGGTTGGTTTTAAAGGTCGTTCCTCAGCCTTGAGAGGTGCGATTTTGGTTCTCGGCATTATCTTTTTCCTCTTTCTCTCTTACTACCCACTACTCACTACTAACTACCAACTAGTAGAGGCTTCCACCATCAAACCACCCATCATCAACCTTGGCCTCGTTGGTCACTGGACTTTTGACGGCAATAAGGTCGTCAACGGGGCAATTTTGGACTCTTCCACTAGTGGCAACAGTGGTTCGCCGGTTAATATCGCCACTTCGACTTTCTATACTCGCGGTCAGGTGGGCCAGGCTGTCACCTTCGATGGTTCTAGTAATTATATAAATTTGGGACGACCGACCGCCCTGACGAATTTGGTCAGTAGTAATTTTACTATGTCCTTGTGGTTCAAAGTTAATGGCATGACTGTCGGTAATCGTCCATGTATGTTTGGGTGGGGTTATGATAACACTGTGGTTGGTTTTGATTTCGGTTTCAACAATTGGGGTTCTGGCCCTGCTGAGGGTACGGGACAGTTGGGTTTCGTGACTTACACCAATGGCGGTTTTCCGTCCGGAGCCTATTCTACAACCGACTACAACCTTTCTGCCAATCAAAATAAATGGGTTCACGCTGTTGTGACTTGGGATGGGGCAGACTATAAAATGTATATCGACGGAGTTGACCAGACTAATGCCTACGGGACACAAACCCAAGGTATTCTAAATAGTGGATCTAATATTGCCATTGGTGCCAAATTTCATCCGACAATCCAGTCTTATTTCGATGGCTCGGTAGACGATGTTCGTGCCTATAGCAGGGTTCTTACTCTGCCTGAAATCACCCGCCTTTATAACATAGGTCGATCCATCAAGGTCGCTACTACCCAATCCACCGGTTCGGTTGCAAACGGTTTAATCGGCCACTGGACATTGGATGGCAAAAACATCACCAACGGTCGGATTGACGACGCTTCCGGTACCGGCAATCATGGTAATGTTTTCAATATTGCCAGCTCCACCTTCTATACTCGTGGCGTTCTTGGTCAGGCGGGGAATTTTGATGGCACGAATGATTATATCAATAAAAATAATCCTTACGCGTCAAGTATTTTTGGGACAACTGGATTCACGGTCTCCGCTTGGGCGCAGTTGCCTCTGAATTTGAATAATGCCGCGACTTACACGGTTGCTTGTGGTATGAGTAGCGCCGCTAATACAAATTGCGCCGCCGGCGGACTCTATATTGTTGATGGTGCCGCATATAATCAGGTAAATTTTGTTGTTTATGACGGAGCGTATAAGACCGCGCAGAACTCGGGAGCTAGTGCGCTTGTCCCTGACAGCACAGTTTGGCATCACTATGTGGGGGTGGTTGATAAAGCCAATTCACTTCTTCGAATATATGTGGATGGTGTGGAATTGACAACTACCTCATATAATCCTGCCGGTTCATTCCTTAATCCGGCTCTGTTCGATATTGGAAGAAAGCCGACTCCCGCTTCTTATCTCAAAGGTCAGATGGATGATGTCCGCATCTATAATCGCACCCTCACCACTGCCGAAATCACTAGGCTCTATGCTTTGGGTTCGCCAAGTCGTGTTGACACCACTCAGTCCACCGGCTCGCTCTCTTCTGGTCTCGTGGGTCATTGGAGTTTTGATGGAAAGAATATCGTAAATGGCGCAGCTATCGACTCTTCCGGTAGTGGTCATAACGGCTATCCGACAAACATTGCCACCACAACTTTTTACACTATAGGGAAAATCGGTCAAGGGGTTTATTTTGATGGTACAAATGATTATGTGAGTGTCGCCGATGTAGCGTCTCTAAATCCAACCAATGTCAGTATGGCAGCTTGGGTGAAAACTTCAACTGCGGGGGGTTATATTATTGCCAAAGATGCGACGGTTGGGCCGAGTGCGCCTGGAACTGCTACTGGAAGTTTTGGTTATGGTGATGGTAATAATATTAAGGTTGACGACAGTGCCTATGTTATCTCTGACTCGTCTCTTAGTTCCATGGATCTGTATTTAGTGGTTGGTGGAGTTCAGGAGTGGAATGTTAGAAGTGTCACGATACCTGCAATAGAGGGCTATGTTTCTGCAGGGGGCAGTAGTGATTTGTGGAATACCACTTTAACCCCAGCGCAAGTCAATGCGAGCAATTTTGGTATTATGATCTACGATGGTAGCTCTATGTCAATGGAGATTAGTAGTTTTGGTTTTTCCGTTCCCGTTGGCTCCACCATAGATGGTGTCTTAGCGGAAGTAAAGGGGGTAATGGCTTACAACAATGGCCCTGGTTTCGATACTCCAAATCTCAATTACGCCAGAGTTACTGTCTACTATACCGAACCTGGTAAAACCAACGTCCCCTATGCCATGAGTACAACAAACGGGGGGCAATTCCTTATTAAGAATGGTGCGACAACCTATACCGTCGACAGTTCCGTCAGTGTTAATGATGGCAACTGGCATCATATGGCTAGTACTTATGATGGCACAACGATGAGAGTCTATGTTGACGGGGTCCAAACCGGTTCCGGTACCAGTTTCTCCGGCAATTTGCCAACTGAAGCTGGCAATGTTCGCATTGGTGCTGATTACAACATTACTCCCAGCGGGTTTTTCAGAGGTTCAATGGATGATGTCTATGTTTACAATCGGGCTCTCACTGCGAGTGAAGTCCAGAAGCTCTATAATCTAGGACGGTAAACCAACTCTGCCGAAGCAACCCCAACCCTACCGAGGTAAAACCTCGGTAGGGTTAATGTTCGGATTTATCAGTGCCGTAAGGTTTAACCTTACGGCAATTTAGACCTATACAAGGCTGTATTTTAACCAGTGGTTTAGAAAATCTTTAAAATGCCGGCTATTCTCAAAGTAATCCGGGAATGAATCTTTATGAATTATTTTATTTTTTGGCTGATCAATTCCAGTGTATGCAGAATAGCTTGAGAAGTGGTATTTGTTGAGGAAGTCTTCAGCCCTCCCTGTGTCGTTTATACCAAACTCTTTCCAGTCTGACTGAAGAAGTTTAATTGGATTTAGGTGGATATAAGCGAATAGATATTTCAGATAGTCATCCGTATTTGCATGCTTGGCTTTGTATGTACCTTCAAATAAAGCCCCGGTTCTCTGGTATCTTGTATTGAAGTACATAGTGTATCCAGTGGTAAGTTTTTGCATAAATTTACTGGCCCCATTATCAGTTTTTTCTCTGATTAGTAGGTGAAAATGATTAGGCATCAGACAAAAGGCCCCAATGTCTATGAGGGTGTCATCGGATACAGAAAAAAATTCTGAGTCAGTCTGGCCGTTCATGTTCTCAAGGCGAACAGGTCCTCGTTGGTTGCAGATGTATAGAAGTTTTATAAATCTGGAATAGTCAGCTTTACTTTTGAAGACGATCCGCTTATCAGTCCCGCGATTATAAAGGTGGTAAAACTCATTAGGAGATATTTTAAAGTTACGGCTCATTAAGTTATTATACCACACCAATCCTCCGTAAGGTTTAACCTTACGGAGGATTGGTGAAGTTGGAGAGAATAAAATGGATTAGGGTATAATTAAGGAGTTAAAACTAAAATCACTAAAATTGTATTTTTATGAAAAAAACTAGAGTGGCGATTAATGGATTCGGGCGGATTGGGCGGGCGTTTTTCAAAGTGGCCGAGGAGTGCAAGGAGCTGGAGGTTGTGGCTATTAATGATTTGGGCGATGTGAATAATCTGGCCTATCTTCTTAAATACGACACGGTTTATGGCAAGAGTGATTTGGAGATTTCTGTTACGACCGAAGGCGGGAAGTCATATTTAAAAGCTGGCAAAGCCAAGGCATTATTTTTGAGCGAGAAAGATACCACCAGACTGCCGTGGAAGGAGCTTGATATTGATGTGGTTGTAGAATCGACGGGTCTTTTTGCGGGTTTTGATAAAGCTAAATTTCATCTTGATCAGGGCGCCAAGCGAGTGGTGATTTCCGCGCCGGCCAAAGCTGCACACGACACTAATACACGAATGGGGACGAATGACACGAATGGGGAAACGGTGATAATGGGTGTGAATGAAGATAAGCTTAAGACTTGCCAGATTAGTTCGAATGCTTCTTGTACGACGAATGCCGGCGCGCCGTTGATTGCAATTCTCGACGAGGCGATTGGAATTGAAAAAGCAATTTTGAATACTGTTCATGGTTATACTGCAAGTCAGGGAATTGTTGATGGGCCAAATAAAAAAGACTGGCGGGAGGGCAGGGCAGCGGCGCAAAATATTGTGCCTTCTACAACCGGTGCTGCGATTGCGACTACTCTTGCATACCCGGCTTTGGCAGGGAAATTTGACGGTATTTCGGTTCGGGTGCCGGTTGTGGCCGGTTCGATTGTTGATATTACTTTTATTGCTAAACGGGCAACTTCGGTCGAGGAAGTTAACTCAGCATTAAAAGCCGCGGCCAAGACTTCACGTTGGGAAAAGACTTTTGCTGTGACGGAGGAAGAATTGGTTTCTCGCGACATTCTCGGCGACAGTCACGCCTCAATCGCTGATTTAAAATTTACTCGCGTTGTCGACGGCAATTTAGTAAAGGTGATGGCTTGGTACGACAATGAGATGGGGTATACGCATACTTTGGTCGACCATGTCGTTATGGTCGGGAAATTGATTAATTAAGTCTATGTCCATTTCAAGAAAGTTTGGTTGGATCGGGTTCGCAGTTTCACTTGTTGTTGTCTATTTTTTTGTTATTTACATGAGAAGCAACCTTGATTCTGGCGGAATGATGTCTCCTCTAGGATTGCCAATTCTTGTCATTATAATCACAGTCGTTTTCCATTGGATTGGGAAAATAGTAGAAAAAAAGAAGAATAAATGAAAATATTTTTTGGGAGCGATCATGCTGGGTTTGAATTAAAGCAAAAGTTGATTCCTTTTGTTCGGGGTTTGGGCTATGAGGTGATCGATAAAGGTCCGGATAATCTCAAATCTGATGATGATTACCCGGACTTTCTGGCGCCAGTTGCCAGGGAAGTGATGAATGACAAGGCTTCCTTGGGCATTATTTTAGGCGGCTCCGGCCAGGGTGAGGCGATGACTGCTAATCGTTTCGTGGGTGTGCGGGCGGCCGTGTATTATGGCGGGCCACTTGATATAATTAGACTCTCCAGGGAACATAATGATGCCAACGTGCTGGCCCTTGGCGCCAGATTTATGACGGAGGAACAGGCGAAGCAAGCAGTTAAGATTTGGTTGGAGACGCCGTTTAGCCGTGAGACTCGGCACGAGAGGCGAATTAAGAAAATCGACTCCGCTGCCTGGGGCACTTGTGTTCAAAGAGACTTATAGTTCTTCCGTCATGGACTCTAACTACTTACTACTAACCACTCACTAATTCTATGGATATCATTCCCGCCATAATTGCACAGGACTTCGAAGATTTGAGAAGCAAAATGTCTCTGGTGGCTGATTTGGTACCACTGGTGCAGGTTGATGCGCTTGATGGTGAATTTGCGCCATACAAAAGCTGGCCTTACCTTTCTGGCAACCAAGATGGCGATTTTGCCAATATTTTAAACGAAGACATCCCGTTTCCTTTTTGGGACCGAGTTGATTTTGAAGTCCACTTGATGACGGTTCGACCGGAAGATAAAATTAAGGATTGGATTAAGGCTGGCGCTAGTCGGATTCTATTTCATGTTGAGGCGACTGATCGACTTGAGGAGCTGGTGAATAATTTTCGAAAAGATTTTCCACTAGGACAGGAATCATTGATGAGTGTCGAACTTGGTGCGGTTCTCAATATGAAGACGCCGGTCAGTGCGATTGAGGGTATAGCCAAGGACCTCGATTCGGTCCAGTTTATGAGTATCAATCAGATTGGCAAACAAGGTGAGCGTTTTGATGAGCGGGTCTTTGACCGGATTGATGAGCTACATCAGCTTCATCCGGATCTGGTGCTTAGTGTTGACGGCGGTGTCAGTCTTGATAATGCCGATGAATTGATGCGTGCCGGCGCAACTCGTCTAGTGGTTGGCTCGGCGCTTTTCAAAAGCGATGATTTGGCTGAAACTATCCGGATGTTTAAAGATATAAAGATTTAATGTCGCTTAATAGTGAGCAAATTAAAAAGTTAGAGCTTCAGGCCAACCAAATTCGCCAGACAATTATAGAGGCGTTGGTTGAAGCTAAATCCGGACATACGGCCGGTCCTTTGGATATGGCCGATATTTTTACTTATCTATATTTTCACAAACTCAAACACAATCCTCAAAAACCGGATTGGCCGGATAGAGATCGATTAGTACTCTCCAACGGTCATATTTGTCCGGTGCTTTATGCCACGATGTCGCATGCCGGATATTTTTCAGTTGATGAGTTTAAAAAGACTTTGCGAAAGTTCGGTACCAAGTTTCAAGGTCACCCGCACCGAGATTTTATGCCCGAGCTCGAGACGAGCTCGGGTCCACTCGGTTCTGGTCTTTCCCAAACTGTCGGGATGGCCTTGGCTGATAGGGTTGATAATGGCAAAACTTCCGGTAGGCAGTTTTACTGTTTGATGTCGGACGGCGAGCTTGATTGTGGTAATAGCTGGGAAGGGGCGATGCTGGCCGGTAAGGAAAAATTACAAAATCTGACCGCGATTGTTGATCGAAATAATATTCAAATTGACGGTTTTACGGAAGATATTATGCCCTTGAATCCTCTGGCTGATAAGTGGCGAGCTTGGAATTGGCATGTTCAGGAAATTGACGGACACAATTTTGTCGATATCGACCGGGCGATTGGCGATGCGCACGCGGTTTTTGATAAACCATCGGTGATTATTGCCAATACGATTGCTTCCAAGGGTGTTCCGCAATTTGAACGAAAATTTGAATGGCACGGTAAGCCACCGAATAAGGAGGAGGGGGAAATGGCACTTAAGGAGTTGAGGACCTTGGGAGGGAAGATTAGGAGTGAACATGAGTAGAAATTAAATCAAAATGTAAATCTCAAAATGGAAAATGACAATGTAAAATCAAATAATGTCCTAGGTGTTTTGTGGGGGATTGCACTCGGCATTCTTGGAGCTGTAGCCGGTTTGTTTTTTGGGTTTACTTTTTTTGGTCTGGTGTTGTTCGGAGATACCGAGAAGGCGATGTCTTTGATCGGTCTGGCATCTTTTGCCGGCTTCTTAATAGTTTTTGTAATGGCTTTCCGTTATTCTCGTAAACATTGGATAATGGGGTGGAGATCAAAAGTTTTGGCGCCCGTTGGATTTTTTATGGTAGAAATTTTGTTAGGATTGGGCGTTATTTATGGACTTAATGTTTATACGCAGCAAGTCCCGACCTCGTTCGAAGACGTTGATACTTTAGTGCGCAACCCAACATTTTTATTTGAGCGTAATTCAGTATTTAAAGATGCCTGGGATTCTGCTGAAAACATTGCATTTGGACAGGTTAAAGTATTGGATGATTTAAACACCTCAGGATATTACCGGGGGACTGCAAAGGTTGATGATATTTATAATCCGTGCAGCTGCCCTCTAGGGGCCTCGTGTGAGCCATGTGCGCCAGGAGCTCCTGTTCAGGTAACCGTCTTATTCGAGGAATGTTATTGTGGGGGTGGTGCGCAGTGTAAGGTTTGTACTACGAATCGTTCCAAGACATTACAAATGCCCATGTTTAATTTTGGTGACAAGCCGCTTCCTGAAAAAGACAAATATTATTTTTTCTTATTTGAAAAATCTAAAATACCTTTAGCGGTGCGAGTCCTGGATTATGAAAGTGAGAACATTGTTAAATGAGTATGATCAATCAATCACAAAAACTCAATCCGAAAATATTCGATAAGGATGTCGAGCAGGTGCCGATCCGAAAAGGGTTTGGTGAAGGTCTTTTGGCTGCAGGGGAAAAGGATGAGAGGGTGGTCGGATTGTGCGCAGATTTGACCGAATCAACGCAGATGCATTTGTTTAAGAAAAAATTTCCCGAGAGATTTGTGGAAATCGGGGTAGCGGAACAAAACCTAGCGACGGTCGCGAGTGGCATGGCGGCGATGGGGAACATTCCTTTCATTTCTTCTTACGCTGTATTTTCTCCTGGTCGGAATTGGGAGCAGATTCGCACCACGATTTGTTATAACAACCGGCCCGTAAAAATCGCCGGTAGTCACGCTGGAGTATCTGTGGGGCCGGACGGCGGTACACACCAAGCTATTGAGGACATTGCGATTACGCGCGTCATCCCGAGAATGGTGGTGATTTCGCCTTGTGATTCGATTGAGGCAAAGAAGGCCACGATTGCCTGCGCTACAACCGACAGCCCGACTTATTTACGCTTAGCTCGGGAAAAGACTCCGGTGATGACGACCGAGGCGACGCCGTTTGAAATCGGCAAGGCCCAAGTATTTTTCCAGCCAATTGCGGGGAAGCCGGATGTGGGAATTATTGCGACCGGTGCGCTTGTCTACAAAGCTTTGCAAGTGGCTCGAGAATTGGAAAAAGAAAAAATCGGAGTGACAGTTTTGAATCTTTCGACCATCAAGCCAATAGACGAAAGAGCAGTCATTAATCTGGCCAAAGATGCCGGATGCATTGTGACAGTGGAGGAGCATCAGATCGCCGGGGGAATGGGTAGTGCGGTTGCCGAAGTTTTGGCAAAAAATCAACCAGTGCCGGTTGAATTTGTCGGTGTAGATGATAAGTTTGGTCAGTCCGGTACGCCAGATGAACTGATTGAATACTACGGAATGGGCGAGAGGCACATTAAAGAAGCGCTTAAAAAAGTCTTAAAACGTAAGGCAAAATAACATCAAGGCTCAACCTCGCTTAGCGAGGTTGAGCCTTGATAGAATTTATATTATGTCGATTAAACCAAATTGTGATTTTTGTAAAAAAGGGCTGACCGCTTTCGGGGGCATTCTTTTAAGTCCGCCCCGAAAGACCTGTGAAGTTAAAAGATTTCATATTTGCAAGGCTTGTTTCAAACAGATTGTGCGTTTGCTTAAATTTTCAGTCAAAGAAATTGAGGACATTCTTTCAGTTGGACCAGCCTGGCTTAATTATACTCGGAAGATTAAACGCAAAACTAAATAGTTCTTGGCGGTTATCTTTTCTTCGGCCCCGGTCCGGTCTTTTTCTCGGTCAGTGAAGCAATCTGATTTTCTAATACACGCATCTCATCTTTAAGTTTGCCTTGGAAAGCTTGGATAATTGCTCGGGATTTGTTTTGGTAGAGCTTTGAATACTCAAGCTGTTTTTTGGAAAGCTGATTTCTAAGATCACTTAATCTTTCTGAAACTGGGTCAGTCTTCTGGTTAGTGGCGGTCTCAGAGGCTTCTTCAAGAAGGGAAGACTTGTCAGGAAATTCCTTGGCCATCAACTCGACAATGAGCTCGGTTGCTTTTTGTCTGATTTTGTCGGTGGCGGTGACATTTTCGAGTGCGACCAGAGGTTCAGTTTCGCCCAGTTGGGTTGCCCATCGGACACTTTCAACGGCGCGGTCAATTGCCCAGTTTACGTAACTGGAAGAAGCTCCCTCCTTAATTTCACCGATTGTTGTGATTAAATTTTTTAGTTCGTTTAAATCCTTGGCCTCCGGAATAGTGGCTCTGGCCTTGGCGATCTCGGCTTTCCTCTGGGCCCAAAATTTCTCTGGATTAGGGATTTCTTCCTTGCTAAATTCTTGAGTGTTATCACCGGTCTCTGCTTTCTGTTCGATTTCACCGCCGTCTACCGGTTTTTTCCAGAAGTTTAAATTCATCGAAGTAGTCTAGATTGTAACTGGTCTGAAGTCTGTAGGGGCCTTGTCCAAAAATGTTTTGATTTCGGTCGGCGACAGTAAGCCTTTTTGTGCTCCAACTTTCTGGACTACTGACATGGCATTTATGCTCGCCCACATGAGAGCTTCTTTATTGGCATTGCCCAAAATTACGGCAGAAACAAAAGTTGAAGCGAAAGCGTCACCGGCCCCGGTTCGCTCATAAGGGGGCTTTGGGTCCGGATAGGTCATCATAAAATAGCTACCGGAATCATCTAGGAGGTAAGAACCTTTTGGACCATCGGTGATTAAGACAGTTTTTGGTCCCAAGGTTCTGATGCCGGCCAGCAAGACTTTAATTTCAGATTTACCAAGTTTTAGAATTTTTTCAGCCTCTTGGACATTGCAGATAAAAATCTCGCTTCTTTGATAAATCGGCGCCAAAAATTCTGTGCCCAAAACCATTTGGAAGGTGCCGGGTTGGAAGGCTAATTTAACTTTCGGATTGGCTGCGAGATAGGAGATTATTTCTTGATGATATTTTTCGGTGCCACTTGCGAGAGAGCTTAAATAAATCCATTTTGGCGATTTGAGGTTGGGAAGTGAGTATTTAAAATCTTGATGCTTGACCAAAATGGTTCGCTCAGCGTCATACCATAGGACATAGTGGTAATTGGTCTTTTTACCTTTTTCGATTGAAACATATTTAGTGCGAACTTTTTCCTTTCTTAGGACTGAAAGGCAAGTTCGGCCATTTTTATCGGCTCCAAGGTGGGCAACTAAACCAGACTGAAGGCCAAGCCTCGCGGCCGAGACGGCCGCGTTCGCGCTATTGCCAACGGCCGGCACCTCTTCAACCGACTCGTAGGGGACTTTACTGGCGAAGTCCATGCAAATTTGGCACTCGTCGCGGTCGACATCACAATGAACCTCGGCTTCTTTGAGTTTGATAAAGGCGTCGATGGTAATATCGCCGATAGCCAGTAAATCTAGGGGTTTGGAAAACATGAGGAAATTATAGCACCAAACTGTTCACTTAATCCAAGTTTTGTCTGAATTTAAAAACCAGCCAATTTGGCCGGTTTGAAGTTCTGGGGTCTAGACCCCTTTGCTCGAGTAGAGTCTGTAGTCTTGCTCGCTTTCATCATCGCGATAAAGTGACCACCTGTGGTCTGCCGCCCAATCACAGTAGAGTTGGAATAGCGGAGCGAGCGGTATGGTGACGAGAACGGGAAGGACGACTAACCAGCCGGAAAGTTTCAGAGCCGAGATTGTGGTCTCCGGATACCAAAAAGCTCCGGCGACAATCCAAATCAGGAAGAGATGAATCGGTAAAATTCTGATTCCACCCAAAGTTAACCATTTGGGCCAACGAGTAAGCTCGACATTCTCGGTCCTTCCCAGTTTGTTTATATCCTTTCCGAAGAGGAAACAACACAAAGCAATTACCAAAAGGATACAGATGTTGATGATAATTGGGATCAGGTTGTTGACTATTACCCAAATGATCCAACAAAAGCTACAAAAAAGGCTCCAGATTTTATTCATGTTGTTCCTTCTGCTCGAATTGTTGTCTGACTTTATCCTAGACCTAAACGGAATAAATGCAAGAGAGTGATTGCAACCCGGACTTAATCTTGTACAATTTAAAAGCTTGATCGAAGCTCCCGTAGAGAGTGGCCCGCTCTTCTCGGCAGGACAGAAATAGGGCTATAGCTCGGGTTTGACCATTGTGCTCGAGACAAAAACGAAAAATGGCAGGGCTAAGAACCCGGCTCCGTCCCCAAACGGAGCCTTTTCTTTTTGTGATATCCCGTTAGAGATGTCTTGTTGTGTAATTTTACGTATCAATTTAAAAGTCACTTGTCGCAAGTATTTGACGATATTGCAAATTAAAACGGTCATCTTGGATGACCTATCTCTAACGGGATGATATAATTTTGGAATGAAAACCTTAAGGGAGTATGTGAATGACGCCCGAAAAACTAAAACGGCGATCGGTCATTTTAATATCGCAACTTTGGAAATGCTTCATGGAATTTTTGAGGCCGCCAAAAAACTGAATGTACCGGTGATTATCGGGGTTTCGGAAGGTGAGAGGGATTTCGTGGGAATTAAAGAAGTAGTGGCGCTGGTCAAAAGTTTGCGTGAGGAAAATAATTTTCCAATTTTTCTCAATGCTGATCACACTTATTCATTCGAAAGAGTTAAAGAGGCAATTGACGCCGGCTTTGACAGCGTGATTTTTGACGGTACCGAGTTGCCTTTTGATGAAAATGTCGCGGAAACTAAAAAATGCGCGGATTATGCAAAAAATTGCGGCCGAGACGTAATCGTCGAGGCCGAGTTGGGTTTCATCGGCAAATCGTCAAAAGTTTTGGAAGAAATTCCGGTCGGCGTGAAAATTACCGAAGAGTTTTTGACCAAACCGGAAGAAGCGAAAAAGTTTCTAGATTTGACCGGGGCAGATATGTTGGCGCCAGCGGTCGGCAATATTCACGGCATGCTCAAGGGCGGAGTTGATCCGGCTTTAAATATCAAAAGGATTAAAGAAATTTCTGAAGCTGTCGGCGTGCCGCTCGTGCTTCATGGTGGTTCAGGCGGTTCACTTGAAGATTTTAAGGGGGCGATTGCATCAGGTGTGGCGATTGTTCACATCAGTACCGAACTTCGTGTGGCCTACCGCAAAGCTCTGGCACTTTCGCTCCAGGATGATCCGGAACAGGTGGCACCATACAAATATTTAAAGCCAGTGGTTTTGGCAGTTGAAAGAGTTGTCGAGGAAAAACTCAGGTTGTTTAATGGATTACGATGAAGATTGTTGTTGTCAAGGATTCGATTGGGATTAGAGAGGTGAAAGAACTGGCTAAGGAATTTTATGTTTCCATGATTAAGGGTGTTGTTGATGTCGAGAACGAAATCTTGGCACTTGGTGGGGAATACCACATGGATGCGAATATCAGATTACTAGAGGACGGTTTTGAACAACAAGACATTTGGGGGTTTAACATCAGACTTGATAAGGATCCAGCCGACTGGATTGAGTATGTTTCACTTATTAATATTAGACCCGCTCAAGGTAATTTTGATATGGAGATTGGGGATGTTTCGTTGAGGGGGAAGATAAAGGATATTTTAAGTGCTAGAATAAAACTATGAATGGTCAACGATCACCACTTTTTTATATGGCTAATTTAGGAAGCGAGGTTAGACGTTATTTAAATTGCTTGCAGCAGAGTGATAAAGTCGGCCAAGATCAATCTTGGCAGAGAATTCTTAAAATATTTGCTGATAGTCAATCAAGCGGGGCAGGTGAAGCACAAATAAAGGAGACCCGATTACTCATCGATTTTCTTGAGCCTGCTAATCTCGCCGGGGTAGATCTTGTCAAAGTCAGTAAAGAGTTCCAGGCATATTTCGGCCCATTTGCCTCCAGATTATTAAAAAGTTAAATCAATAAAATGAAAAAAGTTTATGTGACTCGGCAAATTCCAGAAGTCGGTATCAAGATGTTGCAGGATAAAGGTTATGAAGTTGATGTGAGCAATAAAGCCCGACCTTTAAGTAAAAAAGAATTGATTAAGGCCCTGAAGAAGGAACCTTATGATGCCGTGCTCTCACTTTTAACGGATCAGATTGATAGAGAGATTTTTGACGCGGTGCCGACCGCTAAAATCTTTGCCAATTATGCTATTGGCTATAACAACATTGATGTCATAGAAGCGAAAAAGCGGGGAATTTTTGTGACCAACACTCCCGGCGGTGGTGCCGATCGGGTGGCGGAGCATGCTTGGGCTTTGATTTTGGCTCTGACCTGTAAGATTGTTGAAGGGGATAGATATCTGCGCGCCGGCAAATACAAAGGTTGGGATCCGATGATTTTTCAAGGTACCAAACTGGCCGGCAAAACTTTGGGTATTATCGGCACTGGCCGAATCGGCGCGGATGTGGCGCATCGGGCGCTTCACGGTTTTGAAATGAAGGTCGTCTATTTTGATGTTAAGAGAAATGAGGATTTGGAGAAGCAATACGGAGCGATTTTCAAACCAACTGTTGAGGAAGTTTTGCGCGAAGCTGATATTGTTTCAATTCATGTACCACTTTTACCTTCAACTACCCATCTTCTCAATTCGGCGCGCTTGGCAGTGATGAAGAAATCTGCCTACCTCATCAACACTTCTCGTGGGCCAGTGGTGGACGAAATTGCTTTGGTAGAGGCCTTGCGAACAGGGGTAATCGCCGGAGCTGGTCTCGATGTTTTTGAATTTGAACCAAAATTGGCCAAAGGTTTGGCTAAGCTACCTAATGTAGTGCTTACTCCGCATATTGCTTCAGCCACGGCTGAAGCAAGGCACGAAATGGCCGTGATGTCGGCTCAAAATGTAATAGCCGTTCTTGAGGGGCAGGTTCCACCCAATCAAGTTGCGTAAAGAATTTTTCTGTGTATAATAGTCGGACAATGCTTACGCTTAATGTTGTAAAACGAAATACTAAAGACGCTCTCAAAAAGCTCCGAAGTGAAGGTTTGATGCCGGCAGTTTTTTACGGCCGAAAGGAAAAATCCACGCCGATTGCCATCAAATTGGCTGACTTTGAAAAAGCTCTGAAAGAAGCCGGTGAATCCAGCGTCATTCAGCTCAAAGGTGAAGGGGTGGATGCCGAAGCCTTGATTCAAGAGGTTGATCTTGACCCGGTTAAGGAGACCCCGCGTCATGCTGATTTTTATGTAATTGAAAAAGGTAAGAAGTTGGAAATTTCTGTGCCGATTGAATTTATGGGCACTTCTTCGGCCGTTAAAGATTTGGGCGGTACACTCGTTAAAGTTCTGCATGAACTGGAAATCGAAGCTCTGCCGAAAGATTTGCCTCACTCAATCCAGGTTGATATTTCAGCTCTGATTAATCTTGATAGCAAAATTCACGCCAAGGATATCGCTTTGCCGGACGGAGTGATTCTTAAGAGTAAGCCGGAAGAAGTAGTTGCGGCCATTTCGGAAGCGGTTAAAGAAGAAGAGAAGCCGGCCGAACCAATTGATATTGCCAATATTGAACTTTCCGAGAAGAAGGGTAAAGAGCCTAAGGAAGGTGAGGAAGCTACTCCTGGAGCCGAGTCCAAACCGTCCGGCGATAAAGGGAAGGGCGGAAAGTAGACCGGAGCAATCTTTCACTGATTCGAAAACCTCTTGTATAATGGATACAAGAGGTTTTTCATATGATTTTAAAAATCAGAAATTTAGTTGGTATTTTGGTTCTGTTCTCATTTTTGACCGTCGGCTTTAAACCTTCGGCTGTTTTTGCCCAAGACCCGGCCTCGGCCGTGGCGTCTCGCCGGGCTGAACTGGAACAACAGTTGTCGGTTCTTGAGTCCCAAATCAAACAACAAGAGCAGATTTTAAATACCCAACAAGAGAAAAGCGTTTCTTTGGAGCGAGATGTCGCCATTATTACGGCCCAAATTAATAAGGCGAAATTGAGTATCAAGGCTCGAGATTTAACTATCCAAAAGTTATCTCAAGAGATTGGGGTTAAAAATAGTACAATTAGCTCTCTTGATGCCAAACTGGGACGCGAGAAGGAGTCTTTGGCTCAGCTTTTACGCAAAACCAACGAAATTGACGACTTCTCTTTGCCGGAAGTGGTGTTGAGTAGCGACAACCTGTCGAGTTTTTTTGAGGATTTGGATGCTTTTGCCTCAATCAAGCAGTCACTTCAAACATCTTTTCAAGAAATAGGAGACACCAAAGATCAGACCACGGCGGAGAAAAATAATTTGGAGGACAAGAGAAATGAAGAGACTTCACTGCGACAGATTCAGGATCTGGAAAAAAAGAAATTGGAAGCTCAAGAATCAGAAAAGAAGAAAATTTTGAAGGAATCGCGCGGTGTTGAGGCGGTATATCAGCAGGTGCTAAAAAATACCGCACTTTCGGCCGCCCAAATTCGAGCCGAACTCTTTACCCTTCAAGGTTCAGCTTCAATTCCGTTTGCGAAGGCTTATGATTTGGCAGTTCGGGCCGGGAAGAAAACTAATGTCCGGCCGGCAATTATTTTGGGAATTATAGCCGAAGAGTCTAACTTGGGAGAAAATGTGGGAACCGGCAATTGGCGTGTGGACATGAAAGCTCCCCGAGACACCGTGCCGTTTCTGGATATTACTAAGCGTCTTGGTCTTGATCCCGATAAAATGCCGGTTTCCAAAAAGCCCTGGTACGGTTATGGTGGCGCCATGGGGCCGGCTCAATTTATCCCTTCGACTTGGGTTTTGTACGAAGAACGGATTTCTAAGGCAACCGGGCATAATCCGCCAAATCCTTGGGATCCGGAAGATGCCTTTATGGCGGCGGCCATCCTGATGATGGATAACGGGGCCGACAAACAAACTTATGCTGCCGAGAGATTGGCTGCTTTGAGGTACTTGGCCGGTTGGGCCAATGCTTCCAAAAAGGCTTACGCCTTCTACGGCGATGATGTGATGGAATTGGCGGCTAAATACCAGAATCAAATCAACATCTTGCAAAACTAGCCCCCCAGTGCTATATTGTCTCCCTATGAAAGCCGAAATCCATCCAAAGTATTTCCCGAACGCAAAAGCCACCTGCGCCTGTGGCAAGTCTTTTACTGTGGGTTCAACCAAAGAAAAAATTGAAGTTGAAATTTGTAGCGCCTGCCACCCTTTCTACACCGGTAATGATAAGATAGTAGATACCGCCGGCCGGCTTGAGAGATTCAAAGCTAGGGTTGCTAAGGGGAAAGTGGCTAGAGCCAAATAACTATTTTAGCCAAAAACCCGCTATAATGAATAGGCGGGTTTTTGCTTGTTGGGCTAAAATTAAATAAATGGAAAATTTCGATCTAAAAATCTATAAGGAAAACAACAAGACCTCATACTTGGCTTCGGCTTATGAGAAGCTTTTGACTGAAGAGAAGTCGGTTCACGAAATGCTCGAAAAAGATCCGTCTTTCAAAGACCTGGCCAAAGATGAGCTTGATAGTTTGGCTGAACAAAAAATGGGACTGATTACTCAAATGAAAGAGATTTTGGATTCAGAAAAAGTTGAGGAGGAGTTCCCGAATGAGATGATTTTGGAAATCCGCGCCGGGGCCGGTGGAGACGAAGCGGCGCTTTTCGCCAGAAACCTGTCTTCAATGTATCGAGGCTATGCCGATTCGCTTGGCTGGGCATTTCTCACCATCAGTGAGTCAATGAACGATATCGGTGGCTACAAAGAGGCAGTTTTTGAAATTAAGGGCAAAGATTGTTTTCGGCGATTGCGTTTTGAGACCGGTGTGCACCGCATTCAGCGAGTGCCGGAAACGGAAAAATCTGGCCGAGTTCATACTTCGACCGCCTCTGTGGCGATTTTGCCGATTCGTAAGAAGACCAAGATCGAAATCAACCCGGCTGACATCGAGATGGAATTTTCGCGCTCTGGTGGGGCCGGAGGGCAGAATGTTAACAAGGTTGAGACGGCCGTTCGCCTTATTCACAAGCCGACAGGCATCGATGTGCGCTGTACTTCCGAAAGAAGTCAGGCCAAAAACCGTGATAAGGCCATGTCGATTTTGATTGCCAAACTGGAAGTTGTGAAAGCCGAAGAAGAGGCCAAAAAATTTGCGAGCGAAAGGAAAAATCAGATTGGCACCGGTGATCGTTCCGAAAAAATCAGGACTTACAATGTGCTTCAGGACCGAATTACTGATCATCGGATTAAAGAATCTTGGCACAACATTGAAACCATCATGGCCGGCGAAATTAGCCCGATTCTGGACGCTTTGGAGGCTAAAAGCCAGTTGAATGAAGCTTGAGGCTTGAAACTTGAAGCCTGAGACGTAAATGAGAATCTTTTCTTAGGCTCCAGGTTTCAAGTTTTATGTTTTATAATCTGGCCTTGCAAGAGCAGGGCCAATCTGCTAAACTCTCATCCTATGACCCAAGCGGTAAAAGATACTATGAATAAAGGAGTTGAGGCCATGTTTAAGGTCGGTGCCCATTTTGGTTTGGGCCGAGCCCGACGACACCCTTCGACCGCCGAATATATTTTTGGCGCCAAGAATAAAGTTGAGATTTTTGACCTGGAAAAGACCAGTGTCCTTCTGGATAAAGCTAAGGAGTTTGTTAAGACTGTGGCTGCTTCTGGTGGTATGGTCCTTTTTGCCGGCTCCAAAAATGAGAGTCTCACTGCCATTAAGGACGCTGCGATGCGCCTGGATCAGCCGTATGTGGCTGGCCGATGGATTGGCGGTACCCTGACTAATTTTCCTCAAATTCGCAAGCGAGTCGAGAGGATGGAAGATTTGATTAGCAAGCGAGAGAAAGGCGAGCTTGCCAAGTACACTAAAAAAGAACGACTGTTGATTGACCGAGAAATTGCGAAACTGGAGAGATTTTTCCTGGGTCTGGTTGTTATGAAGCAAAAACCAAAAGCGGTTTTTGTGATTGATCCGAAGAAGGAAATGATCGCGGTTAGGGAGGCCAAACACGAAAATATCCCGGTGATTGCCTTGGCCGGTTCCGACTGTGATATCAGTCTTGTTGATTATCCAATCGTCGGTAATGATACTGCTAGGGCGAGCATCGCCTTCTTTGTGAAGGAAATCGCTGACGCCTATGAAGCTGGGCGCTTGAGCAAAAAAGAATAACTGGCCTAGTAATCAGGGCTCCTAATTTGCTAAAATATAGCAGTCTGACTTAATTTTGATTTTTTAAATCTAAATCTATTTTATGGCTACCACTGAACAAGTTAAAAAGTTGCGTGACGAGACCGGTGTCTCAATCATGCAGTGCAAGAAGGCCTTGGAAGAGGCTAAGGATGATATGGAGAAAGCCAAAATTGTTCTTCAAAAGAAGGGCGGTGATATCGCGGCCAAAAAATCAGATCGAACTCTCGGCTCGGGTTCAGTTGCTTGTTATATTCACGCCAACGGCTCGGTTGGAGCAATGGTGGAGCTATCCTGCGAGACCGATTTCGTCTCCGGTAATGAAGAATTTAAGACTTTGGCAAGAGACTTGGCGATGCAAGTGACCGCCTCAAATCCGGAATTTGTTAAGAAAGAAGATATTACAGCCGAGGCTCGGGCCAAGGTGGCTGAAGTTTTTGCTGCTGAAGTCGCCAATAAGCCGGAAGCTATGCGCGAGAAAATTTTGCAAGGTAAGCTCGACGCCTATTTTGCTGACAAAATTTTACTGGAACAGGACTATATCAAGAATCCAGATTTGAAAATTCGCAACTTGGTGGAGACGGCAGTTCAGAAATTTGGTGAGAAAATCGAGATTGCTCGTTTCGCCCGCTTCTCCGTGCTGGGAAAATAGTTTGCTAAACATGATCTCCTTTATTATATTTCTAATTGCCTTTTTCGGGATTTTGGCTTTGCTGGGTTTGCATTCCTATGAGCTGGAGCGAGGGCGAGCCACTTTCCTGACTTCTTTAAGCGGGACTTTTGATGAACCACTGATTGCACTCGGTCTAAGAATTAAATATTGGCTTTCGCGCGTCGATTTCAAAAAAGCTCTGGTATTCGCTAGTTTACTTTTGGCTCACGCTGCACACGATGTTTTTCATCTTATCAAACTTGGGGCCGAAAAGGTGCAGGGCCAGTTTTCCAGTCTCATCAATTTAATTAAGGGCCGTCACGATTTGGGCAAGAGGGGAGCGAGCTCGGTTTATTTGAAAAGCATTGGTGAATACAAAAAAGAAATAAACGGCGTCAAAAAGTAGCCGTTTTTTCAGTTTTCAGGTATATTTTGTCTGGTAGAAGCAATAACTTGCCGCCTTAGCTCAGTTGGTAGAGCAACGCTTTTGTAAAGCGAAGGTCCCCAGTTCAAGTCTGGGAGGCGGCTCAGATATTATAACTAAACCACGCAAGCGTCTCGGTTAATCAAGATTGTGCTTGTTGATAACTTTTTACGGCTTAACAAAGCCATTTTTTTAACATAAAAATGGTTGTTTTTTGGGGTGTTTTTTGCTATAATTTCAGGGTAGCTCAAAAGGCTCTTTTTCTTTTTAAATGGCTAAAAATAACGATAAAAAAGAAGACAAGAAGAACGGATCGGGGCACCATTATGACGCCTCGTCTATTACTGTCCTTGAAGGTTTGGATCCGGTCCGCAAGCGTCCCGGCATGTATATCGGTACTACTGGCCCAAGTGGTCTCCATCATTTGATTACCGAAATTTTCGATAACTCCCGCGATGAGGCGATGGGTGGATTTTGTAATGATATCGAAGTGGTACTTCTGCCGAACAATCAAATTCGAGTGACTGACAACGGTCGAGGTATTCCGGTTGATATGCACAAGGCTACAAAAGTTTCTGCTCTAGAGACAATTATGACAACCCTTCACGCTGGAGGTAAATTTGGCGGTGAGGGGTACAAAGTTTCTGGTGGTTTGCATGGTGTCGGTGCTTCGGTGGTGAACGCGCTCTCGGTTTACATGAAGGTGATCGTTCATCGTGATGGTGGGATGTTTGCTCAAGAGTACAAGCAAGGCAAGGCCAAAGCTAGAGTGAAGAGGCTCGGCGCTTCCAAAAAGAACGGAACAATTACGATTTTTGAGCCGGATAAAGAAATTTTTAAAGAGGGAATTGCTTTTGATTTTAATTGGGTGGTTTCGCACATGCGCCAGCAGGCCTACCTGGTGCGCGGGCTCCGGATTTCAGTAATTGATGCCCGTGATTACCAAGGCTCGTTGGATTTAGAAGATGTCTTTTATTTCCGTGAGGCCAATATCGAGGCGCTGTCCCAAACCTTTTACTTTGAGGGCGGTTTAGTGTCGCTCGTGGCGTTTTATAACAAAATTCAGAAGCCGATCCACAAAAATATTTTTTATATTGAGAAAAAAGTTGACGGGGTCGAGTCGGTTGAAGTAGCTTTGCAATATGTTGATGATATTTCCGACCGAATCATCGCTTTTGCCAACAACATCCATACCCCTGAAGGCGGTACCCATCTTACCGGTTTTAAGACCGCACTCACTCGAACCCTGAACACTTATGGTAAGAAAAATAATCTAATTAAAGATGGTGAGGACAGTTTTACTGGTGACGATGTGCTGGAGGGTCTTACTGCGGTTGTTTCAGTTAAACTACGCGAGATCCAATTTGAAGGTCAGACTAAAGCCAAATTGGGTAGCGTGGAAGCCCAGAGTGCCGTGGCCACAGTCTTCGGTGAAGCTTTCTCGGCTTTTCTCGAGGAAAATCCTGAAGATGCCCGTTCAATGATCAACAAATCGATTTTGGCGATGAAAGCCAGAAAGGCGGCGAAAGCGGCCAAAGACTCAATTCTCCGAAAAGGCGCGCTCGAAGGCATGACTTTGCCGGGAAAGTTGGCCGACTGTCAGACCAAGGATGCTTCCGAATCGGAGCTGTTTATTGTGGAAGGAGATTCGGCCGGCGGTACCGCCAAGTCTGGGCGCGACCGTCGTATTCAGGCCATCCTGCCATTGCGAGGTAAGATTTTGAATATTGAGCGGGCAAGACTAGACAAAATGCTGGCTTCAGAACAAATTAAGAATTTGGTGGTAGCGCTCGGTACGGCGATTGGCGACACTTTTGATTTGGCCAAACTTCGTTATCACAAAATTATTATCGCGACCGATGCCGATGTGGACGGTGAGCACATCCGTACTTTGCTTTTGACTTTGTTTTATCGCTATTTCAAACCACTTCTCGAACAAGGCTTTATTTATATCGCCCAGCCGCCACTTTACAAAGTTAAAAGAGGCAAAGAATTTTTGTACTTCTATTCCGAAGAGGCCAAGACCAAAAGTTTAGGCAAGGATATTCCGGAAGATGCCGTTGTTGAAGCTGGCGAAGGTGAGGAAGTTGCGGAGGCAGAGGAAGATGTCAAAGATTCCAAAAGGCCCGCCAAGGTCACCATTCAACGCTATAAAGGTTTGGGTGAAATGAACTCTGAAGAATTGTGGGAGACCACCATGGATCCGGCCAGACGCATTCTTAAGAAAGTTAAAATTGACGATGCTCAAGAAGCCGATAAAGTCTTCGACATGCTCATGGGTACCGACGTGCCGGCCCGTAAATCTTTCATCCAATCTAACGCCAAATACGCGACTTTAGATATCTAGTTGACATTATTAATAAATTGTGTATAATTTGGTCATGAAAACTCTTGAAAGTCAGACTTCGAAAGGTTCCGAGTCGTTAGCCGAATCAAAAGCTGAACTCTTAAAAATGGTCGCCGAGCTCGAAGCTACCAGGACTAACCCGATTGATTTTAGAGGTGTGGCTGGTTGCGAGGACGTTGATATCATTAAGGATGTTAAAGCTGTTCAGGAAAAAGAAGCGGCCATTGCGACAAAAGTTTCCGAACTGCGTGGCACAGAGAAAGATATTTACGAAGACTCAAAATTAGTTGAGTCGCTTTTGTGTACTTGTATTCGTGAATCCAATTGGTTAGGTGAAGATGCCGAAGTCATCTTGGCGTCGCTTTATGATGATTATTTTCGTGGTATTGACACTATTGCCGAGCTCAAAGGTACTGAACCAGAGGGGCGCCATGTCGGTTTCTCGATAGATTTTACAATGTCACCAGATACCATCGCTACCAAGTTGACTAAGACCGTGGAGTCGATTGCTAAAGGTTTTACTCCTTCAGTAAAATATTTTAATTCGCCGTCAATGGGTAAGTTCAGAAACTTCAAAATGGCTAAGGTGGTTTTGGGCGCAGATTACCCGTCGGTCAAACGCTTGGCCGATGCATATGTTGAAGCTCATGCTTCCGGGAAGCCGATTTCAGAAGTCTTGGTTAACGATCCAATCCAGTTTGTTTTGCTCGATGAAATTCGTGGTCAACTTCAGGCACTTAGAAATATTGCGTATGAGCAATTTAATAACCGTCAAGCGGGCGCAATCTATCATAAAACCCTCATGACTTTTATGGGTGTGATGGCAAAAAGGGGAATTACTGAAGAAATGATGAGAAGCAAATCCAGGGGTGATACGATGCACAGCCGCATTCTCTCGATGATCGGTAAGTTTGATCGAGAAGCGAAAAGATAAGATATTAAAAACCGCCATCAACTCTCGATGGCGGTTTCCTGTTGGGCCAGTGCCGCTTTGTACTTTTCAAAAAGGTCATCCGGAATATTGCCGAGCTTGTGTTGCTTGGCCACTTCGGTATCGAATTTTGAGCGAATCAGCTTGGGCTTTTGGGCCCTTTCCGAAATCGCCCAATCAATATACTCTTGAGGAGTTAGGTTTGATGGTGATTTCGTTTTCATCCTTAAAGACTATAACACATCTGATAAAATTTGCAATGAAAAGTCTATTTCTTGCCCTTAATCTCCGGAAGAAGCCTCTCGATAATTTCAGAAGATTTCATTTGGCCTAAGTTTCCCTTATCGCGTGATTCTAGAGTGACTTTTTTAGCCTCCAAATCTTTATCGCCGATAATGATGAAGTAGGGGATTTTTTGAACTTTGGCTTCGCGGACATTTTTACCAAAACCGCCATCAAGCGCCAGTTCAGCACGGATGCCGGCTGATTTAAATTCGTCGTAAACTCGCGAAGCTTCAGCGTGATGATTTTCCGCAATCGGAATAATTTTGACTTGGACAGGAGAGAGCCAGAGCGGAAAATTTCCGCCAAAGTGTTCAATCAGGATTGACAGATACCTCTCAATCGAGCCCATGATGGCGCAGTGAATCATAACGATTCTTTCGCGCTCACCTTTTTCGTTGGTGCAGTCGAGATCAAACCTTTCCGGCAAATTCATATCAAGCTGGATTGTGGCGACCTGCCATTCTCGACCGAGAGAATCTTTGGCCATAAAGTCGACCTTAGGCCCGTAAAAAGCGGCTTCGCCTAAAGCTTCGATTGCGGTGACGCCTTTTTCTTTAACCAAGTCTCGGAGTTCTTGCTCAGATTGCTGCCAAACTTCTTTGGTTCCAAGATATTTTTCCATCTGCTTCGGGTCGTGAAGAGATAGACGGTGATAGAGTTTGAAACCGGCGGCGCTGTAGAATTCTTCAATAATTTCCCAAATTTTCTTCATTTCATCTTTGACTTGTGACTGCAGACAAAAAACGTGGGCATCATCTTGGGTGATAGCGCGAACGCGCGATAGGCCCGAAAGCTCTCCGGACTGTTCGTCGCGGTAGACTTTGGTGGTTGAGGCATAACGTTGAGGCAATTCCCGGTAGCTCCACGGCTTGCGAGCGTAGATCTGTGTGTGATGGGGGCAGTTCATCGGCTTCATGACGAAAGTGTGACCTTCACGAGTCTCAATTTTGAAGAGTTCGTTGGCGAATTTTTGCCAATGGCCGCTTTTTTCGTAAAGTTCTTTTTTGGTGATGTGGGGAATATCAACCCGTTCGTAGCCGTGATTTTTTCGGAGTTCCCAGACAAAGCTATCCAAAATATCTCTAAGGACGGTGCCTTTCGGGGTCCAAAGGGGGAGGCCGGCTCCAACCAGTTCGGAAAAGGTGAACAAGTCTAGCTCTTTACCAAGTTTTTTGTGGTCGCGTTTTTTGGCTTCTTCTCTTTGGGCTTCATAGGCGTCGAGTTCTTCCTTGGTGTTATAAGCAAGCCCATAAATCCGGGTTAGCATTTTATTCTTCTCATCGCCACGCCAATAAGCGCCGGCGACACGTTCAAGTTTGAATGAGTCCGGTTTAATTTCTTTGGCTGATTCCGAATGGCCACCACGACAAAGGTCGGTGAATTTGCCAAAAGTGTAGAGAGTAATTTTCTCGCCTTTGCCAACGATTTCATCAATCAATTCCAGTTTGTAAGGATTGGCCTTAAAATGCTCCCGAGCTTCCTTTTCCGAGACTTCCTGGTGTGAGACTTTATCCCAAGTCTTCAGGATTTGCTTCATCCGCTTTTCAATTTTAGGCAAATCTTTATCCGAAACTGGAGCGGAGAATTCAAAGTCGTAATAAAAGCCGTTATCAATCGCAGGACCGATGGTATTTTTGGCATCAGGCTGAAGTTCCAAAACGGCTGCTGCCAAAAGGTGGGCGAGAGAGTGGCGAATGTGTTCTAAGTTTTTCATAATTATTTTGTTAAAAATTAAATAGCCCGAGTCTGTAAACATTTTCAAGGTCCGACCTTGGTTCAGGAAAAAGGTCGGACCTTAATCCCAAAATGTTTTCAGACTCGGGCGATCTAAGACCGTGGTTCCACCGAGCTTCCCTCGGGCTTTTGCCTAAGGACGCTTACTACCCTAAAACATCAGAATGTTCGGGCAAGTTAGATTAGGGATTTCTCCTCGCTTGGCGACTATGGTTGGTAGCCATAGCAATCTCTATTGGGTTAATTCTATCGCTAATTAAAAATCCCGCAAGCGCTTGGCGCTTGCGGGCCTGATTATGTCTTTCGCCCATCGGGCTTCGGGCGACTGTCTCCAGGTTTTCTTTGCCGTCCTGACTTTTTCAGTGCTCGGAGAGTTTTCGGGAAATCTGACTTCTTGATGCCAAGATCACAACAGATTTGAGTCGCCGTTGCCGGGGAAACTATGTGCTTGTGGGTTCTTCTCATAAGCTTACCTTTCTAATCAGAGTCTACCATTTCAAAATTCAAGTATCAATTAAGGTAATTAAAAAGCGAATGGATATTGACATTGTGGTTTTCATGTGTATTCTAAGTGTAGATAAAACAAGTGAGAAAGGATTCTATGCCAGTCTTTGACTTCAGTGTAGTGCCAGAATTGGATTTAGCAGAAGGTGGAGGTTGCATCACAAGCCTGCCGCCTGGTAACAAGGCTGTTTCTGTTGAAATGGTGAACGGGGATTTGGTAATGGATGGTAACAAGATAATTGCCTATGTGCCGTCATGGCAACTTGAAGCTGGAGAGACTTTCGATATTCAACGGTTGCCACCCTTCCTCGATGGAATGCCATTGGTCCACCCATACCTTGCAGTGGTCATGCACGATCATCCAGAACTTATCCCATCTTCACTGAAAGATCAGCTGTCATTGGACAGACTGGCTATTCCGAATTGTGGTGGCGGAGTTCTCTTTCCGACATGCCGTGTTCAGACCTGGACCGGCAAGAAAGCGATACTTTCGCTGTTCACGGTTGAAGGGAGACCTTACTTCTGTTACCCAACTCTTGATCGCATTGCAAGACGGCGGGCATGTCTCATGGCCTTAGGTGGTTAACGCTTTAGCAGATGCCGGCAACTTTTACGAGTTGTCGGCTTTTTCATACCCAGGAAACCCCGCCCGACTCTTCCGCCTCTAGGGCGGGGCTGAATGGATAACGGCTTAGCGCATTCTGATGTGCTAAGCCGTAATCATTCTGATGCCTTGAAAGGAAACCCCGGTCGGATGCTTGGCGGAGGCCGGGGAGGGGAGGTCATTTATATTAAAAACCCAGCCGGGGGCTGGGTTTCGTTCAGGTTTACTTGGTTAGAATCGCGCGCGGGCATGGTTTGGTTGTTCACATTTTGAAGCTACCCCCAACAACCGTGTTGATCAGGGGACTGACCTCTGCAGCTTCCGGGGCGGTCACTTCACCGACCAGGCTGGTCTCAATTATCGCTTTGAGCGCTTCCGGCGAGCGATAGCCTTGAGCGAGTGCCCACATCAACTTGACCTGGGCGGCGACATCGGTCATATCCAAAGTACCGATGGCACCGGCGGCCAGAGCTTCCTTCCCTGGTTCGTAGGTATTCATGTGCGTGTTACCGCCGACGAATTTTGTCGAAACGAGAACAGGGATTGATAAGGACGCGGCCTTTTTGATAATCGGAATGATTGAGAAATCGTCCAAGCTTGGCACATTGCCGGAGCCGAGAGACTTCAAAAGCAATCCTTGGCAGGTTCCTGAGTCCATCACGGCGCTCAGGATACTCGGCTCAATACCTGGTACCAGATCGACCGTCAAAATGCCGCGCTGAAAGTGTGGCTTCAGAACAATCTTGCTTTCAGCAGTCTTCTTGTGAACTTGCTGATTGAAGGCAACGCCAATGGCGTTGATTTGAGCCAACTCGTCGAAAGCCGGCGAATCGAAAGCGGTAAATTTTGCTTCACTCGTTTTGATTGTCCGAGTCCCTCTCAAGACTCGATCGTGGAAAACAATCATGACTTCGTTAACGCTAAGCCTTGCCGCCTCAATTACCGTCTTCATGGCATTCTCCAAGTTAAACCGTGCATCGGTTCCAAAAGCCACTAGTGGCAATTGGGAACCGGTAAACACGATTGGAGTTGGCGGATTGTTGCCAATCGCCATTGAAACTGCGGTGGCGGTGTAAGCCATCGTGTCGGTGCCGTGGGTGACGATGATGCCGTCATATTGGCAGACCCGCTCGGCGAGGACCATGGAGATTTTCGCCCAGTGGCCCGGGTTCATGTTGGTGCTGTCGATATTGAGTAACTGTTCAAGCGTGATGTCAGCACTTTCCTTCAGTGTTGGCACGAGCGTGGCGATGTCTTCAACAGTTTTGGCCGGTTTCAAGACTCCACTTTTGGGGTCGGGGACCATGGCGATGGTTCCGCCACAGCCGAGTATCAGAATTTTTTTCATAGGCACAGCCCTTCGTTAAGGTTCTGATTTGAAAACTAGCACTAGATTGAGATATTGTCAATCATCCTACTTGAGCTCCTTGATTTTATCCGCAATCACACTGACTTCGCCGTTGCGAAGTGAGATTTTGCCCTTAATGGCTACACACTTTTCTGGCAAAAGCAGGGCCTTAAATTCCTCAAAGACTTTCGGGAAAATTACGCACTCGATACTGCCGGTCAAGTCGGCTAGCTTTAGAAACATCATGGCGCTGCCTTTTTTGGTGGCAATCGGACGAGTTTCCTCGATAAGTCCGCCCAAAACAACGGCGATGCCTTCACGCGGTTGATTTTTTATTTTGGCGACGCTCATGTCTCGCTTATTCAAAATCTCTCGATACTTATCAAGTGGGTGGCCGGAAAGATAAAGTCCGAGGAGCTCTTTTTCCCAAGCCAGTCGGTCGGCAATCGGCGCCGGCTCGGCTTTTTCCAGCCTTAATGATGAAGCGCTACTACCAGAAACTCCGAAGAGCGAGTCCTGATTTTTCGGCATTAATGATTTTTCTCGACTGTGCGCTAAAAGCAATTCCAAATTGGCCATCATCTGACCCCGCTCGCCGAAGTCGTCGAGGGCACCGGATTTGATCAGCGCCTCGAGCGATTTTTTGTTCAAATTTTTATCCTGGACTCGCTCCAAGAAATCAGCCAGTGATTTAAAGTGACCATTTTTTTTACGCTCGTCAATGATCGCTGAGGAAATGCCCTGGCCGAAGTTTTTGATAGTCACCAAACCAAAGCGAATTTTATACGGGTGGGCGTCACCTTTGACGACGGTAAACTGACTGAAGCTTTCGTTGACTGATGGCGGTAGAACCGGAATACCGATGCGTTTGCACTCACCGATAGTTTGACCAATTTTTTCAACATCACCAGAGTCGGCAGTGAGGACGGCAGAGAGATAAATTTCGGCAAAGTTAGCTTTGAGATAGGCAGTGATATAGGCGATTCGGCCATAAGAAACCGAGTGAGCCTTATTGAAACCGTAGGCGGCAAAAGGTTCAATCCATTTCCAAACCTCTCGAGCCTTGTTCTCCGGCCACTTGCTGTTTGCTACACAGCCCTTAATAAATTTTTCTTTTTGGGCCTCCATTTCGGCCGGAATTTTCTTACCGACTGCTTTGCGGAATTTGTCGACTTCGCCCCACGAATAGCCGGCCAGTTTGTGTGCCATCATGAGAAGGTCGTCTTGATAAACCAGGATACCGTAGGTTTTATTCAAAATCGGCTCGAGCGCCGGGTCCAAATATTTAATCAGTTTGCGATTATGTTTTCGTTCGATGTATTGAGGGATAAATTGAATCGGGCCAGGTCGGTAAAGCGCCACCATGGCGTTGATGTCGTGAATTGTGGAAGGTTTCAAGTCTTTAAGAAAACGCGTCATGCCGTCGCCGTTTAGTTGGAACAAATCGGCGGTTTCGCCCCTCGCCAACATTTCGAAAGTTTTCTTGTCATCGATCGGGATAGTGTCGACCTCAATGTGGACCCCGTCGATCTTTTCAATTCGGTCGATGGCGTCGGCAATGATGGAAAGATTTTTTAAGCCCAAAAAGTCGAATTTCAATAGACCGGCTTCCTCGATGGAGTACATGTCATACTGACTGATGATTTTATTTTCACCCTTCGGGTCGAATTGGAGGGGAGTGAAATCGGTGAGTTCGGTTGGTGCAATAACTACGCCGGCAGCATGCACCCCGATGTGTCTGGCACAACCTTCAATTTTTCTGGCCATGTCGATAATGGTTTTGGTGTCGGCATCCTTCTTGTACAGCTCTTTGAGCTCCTTGGTATCTTCAAGGGCTTTGTCGATGGTCATCGGAAAGCCTTGCGAGCCCATGGGAATCAGTTTGGCAATTTCATCGCCCTTGCTGTAAGGAAAACTAAGTGCGCGGGCCACATCGCGGACCGAGCCGCGCGCGGCCATGGTGCCGAAAGTTCCAATCTGGGCGACCTTATCTTTGCCGTAGCGATTTCGGGCGTACTCCACCATCTCATCCCGGCGGTTGTCGGCGAAGTCCATATCAATATCGGGTGCCGAAGGTCGGTCCGGATTTAAAAATCTCTCAAATGGAATCTCGTATTCAATTGGATTGATGTTGGTGATGCCAGCCAAGAAAGTCACCATTGAACCGGAAACCGAACCTCTGATGTTTGAAAGAATGCCATGAGTTCTCGCAAAAGCCAAAAGGTAGGCGACAATCAAAAAGTAAGGCGAGTAGCCCTTGTCTTTGATGACTTTAAGTTCGTACTCAACTCGTTCTAAAATCTGGGAAGTCCTTTCGATACCGCGTCGGGCAAAACCCTCATAAACCACTTTCCGTAATTCGTCGTCAGGAGTCGTGCCTTTAGGTAGACCGAAATCCGGGAAGACCCATTTGCCGAGTTCGATTGTCAGATTGCATCGCTCGGCAATTTTGACGGTGTTCTCAAGGGCTTCTGGCAAATTTTTAAAATATTTGGCGGCCGTGGCCTGTTTAATGAAAGAAAAATCTTCAGCCTCATTGGAAAGACCCGATCTCTCGCTTAAGTCACCGGCCGTGTTTACCAAAAGCAAAGTGTCGCGCGCTTTTTTATCAGCAGGGGAGAGATAGTAAACATCATGAGCGCCCACGATAGGCACCTGATGAGTTTTGGCAAAGGCTACCAGTTTTTTCATCAACTCTTGATGATTTTCAATCTCCGGATGGTGGGTGATTTCCAAATAAAGCCGGTCGCCAAAAACTTTTTTGTAAAAGTCAATTTTCTCGACGGCTTTTCCTTCGTCTTCGTTTTTTAAAGCTTGGGCGACTTCGCCACTAAATGACGGCATCAGACAGATCAAGCCTTCGTGATATTTCTCAATCAATTCATGGTCGATTCTGGGTTTGTAATAAAAACCTTCGAGATGCGAAATGGTCACCAATTTAATAAGATTGCGGTAGCCGATTTCATTTTGAGCCAGAAGCACCAGACGACTTCGTCGATTGTCGATACCGGCTTGTTTGTCGGTTCGGGTTCTTGTTGCAACATAAGCATCGACACCGACAATCGCTTTTATTCCGGCTTTCTGACATTCTTTGTAAAACTCAATCGCTCCATAGAGGTTGCCGTTGTCGGTGAGGGCGAGCGCCTCCATACCATCGGCCTTGGCCGATTCGACCAAATCCGGGATTTTCGGCAAAGCGCTAAGGAGGGAATAGTGGGAGTGGGTATGGAGATGGACAAACTTGGACATAAGCAAATTATATCCTCTTGCTAGGCGGTTGTATAATTGAAGGAATCTTTAAACTATGGCCAAGCAAGCTCGAAATTTAATCGGAATTGATGAGGTGGGTAGGGGGCCTTTGGCTGGGCCTGTCACGGTCTGTGCTTTTTCGGTTTTGTGCCGAGGCAAAAAATTGCCGAAACCTTTGCACTTGGCAAAAGATTCGAAAATGCTTTCACCGAAACGGCGCGAGGAGTGGTTTAAGGTTGTCAAAGAATTGGCCAAGCAAAATCGGTGTCAGTATGCTGTCTCGTGTGTCAGTGAAAAAGTAATCGACCGCGAAGGGATCGCTTATGCAATCCGCTTGGCGATTGCTCGGTCGCTAAAAAAAATCGGCGCGGATGAGTTGCGGTCCCAGATTTTGCTCGATGGGGGGATTAAAGCGCCAGCTCAATATATTAATCAGCAGACGATAATCGGCGGTGATCGTAAAGAACCGATTATCGCGCTTGCCTCGATTGTGGCCAAAGTGAAGCGAGACAGTAAACTTCGACGCTACGCCAAAATTTTCCCGCAGTATGGTTTTGAAATTCATAAAGGCTATGGCACTAGGCTCCATTATCAAAATCTAAAAAAGTACGGCTTGTCCGAAATTCACCGCCGGAGCTTCTTGACCAAATTACTAAAGGATGTTAGATTTCGGTAAGAAATGTCAGGCCAAATATTTGGTCTAAAGTGGGGGGAAAGGACGTATGTATGGAAAATGCCCACCGTTTTGGCTACGGCCTGATGGTTGTGCTCTGTCGCCGACTTAGGGGCGAGAAAGGAGAGACGGACCCAAATCGAGTCCAGTTTCTGACCTACACTTACAGCGAGGTTTCGACCGAGCTGTCCCGCTTTTCGTGGAGGTTTCCAACGAAGACGGATACGGCCGGCAGTTCAATTTATGAACTGGCGAGCGTAATTGTGAGGGGCCGAGTAGTTCATGAAAGGTGCACTGGCTTTCAGTTCGCCACGATCGCCGATCACAACAATCAACCGATTCAAATCGAGCAGCCGTTCTTGTCTTTGGTACGGAAAGGGGATGAGGGTGGTCTGCACTATCAGCACGGTTTTCTAGCCTCTCTTGATGATGGTACCAGGTTGCGCGAGACAGCCAAAGAGACTGCCGATGCTGGCAATATAATCAAGACGCTCGGGGTGCCCGAATGGCGCGAAGCCCTTGAGCTGTGGGGTCTGATGCGTAGTAACGGTCAGTCTTCGCACCGAGTCTATTTGATCGGGGCACTCGAGCAGTTGGTCCGTCATGATGCCAATTTGGCTGTCACCTACGGCAGGTTCCTGGAGTCGCCAATCGACCTGAGTATGGAGGTAGGTTCCGGCAAAACAAATCTGTCATTTCGGCAAGCCATTTCGGCAATCCGAGACCTCGGACAGACGGATCCGGATCCGAGCCAGTATAACCGGCTCATCCAGTTGTTCTGACAAACGCCGCGAGTTCGCTCGCGGTTTTTTAATGCAGAAAAGTCTATTATTTTTCAACACAACAATAGGAGGGTGTACACTTGACTTTTAAACAAAAATCTGTATTTTAGTATCAGGAAAAGTGTCCTTTGACACTGGAAAAAACAGTTAGAAACAATGAAAGAAAGGTAGAAATATGACAGCACTCTTGGCGGTGGGTATTACTAGTGCAGTGCTAGGCACCACACAGTTTTTGGTATTTGCGGCGCTCGCCGTTTGCGGTCTGATTGCTCTTGGTGTAGCCGCCATTTTTGGCGGTGACCACGATGTCGATCATGATGCAGATGTGGGCGGTCATGACATGAGTCACGATGCAGACAGTGGCGGAGAACACGGCGGAGCGCCGTCTTTTCTTTCGCCTCGAGTCGTCTTCGCGTTTATGCTGGGTTTCGGCTCGGTTGGTGCGATGGTGACGGCCTATGGCGCTTCGGTGCTTTGGGCGTCTGCTTTTGGCATAACTGCCGGCATAGTGATGGCCGTCCTGGCTTACTTTGTTGGCTATGTAATGTACAAACAACAAGCCAACTCGTCGCTCAGGCCCGGCCAGGTTGTTGGTAAGACCGGTACGGTTGTGACAGCAATTCGTGGTCAAGGTATTGGCGAGATCAATGTCCCGGTCGGCGGTCAAATTGTTCAGTTTACCGCTTCGTCGGTCGACGGCAATTCGATTGACGCCGGTTCAACAATCATCGTCGTTCAGGATCTAGGCGGTCGAGTGACTGTCCGGAAAAGTGTCTCGGCCTAGGGTCGAGAGAGTCGGAAAATCAGCAAGTCAAACCAGAAAAGAAAAGGAAGAAAGAAAGTATGCAAATGCAACAAATGATCGCGGAGATTAACTTGGGCCAGGCAATCGTTCCAGGATTTATCGTCGTACTGTTTGTCGGAATCCTCTTTGTCGTTTGGGCAATGACCAAGCGCTACAAACGGATCCCGCCGAATGCAATCGGCGTAATCTATGGACGGAAGCGCATTCAGACGGCCAATGACGGTACAAAATCTGAAGTCGGTTTTCGTCTGGTCACGGGCGGCGGCGTCTTCGTGATGCCAATCGTGGAAGCTTACGCCGAGATGTCAACCGAGTCATTCAAGATCGGAATCTCGGAAGAAGATATCCCGACCAAGAAAAATGTACGAGTCCGGGTCAACGGCGTGGCCGTTTGCCGGATTTCGGCGACGGCAGAAGAGCAAACGACGGCGGTCCAGCTCTTTCTCAATAACGAACAGGAGATGCGCGATCAGATCCAATCGATCCTTAGGGGTCACTTGAGGTCGATCATTGGTGGGTTGGAAGTTGAGGAGCTCCTGCGCGAACGGGCGAAGTTCAACGAGATGGTTGTACACGAATGTTCAACTGAACTGTCTCGGATGGGCATCAAGATCTTGACTTTGGTTATTCAGGATATTGAGGATAAAGAGGGTTACATTGAGGCCCTCGGTCGTCAAGCTGTCGCAGGTACCAAGCGCGATGCAAACATCGCGGTGGCTGAAGCTGAACGGGAAACCGCCATCAAGACCAGCAATGCCAGTCGTGATGCGGCGCAGGCAGTGGCCGCTAATGATGCGATGGTGAAGGAAGCCGAGAAGAACCGTGACATCCAGGTGGCACAGTTCACCAAGGAAACTCAAGCCAAGAAGGCTGAGGCAGATGCTTCATTCGCGATTGCTAACGCTGATCAACAAAGACTGGTCAAGTTGCAGGAAGCTACGCGCGACACTGCGGCGGCGGAAGCGCAGGCCAAGGTGCAAGAAATGGAAGCTCGGCGTAGGCAGAAAGAGTTGGAGGCCACGGTTATTGTGGAAGCCGAAGTCCATGCTCGGGCGCTGAAGATTGCAGCTGAAGGCAAACGCCAAGCTGAACAGGTTGAAGCCGATACGCGCAATCAGGTTGCGACGATTGATGCTCAAAGAGCCGCGGTTGTGGCCGAAGGTCTGAAAAATGCCGCGATCAAAACGGGCGAAGGTGAAGCTCAGAAGCGACTGGTTACAGCGGAAGCTGAAGCGGAAGCTACCCGGAAAACCATGGTGGCGAAGGCCGAGGGCGATAAAGCCATACTTTTGGCAGCGGCCGAAGGTGCTAAGGCGTCCAAGTTGGCCGAAGCTGAGGGCGAAGGTGCCAAGCTGAATGCCCAGGCCGAGGGTCGCAAGCGGTTTTTGCTCGCCGAAGCGGAAGGTCAGGAGCGATCGCTTTTGGCCACGGCGCACGGTAAGCAGAAGTATCTGCTCGCCGAAGCGGAAGGTACGGAGAAGTTGGCGCAAGCTCTGCAGCAGCTCTCGGAACAAGGCAAGCTGATCCTGATTCTGGATCGTCTGCCGCTTCTCTTGGATAAGGCTGGAACCGCTGGCGCACAGATCGCCAAGGAAGTCTTTGGTCCGATCGGAAATGCGATTGGCGCGATCGATTCGGTGAAGATTGTCGACCTTGGCGGTGGCAACACTGCCAAGACCGGTATCGCCAACCTTGGGAACATGGTTCCCGGGTTGGTCACGGACTTTATTGTGGGGTTGCAAGCCCGCGGTATTGATCCGACAGCTCTGCTCAGCTTCTTGAAGCTCAATCCGGATGGATTGCTCAAGATGATCGAGACTAGTGCTCTGGCCGCTGTTCCGGCGAAGCCCGTTCAGGCTGAAGCAGGGGCAGAGCCTCCGAAGAAGTAACTGTTTGACTAGTGTTAGTTGCCCCTCGTCTACATGGTAGATGAGGGGCTTTTTCATGTGCCTGACACGAAAACAGTTAAGATTTGCATATTATCGGTCTTTGGTTTATACTTTCCCAACTATGGTAAATCGAATGCGCGCGACGCGCTCCCATCGCAATAATCGAAGGTCCCATCACGCTCTAGCGGGAGGGGCGCTTTCCAAATGTAAAGAATGTGGTCAGCAAAAAATGGCCCATCAAGTTTGCCCAAATTGCGGCAAATATAACGGCCGAGTTGTCGTGAACGTAAACAAAAAAGCTGAAAAGAAAGCCAAGAAGTCGAAAGAAAAAGAAACGGCCCGATAAATCTAAAAAAGCGCGCAAGTACACTTGCGCGCTTTTTTGTTTCGCGTTAGCATAATAAGGAAATACTATGGCTAATCGGCACCTTTCACGATCGTTAGTTTTGCAAGCACTCTTTGAGTGGGATTTTGCAAAGCGTAAAGATTCGCAAGTCCTCGAGCTCATCAAGCGCGATTCCACTGAATTTGCGCCGGGCCTCGGGGATTTGTCGTTTTCGGATAAACTGGCCAAAGGAGTTTTGGCGAAAAGGGAAGAACTCGACAATATTATCACCAAGGCGGCTCCCGAATGGCCGATTGATAAGATTTCTGTGATTGATCGCAATGTTTTGCGCATGGGTCTTTACGAATTGATTTTTGCCGACCGCAGTGAGGTGCCGGCCAAAGTGGCAATTAATGAAGCGATTGAACTCGCCAAGACTTTCGGCGGTGAAAACAGCGGTAAGTTTGTAAACGGGGTTTTGGGCGCGGTCTACAAAGAGTTGGGTGAGCCGGGCAAGGACGAAGTCTCAAAGAAAAAGAAGAACGACGACAAATTTAATTTGCCTTTTGAGAAAATGCCGATTGAGCGACTCGGTGGCGCAATTGTTTATTCTAAGCACAAAAATGATATTTACTTGGCTTTGGTCCACGATGTTTTTGGCCACTGGACTCTTTCTAAGGGACGACTTGAGCCCGATGAGGAGCTGAAGGTTGGGACGATGCGCAAAATCAAAGAAGAGCTCGGACTCGAGGTGGAAATTAAAGATGAGTTGGGAAATAACGAATATGTGGCGACCCATCCGGAGGAAGGCAAGAAGCGCAAGCAGGTCAATTACTTTCTGGCCGAGGCCAAGTACCAGGATTTGAAGCTGGGCACCTCGGGCGGTCTTGATGATGCTCGTTGGTTTAAACTTCAGGATATACTTGAACTTAATTTTTATAGTGATATATTGCCAATTGTGACTAAGGCGGTACAGCTCCTACTTAAAAAATAAGCACCAAGTACCAAATTTCAAGTTCCAAAAAATTTAGAATTTAGGATTTGTTTGGAGCTTGGGATTTGGAATTTATAATTTAATAGCATGGACCTAAAAACTTTCGAGAAAAAAATTGGCGTGGTTTTCAAAAACGAGGCGCTTTTAAAACAAGCGTTTACTCATCGTTCCTATATCAATGAAAATCGCGGGAGCAGTCTGGAACACAACGAGCGATTGGAGTTTTTGGGCGACGCAGTTTTGGAGTTGGCGGCGACTGAATTTCTTTATGCCAAGTACCCGAAGGCGACTGAGGGTGATTTGACTTCCTATCGGGCTGCGATTGTAAACGCGATTACTTTGTCCGAAGTAGCATCCGATTTGGGTTTTAATGATTTCCTCTTGTTGTCAAAAGGTGAGGCTAAGGATACTGGTCGCGCTCGTCAGTATATTTTGGCGAACACCTTCGAGTCGGTTTTGGGGGCGATTTATCTCGATCAGGGTTTTGAAGTGTCTCGGAAATTTCTCGAGAAGAATTTGTTCGGTCTAACTGAGGGGATTGTAAACAGCGGTTCGTGGATTGATGCCAAAAGTCGTTTTCAAGAATTGGCGCAAGAAAAAGCCGGCATTACTCCTGCCTATCAAACTTTGAGCGAAAACGGTCCGGATCATGACAAAGAATTTACCGTCGGGGTTTTCTTGGGTAATGAAAAAATCGCGACTGGTTCTGGCCGTTCTAAACAAGATGCTGAACAAGAAGCGGCGAATATGGCTATCAGTAAGAAGAAGTGGAACTAGTCCCGTTAGAGATAGGTCGTCGCGGCGACGGCCGTCGCTGTTGGTAAGTCTCTGTCGGACAGATAATAATTGTGAACTTGTTTTATGCTGCCATTATTAACTGAATATCTCTAACGGGATTGACATTTGGCGGGGAATATAATAAGATACAGGAACAACATGTTGGTCCATCGGGGACGGATTAAGTGCGACCGTGAGTCGCGTATCAGTCCCTGATTGGGCAATCTAGGTTGAAGCGCTTTGGGGTTTATTCTCCAGGCGCCTTTTTTGTTAAGAACCCTTACGAATAGGGCGTACGAATAGTTAAGAACCTTCACAAATGAGGCATCCGAATATGGAGAGATTGAGAACCCCTGGGGAATAATCAATAACCAAGAAACAATAACCAAGCCCGAGGCAAGCAGTGTACGTTATCCTTGACAGAAATTTATTTGGAACATAATGCAAATTAGCGAGTTTCCGAGTATAATTTGTTTGACTGAAATTTTGGCCCAAGATTAAATTTTTGGTTATTGAGATTTATTTGGAACTTGTAATTTTGAATTTATAATTTACCGTCATGCATCTAAAATCCCTCGAACTCACCGGCTTCAAATCATTTGCCAAGAAAACTGGTCTTGATTTTAAGACACCGATTTCGGCGATTGTCGGCCCCAACGGTTCGGGCAAAAGCAATGTGGCCGAGGCTTTCCGCTTTGCTCTAGGCGAACAATCGATTAAATCTCTGCGTGGGAAAAAAACCGAAGATTTGATTTTCAACGGTTCTAAAGATTTGCCGAGAGGTAATCGGGCTTCCGTTAAACTCACCTTTGACAACCGCAAACGGCTTTTTAATCTCGATTATGACGAGGTGATTTTGGAGAGGATTATTTATCGCGACTCCTCAAGTGAATATCTAATTAACGGCACTCAAGTCCGTCTGCGCGATATCATCGAGCTTTTGGCGAGTGCCCACATTGGCGCTTCCGGCCATCAGATTATTTCTCAAGGCGAGGCCGACCGCGTTTTAACCGCGAACCCCAAAGAAAGGCGGGCGATGGTTGAGGACGCTTTAGGTCTCAAAATTTATCAATACAAACGACAGGAGAGTGAGAAGAAACTGATTAAGACCGAGGAAAATATCAAACAAGTTGAATCCCTGCGCAAAGAAATTGCGCCGCATTTACGATTTCTCAAGAAGCAAGTCGAGAAAGTTGAAAAAGCTTTGGCGATGAAGGAGGAATTGAAATCACTCTACCGCGATTATTTAAAGCGCGAAGAGGTCTACTTGAGTCACGAAAAGAAAACGGTTGAAGAAGCTAGGCGAGAACCGGCTGCCAAATTGAAATCGCTCGATGAAGAATTGAAGAAAGCCAAAGAAACCGTGGCGAGCTCCAAAGGGCGCGATCATAAAAGTGACCAACTGATCAATTTGGAGAGCGGTTTGCAAAATAGCCGACGAGAAAAAGATCGACTGACTCGGGAAATTGGGCGGCTCGAGGGTATGATTGATTTCGAAAAGCGCCGGATTGAGAAGGCGCAAAAATTGGCAGAGACGGAATCCGATACGATGGTCCCGGTTTCTTCGGTTGAGTCTTTGGTTTCTGAAATCAAGAGTGAAGCCGGTCGCGCGGAAGCTGAAGAAAATATTTCAAATTTGCGAGACCTGATTAAGTCGCTTTTGGCGCGATTGGAAAAATTTGTTAAAGATAGTCGCAATTTTAGTGGTCAAAAAGAAACCGGTGAACTTAAGGCTGAAATTAAAGAACTTGAGGAGAAAAGGCACAACCTGGAACAGGAACTTAAGGCTGTTATTTCGACTGAGGAAAAACAGCAGAAAGATTATGTTGAGGTTAAAGATTCGATTGAGAAAGAGAAAGACATCAACCGAGAGGCGGAGAAGGCGATTTTTAGAATTATGGCTGACCAAAATGAGATTCACGCCATTATGCAGGCGATTCAGACCAAGGAAGATAAGTTGATTATTGAGGAGACCAATTTTAAACGAGAGGTGCAGGAGGGGCTGGTTTTGGTTGGTCGAGAAATTTCGGCTTTCCACGATTTTAATCCGGTTGATGATACCGGCCGGGTTTTGTCACAAGAGGAGATTGTTCGTGAGTTGCGCGACCGGCAGGAGGAGAGGCGGAAAGTAATCGAGAAAATTAAAATTCGACTGGAAGATTCCGGTGGCGGTTCGAGCGAGGAGATTATGAAGGAGTATCAGGATGTGAGTGGCCGAGATGAATTTTTGGTTCGCGAATTGGCCGACCTGGAAAAATCGGCGATTTCGCTGAAAGAATTGATCAAGGATTTGGAGCTACGACTTGATGAGGAGTTTAAGACTGGAGTTGCCAAAATCAACCATCAGTTCCAGGAATTTTTCGCTTTGATGTTCGGTGGTGGGCACGCTTCGCTCGATGTGATACGAGAGGCCAAGCGTAAGGTTAAAGATGAAGGTCTATCCGATTTGTTGGAGGGTGAAAGTATGTCGATTCCGGAGGAAGAAGAGGAAGACGAAGGTAAAGAGGGTCTGGATATTCAGGTTAGTTTGCCACATAAAAAGGTCAAAGGTTTGGTGATGCTATCAGGTGGTGAAAGAGCACTCACTTCGATTGCTCTGATTTTTGCCATTTCCCAAGTTAATCCGCCGCCGTTTATTATTTTGGACGAGACCGATGCGGCGCTCGACGAGGCCAACTCAAGAAAGTATGGCGATATGATTGCCAATTTGTCGCAACACTCGCAATTGATTTTAATTACCCACAATCGCGAGACGATGTCCCGGGCGGGCGTGCTCTACGGTGTGACGATGGCCTCCGGTGGCGACTCAAAGCTTTTGTCGGTTGAGTTTGAGGAGGCGGTAGCGGTAGCTAAATGAGTTTAAAAGTTAAAAAGTTTTAAAGTTTAAAAGTGAAGGCAGGGCGGGGACAATTAGGAAAGCAGGAGCTTGCAAATTTTTAAGAGCGTGGTATTTTGAATTTGGAAGGTACAGTTAAAAATCAAAGGAAAGGCTAGATATGTTCCTGTCAGACATTCCCGAAGTTCTGCTTGCCGAGTTTGGCTTATGCCGCGATCTCGCTAACGTGCCGACTGACGACGGTTCCAAGACGAAAATTGTGGCGGCACCGCTTAAGGGTCACAGTGATTGGGGACTACGGGTTACCACGGAAGGTAACACGAAGCATCTCTTTCAAGTTTGGAACACCACACGGGCCGCAAGGTGTCCGAGAGATGACTCGACGCTTCAGAGCGTGAGCTACCTTAGTGTTTGGACCGAATTCGTTTCTTCGCCAATGGGAAGTTCTGGGTCACGGACTGAGAAATCCTTTATCAGATTTTGTTTTCCGGACTTTCAGATAACGATGGATGGGGCTGAGATTGTTGCCCAGATGGCTTTGAGGGCTTGCCAACTTGCAAAACAGTGTCAGCCGGCGCGCGAGCTTAAACCAGGTCAGAAGATTTGCCTCGGTGCAATTTGTGACACTGTCAGGGTATCACTGCCGCCGCCCTTGGCCAGACCCTTGACTTCGTCCACTACAGGAGAAAGTCCTACAGTGGCGATACCCATCAATTTGAAATAGATGACGGGAAACTCGCTTGGGTTATTACAGGAAGCCGAACGGTCGGCTTCTTTTTTATTGGTTGCAAATTTTTATCAAAGTGGTATTTTGAATTTGGAAGGTTCAATCAAAAATCAAAGGAAAGGCTAGATATGTCAGACACACCTGGAAGAAAAAAGCCGGCAACTGTGAGAATCAGCTTGCCAGCGAAGCCGGTTTCGGTAGGTGAGGCAAAAGCTTACACGGTTCCCCAAGGGGTAGCTTCACAGATGCCGTCCCGGCCCAAACCGCCGGAAATCAGAATATCTTTGCCGCGGGGGCCGGATAGACAGCCGGCCGGTCATGCGGTGATCCCGATTCCCGAAGAGACACCTCTCATTGAGATGGTCAACCAAGCAATCAACATGTGTCTCACCGCGGGTTATCGAGACATAATGTTCGCCGCTCACGATAACAACCCTGTGGTCGTGGCGGGCCTGTCCTCGGAAAGCTTTGATTGGGTTCCTGTTACGACTATCGTTCCGAAAATGCGTTCATTTGTACTAGCACGCCTCAAGGTTATGGCCAACATGTCGATTGCCGAACATCGCCGGCTGATGCTTGGGAAAATTGATGTGGTGCTAAGTCCGGGGTCTGGGGCCACCATGTTCGGGGCGTACTTTATCCCCAGAGGTGGTGGCAGGTACGAGTTCTATCTTTCGAAGGTTCCGAATATTTGAAGCAAGCGGCCCGCGCATCCGATGCGCGGGCCTTTTAAATTACTTAATCAACTGGAAATCCAAAGTTTTTCTCTCCAAATCGGCGCCGACAATTTTGAACTTGACCTTATCGCCCAAGCTGAATCTTTTTTTCGTTTTTTCGCCGACCAAAGCGTAATTTTTTTCATCCAAATTGTAGTAGTCGTCGCCAAGATCACGAATCTTAATCATACCTTCGGCCCGAGTGTTTACCTCCTCCACATAGATACCCCATTCAGTGACTCCGGAAATGACGCCGGCAAATTCTTTACCGATTTGCTCCTGCATAAATTGCACCTGTTTGTATTTGATTGAATCCCGCTCCGCTCCGGCGATGTTGATTTCTTGTTCGGTGATAGTTTCGGCAATTTTTTCGTACTGGGTCCAAGTCTCCTTTGGTAAAGGCCGGCGGGTCAGGTTGGCAAAAAGCACGCGGTGAACCATGAGGTCAGCATAACGACGGATTGGGGAAGTGAAGTGAGCGTAGTATTCAAAAGCTAAGCCGAAGTGGCCGATATTCTTGGTGGAGTAGATAGCTTTGGCCATGGAGCGAACAGCGGCGCCCCGAATCATGGCCTCTTCAGCTTTGCCCACGCTCTGATTGAGAATGGCTTGTAAGTCTCTGGCGCTCACTTTGCCACCTTTGCCGACCGGTAGGTCATAGCCTAAAGCGCGGAGAAATACCTGCAAATCGGCCACTTTCTCGCGGTCCGGTACATCGTGAATGCGGTACAAAAAGGCGCCCTCGGTTTTCCGGTTTTCCTGCGCGCGATAAATCAGCTCGGCGACTTCTTTGTTGGCGAGGAGCATAAATTCTTCAACCAGCTTGTGGGCATCCAGGCGCTGCTTTTTGTAAATTCGAATCGGCTTGCCGGTTTTGTCCAATTCAAATTTAACTTCGTCCTGTTCAAAATCAATCGCGCCCTTTCGAAATTTTTCCTCGCGCATAATTTTGCCAAGACGGTTTAAGGTCAAAAGTTCTTCACGATAATCAGTTTTCTTACCATCGATTGTCTCCTGAGCTTCTTCATAAGTGAAGCGTTTGTCAGAATTGATAATTGTCTTGCCAAACCATTTTTCAGTAATTCTGGCCTTATCGTCAATCACGAAGACTGCGCCGAAGGCGAGCTTGTCTTCCTTGGGATTTAGACTGCACAAATCGTTGGAGAGAATTTCCGGGAGCATGGGAATGGTTCGGTCGACGAGGTAAATCGAAAAACCGCGCTTGATGGCCTCGCGATCAAGTTTGGAACCCTCGCGCACGAAGTGGGAGACATCGGCAATATGCACGCCGATTTCGTACTTGCCGCCCCCAAGATTTTTGAAGGAAACGGCGTCGTCAAAATCTTTCGCGTCGGCCGGGTCGATGGTAAAAGTTAAGGTATTTCGGAAATCTTTTCTGGTGGCAATCTCGGCCGGACTGATTGGCATTTCCTGACCTTTAATCAACTTAGCTTCAGCTTCAACTTCAGGTGAAAAGCCAATTCGAAAACCACGCTCCATTACAATCGAGTGCATTTCGGTGTCGTTGTCGCCCTTCTTGCCGATGATTTCTATAATTTGACCTTCTGGGTGCTTGCTTTTCTCCGGCCAGTTTTGAATCTCGACTAAGGCCTTGAGGCCACTCTCGGCGCCGGATTTTTGGGGGACAAAAATATCCGCGTACATTTTCTTGTCGTCGGGGAGCAGGAAAAAACCACCCTTGGTAGTTTCGAGTGTTCCAACGAACCGACTCTTGGCCCGTTTGTTGATGCCAATAACGCGGCCAGCTTTTCGGCCTTTGGGGTTTTTGTAAATTCCGCCGACTGTCACCTCGTCGCCATGAAGCGCGGTGGCCAGATTTTCCGGGGCGATTTCGATATCATCCTCGGGATATTTTTCGGTTGTCACATAGCCGACGGCTTTGCTGGTGAGGTGGATTATGCCCGTCAGAGTCTCGGTTTTGTGGGATTTTGGCTTGGAATAGTCAGATTTGGGGTATTTTGACATTTAGGCATTCTAACATAGAAAATGAAACATGAAACATGAAGCTTGAGGCAGTAGGCGATGAACCGAGAGCTCCCATGTTTCAAGTTTTAAACTTCAAGTTTCAGGCCAGTTTGCATTTTAAATGGCTTTTTGTTAGCATAGCCGGACAATGTTAATTATAAGACTACAGCGAGTGGGACGACGCAATGAACCGACTTTCCGAATTGTCGTCACTGATTCCAAAAATGGTCCAAAAAGCGGCAAGGCCCTAGAGGTTGTCGGCGCTTATGATCCGCGGGAGGCCAAAGGCAACAAGGGTAATAACCGACTTGATACTGAAAGAATTAAGCACTGGATTTCCAAGGGTGCTCAAGTTTCTGATACGGTTCATAATATGTTAATCTCGGCCAAAGTTATTCAAGGCAAGAAAATTAATGTTTTGCCAAAGAAAAAGCCGATTGTAAAAGAAGAGAAACCAGTCGAAAAGAAAGCTGTACCACCAGCCGGAGTCACTCCAGCCCCGAGCGAGGTCAAAGCCGAAGCTCCGACTGTCTAAATCACTTAAACTAAAGATCCCCAAAAACACCCTAAAATGGTGTTTTTGTTATACACAGACACCCCTTGCATTTTTCATAGAAATAGTATATAATTCAGCGAGCAGTACCGAAACGGTCGTTTACTGCAGACTTAACAGAAATAAACGCACGATTGAAATGTCTACAGAACAAGATGTTCAGTTTCTTGAGTATGTTGTTAAAGGATTGGTCGACAATCCGAACGATGTCAAGATTGCTCGAACCGTAGATGAGATGGGAGTGCTTCTCACTCTCTCAGTCAATCCAGAAGATATGGGTAAGATCATTGGCCGGATGGGAAACACCGCCAAAGCGATCCGCACCCTGCTTCGTGTAGTTGGTATGAAGAATAACTCTCGAGTTAATCTGAAAATCAACGAGCCGGAAGGCAGTACTCATGTCCCAAAGACTACGAAGACTGTCGACGAGGCGATGGATGACCTCAAGATCTAAATAGATTCACGATTCAAGAATTTGGATTCAGGAGTCGTGAAGCAAAAAACTGCCGAGAGGCAGTTTTTTGTGTTATTCATATGGCTCGGTCCTGGGGGACTATATTTTATTGACATTGAAACGACCGTGTGTAGTATTGGATATAGAAAGTAGAGCCAAACAGGAAAAAACAAAACAACGGAGACTGACGAATGAATACTAAAAATGAAAAAGTTCGGGCCATCGTGAATGGATACAAGGGAAAGACGGGTCAAATGCTGTTCGCATGCGCCTCGAAATTTCCCGGTATCAAAATCATCGGAGGATGGGATGAACAGGTTTGTACTGAGCCGTTAGTGCATCCTGACCAGGCTGATGTGATTATCGACTTCAGTGTGCATCACGTCACGCCCGATCTTGCCAGGCGCTGTGCCGGTTTCGGCAAAGCCATGGTGATTGGTACCACTGGTTATACACCAGAAGAGCTAAGGGTTGTTAAAGATTGCTCTGGCGTGATACCGATCGTGCTCACCACTAACTTCAGCCTCGGTGCGAATCTTTTGTTCTGGTTGGCGCGTCAGGCGGCGATGCGGCTTGGGCCGGACTATGATCTTGAAGTTGTTGAAATGCATCACCGGCAGAAGAAGGATTCACCAAGTGGAACAGCGCAGACTATTGCCGATATCCTGGCCCATGTTCGCAATCAGCAGCTTGAGCAGATGGTTCATCCTCGTCAGCGTGGCGCGGCGACCGTGATTCATGGTCGTTCGAAAGGCCAGACTGACATTCGTGATTCAAGTCAAGTCTGCGTTCACTCTCTGCGTGGCGGTGACGTCTTCGGTGATCACAACGTCATCTTTGCCGGTGACGGCGAGCGTGTTGAGCTGACTCACCGGGCCTCAAGCCGTGAAGCGTTTGCCAACGGGGCGCTCATCGCGGCGTCGTGGGTCAAGGGCAAAGATCCTGGTGTGTACAGCATGCAAGATGTCCTTGGTCTTACCTAGTTCCAGTTCGGTTTTTTGAAGACAAAGTAGCCGGTCCATCATGGGCCGGCTAAATTTTTTAATAAACCAATATACGCCATGGCGTATATTGGTTTATGACAAATAAATACAAAAATTCCGCCGACTAGAAAGTCGGCGGTGAGGGGAAGGCGATTTTGTGTTGACAAAGTTTAAAATATGTGTATATTTAAAAAAGAACTCCAAGCGAAAGGTTATTCATATGAAATTGACTGCCGAGATATTTTATTCGGAGCCGACAATTGAGGCGGATGCCAGAGCTATTTTGGGCCTGTACCGCCGGCATTATGCTGGCGCGGATATCAAAAGCGAAGAGATTGAGGCCTTGTTTGAGGATAACACTGCTATCGTTGCTAGGGACATTCGCGGTCGAATCGTCGGGATAATTTTTCTGTCCGAGGTTTCGATGTTGCGCCGCAAGTTTGTCACGCTTCATGACACGATGACGCTCAACTGGATTAAGCGCGACGCTCTTGCTCTCAAAATTTTCAAGGTGCTGATCGAGAAAGCGATCTGGTATTCTAAGGAGAGCGGCTTCGGTGTGGCGCATGTGCCGTTTGTTGCCAATCCGAATGATAGCTGGTTTCCGAAGCATTTCAAATTCAAGCAAGAGGGGCTCGATTTTATCTTGCCCTTGTGAGCCTTCCCATCAGGCCCGAGTTTCGCTCCTGCGAAACTCGGGCCTTTTTGTTGACAAAAAAATGAACAAGCGTATCTTAAGTTTAGAAACCTTAACCAAAGGATTGTTGTGTCAATTCAAGCTAATGTCATAAAGGAAGTGCTTTATGGTCGTGCCTGGTCAATCGCGACTACCGCCGATGTCCTGTATCTCTTTGACCAAATCAAGGACAAGGTTGACCCAAAAGTTTTTCAGCCGCTCATCATGCTAACCGGAGGTTTTAGTCTGGTTGGTGGAGAGGACAATTTGAAGGGCCTGTTCTTCTTTAATGATTGGTATTACTTGTGTATTGATGCTGGTGCCATCCCGAAAAATTCGGTGATTGCTCTCGCTGCTAATTTCGACGAATGCCGGGGTATGGTTGCGCTGGCGCTTGAGGGCGGTTCGATCGCGACGAAGCCAGGTTCTACCAATCGACTCGACCTTGGAGCTTTCGCTGAGGCGGTCAACGAGGTTTTTGGTCGCGATTATGCTGGTATTACTGCCATGGCGGGGAATTGGGGTGTAGAGCTTAAGGGTGAGATGATTCTCGAGTCGGTGAGGGGGCGCATGGCGCGAAAAGAATGGCGGTTGAAGTTGGGACACGATGTCCTCATTCATCCGGTGACTCTTAAGCCGTGTGAGGACTCCCTTGGCCGGCCACTTCGTTTCTAGGGGTTTGAACTGGTGCACGACCCTGAAAGGCAGGACAGCCATGCGCTGTTCAAATTTGCTGACCAAGATGGTCAAAAAATGACCTCTTCCGAGTTTCTCCCAAATTTGGCTCCAGCCAAAATCTAGTCTTAGACAGTCGCCCATCGCGCGCCGCGCGCGATGGGCTTTTTTCTTGCATTTATACTATATACCAGATACTTTATACTATATACTTTCACTATGACTTTCCACATCATCACCTTATTCCCAAATGCTTTCGATTCCTACTTAGGGGAGTCGATTTTGAAGCGGGCGATTGAGGATAAGAAAATTAAAGTTTAATTTTATAATCCACGCGATTTTTCTGATAACAAATTTAAGCACATCGATCGCCCGCCTTATGGGGGTGGCCCTGGCATGGTGATTCAAGCTCTCCCTGTGATTAAAGCAATTGAAAAAGCCAAATCAAACTGTTCTCTAATTCGCGCGAATAGGCGAATAGTTGAGAAAGTTAAAATAATTTGGCTAAGTCCGGGCGGGAAACAGTTTGAAACCGGTACCGCAAAAAAACTCGTCAAATTTAAGCATCTGATAATCATCTGTGGCCGATATGAGGGGATCGATGCTCGGGTGAAGAAGGCATTTAAAGTTGAGGAAATTTCAATCGGGCCGTATGTCTTAACGGGTGGGGAATTACCAGCGATGGCGATTATTGATTCCGTGTCGCGACAGGTTGAGGGAGTCTTGGGTAATTTCGATTCTCGCGAAGAAGAGCGAGTCTCAAGTTCCGATGTTTATACTCGTCCGGAAGTTTTGGAATATAAGGGTAAGAAATTAAGAGTTCCGAAGGTTCTGCTTTCCGGTCATAGGGCAAAAATTGAGGAGTGGAAGAAGAAGGGGGTATAAGGTATATAGTATTTGGTATATGGTATGGGGACAGGGAGAAAGAAAATCCTTGAGTATCCTAGATACGCAACCTATCCATTTTGATACTGAATGCCCATACTGATTATGGTTATCCACAGCCCTTGTTGCTCAGGTTGACAAAAAATGATAGGTCGGCTATACTCTTCGAATCAAAGCAGGATTGAGTTATGACTGAGCTTTTGAGGCGAAGCTTATCAAGTAAGGGGTGAAAACTCCTTTAATCAAGCGCATCTTGCTTACTCACTTAGAATAGTTTGAAGCGCACCTAAAGAACCTTTATTTAAAGGTGCTTTTTTGTTTTTAATTATTAGAGCGGGTTAATTAATAATTTATTATGCAAACAGAAGACAAGTCTTTCGTGCCTTACGGCAAGCGTCCGAAAAAGTATTTTAGTCGGTTTAAAAAGCCGTTGATTGATTTCCCAAACTTTGTGGAATCGCAGATCGCCTCATTCGATTGGTTGCTCGAGAAAGGCCTCAAAGAAATTTTTGCCGAGTTCTCGCCAATCAAAGACTACTCTGACAAAAAGTTTGAGCTGTCTTTCACCAGTTTCGAGTTGGCCAAGCCAAAAGGCAACGAACACTTCGCCAAGGATAATAAAATGTCCTACGAAGTCCCGCTCAAGGCCATGGTCAAGCTCAAGAACAAAACCTTGGGCACGGTCAAAGAGCAAGAAATCTTCTTGGCTGACTTTCCATTGATGACCCCGCACGGTACCTTCATCATCAACGGCATCGAACGAGTCATTGTCCCGCAATTGGCCCGTTCTTTCGGTATGTTTTTTACCGCTCAAGAAATTCGTGGCCGAAAATATTTTGGCGCTAAAATCATTCCGGCCCGTGGCGCTTGGATTGAAATTGAGTCCGAAGCCGACGGTGCTATCTATGTTCGCATCGATCGTAAACGAAAATTTGCCGTCACCTCACTCCTGCGAATTTTGGGTGTTGAGACCGATTCTGACATTAAGGCTCTTTTTGCCAATGTTGAGCACGCTAAATTGCCGATTGAGACCAGCCTGGCCAAGGATCACGCCAAGACCAGAGATGACTCCTATTTGGAAATCTACAAACGCTTGCGCGACGGCGATTTGGCGACAATTGATAACGCCCGCGAATTCATTAAGTCGATTTTTAGCGCCGACCGATACGACATCTCCAAAGTCGGCCGATTTCGCTTCAATGACCGTTTTGGCAAATCGATGGATGAAAAAGAATTGGAAAGACGCACCATTTCGCTCGATGATGTGGTGACTTTGGTTTCCAATGTCATTAAGCTCAACAACACTCCAGAGGCGCGTGAGGATGATATTGACCACCTTGGTTCCCGCCGAGTCCGTTTGGTTGGTGAATTGATGCAACAGAAACTCCGAGTCGGTATGACTCAAATGAAACGAAACATTCAGGATCGAATGTCTACTGTCGACACTGATTTTACAATGCCAATTCAGTTTATTTCTCCGCGACCACTTCAGGCTCGCCTCAAAGAATTTTTCACCACCAACCAGTTGTCGCAGTTTATGCAACAGGAAAATATCTTGGCGGAAATCGAGCACTTGCGAACTCTTTCAGCTTTGGGTCCGGGCGGTCTTACTCGCGAGCGTGCCAGCTTTGAGGTGCGCGACGTGCACCCGTCTCACTATGGCCGACTTTGTCCGATTCATACTCCGGAAGGTCCGAACATCGGTTTGATTTTGAGGATGTCGACTTATGCCAAGATCAATGAATTCGGCATGCTCGAAACTCCTTACGCCAGAGTTAAAGACGGTAAAGTGACCAAAGAAGTTAATTATCTAAACGCACTCGAAGAGCAAAATTTTAAAATTGCTCACGCTGCTACACCTTACGATAAGGACGGTCAAATTCTGGAAAAGGAAGTCGAGGTTCGCATTAAGGGTGAACCGGTAGTGATTAAACGCGAAGATGTGGATTACATCGATGTTGGTACGACTCAAGCCTTTTCGATTGCCACTTCGATGATTCCTTTCTTAAACCACGATGACGCCAACCGAGCCCTTATGGGTTCGAACATGCAGAAGCAGGCTACCCCTTGTATTATTCCGGAAGCCCCGCTCGTGGCGACTGGTATTGAAGCTAAAGCTGCCGAAGACACTGGCCGAATTTTCTTGGCACCGGAAGAAGGTACTGTCACCAAGGTTGATGGCCGCCATGTCGCGATGAAATCAACTAAAGGTAAAGAATATAGCTATGATTTGGTTCAATTTTCTCGAACCAACGGTTTTACGGCTTTCCATCAGCGACCGGTTGTTGATCTTGGTCAGAAGGTTAAAAAGGGCGATGTTCTGGTTGACACCTCTTCTTCAGACGGCGGTCAAATGGCTTTGGGCCAGAATGTGCTTATCGGTTTCATGTCCTGGAACGGCTCAAACTACGAAGACGCGATTATTGTTTCCGAACGAATGGTTAAAGAGAGCAAATTTGCGAGCATTCATATCGAGGAGTTTGTGGTCAATGTGCGCGACACCAAACTTGGTCCGGAGGTCACCACTTGCGATATCCCAAATGTCGGTGAAGCTAAACTGAAGAATCTTTCTGAAGATGGTGTGATTAGAATTGGCGCTGAAGTTCGTCCGGGTGACATTCTGGTCGGCAAGATTACTCCGAAGGGTGAAACCCAACTGACCCCAGAAGAGAGGTTGCTCCGATCGATTTTCGGCGAGAAAGCTCGCGATGTTAAGGATACTTCCAAGCGAATCGAAGGTGGCAAGCGCGGCCGAATTATTGGCGTGAAAATTTTCTCTCGCGAGAAAGGCGATAAACTTGATTCCGGTATCATTAAGCGAATTCATATCGAGGTTGCCCAACTTCGCAGTATTTCTGTCGGTGACAAATTGGCCGGCCGACACGGCAACAAAGGTGTTATCTCGAAAATTTTGCCGGTTGAAGACATGCCATATATGGCCGATGGTACTCCGATTGACTTGATTCTTACTCCGCTTGGCGTGCCTTCTCGTATGAACCTGGGTCAGATTTTGGAATTGCACCTCGGTCTCGCCGCCAACACTTTGGGTTACCAGGCGATTGTGCCGCCATTTACCGGTGCCACTGATGTGGAGATTAAGTCTGAATTGGTTAAGGCTGGCTTCAAGGAAAACGGCAAGGTTAAACTCTATGACGGCCGAACCGGCGTAGCCTTTGAGCAGGAAATTGCCATCGGTTACATGTACATCTTGAAACTGCACCACATGGTTGAGGATAAAATCCACATGCGTTCGATTGGTCCTTACTCTTTGATTACTCAACAGCCTTTGGGAGGTAAGTCACAAAACGGTGGTCAGCGATTTGGTGAAATGGAAGTCTGGGCCTTGCTTGGTCATGGCGTGGCGCACACTTTGCGAGAAATGCTCACGATTAAGTCTGACGATATTATGGGTCGTTCGGCGGCTTTCGACTCGATTGTCAAAGGTGAGCGTCTGCAACCGCCGAATATTCCGGCCTCATTCAATGTTTTGCTTAACAACCTTCGCGGTCTTGCGCTTGATGTCGACTTGCGCCGAGAGAAGCCTTCGGAAGATGATCGCTCGATGAACGGCTAAATTAAAACTTCCTAAAATAAACAACATGTTAAAACAAATTAAAAAAGAAGACCTCCTAGATTTCAATGCCGTCGCGTTGCGTCTGGCCTCGCCGGAGAGAATCAAAGAGTGGTCACACGGGGAAGTCACCAAGCCGGAAACTATCAATTACCGAACTCAAAGAAGCGAGAAGAGCGGTCTTTTCGACGAGAAAATTTTCGGCCCGGATCGAGACCATGAATGTTACTGCGGAAAGTACCGAGGTATCCGTTATAAAGGAATTGTCTGCGAGAAGTGTGGGGTTGAAATTACTCGTTCAATTGTGAGACGGGAGCGCATGGGTCATATCGAATTGGCCTCGCCGGTTTCTCATATTTGGTTCTTGCGCAGTATGCCATCTCGAATCGGTTTGATTTTGGGTATGCCGGCCGCCGAATTGGAGAAGGTTATCTATTTTGCCAGCTACATCATCACCAAAGTTGTGCCGGCTCAAAAAGAGCGGGTGCTAAAAGAATTGGATTCCGAATACAAGAGCAAAGTTAAGTCGGTTAACGATGAAAAGACCAAGGAAGCCCTAAAAGAGCTTTTGCTTACCACCAAGAAAGAAATCGAAGATGTTAAAGAGGGGGCAATTATCGACGAAGTCACTTATCACAAATATTCAGTTAAATACGGCGGTTTATTTGAAGCTTCAATCGGCGCCGAGGCGGTCTTCAACTTGCTCAAGGGTATTGATTTGAAAAAATTGTTGGTGACAGTCACTGAACAACTTGAAACTGTGAGTGCGGCTGAGCGCGAAAAATTGCAGAAGCGAGTTTCGTTGGTTAAATCCATGGTGCGCTCGGGCGTCAGGCCAGAGTGGATGTTTCTAACCAGCATTCCGGTTATCCCGCCGGCCCTTCGACCGATGGTGGCGCTTGATGGTGGTCGCTATGCCACTTCTGATGTGAACGATCTTTACCGACGAGTTATCAATCGAAACAATCGATTACAAAAGCTCAAGGAAATCAGTGCGCCGGAGGTTATTTTGCGAAACGAAAAAAGAATTCTACAAGAAGCGGTAGATTCGCTTTTGGACAACTCAATCAGACACGGTAGTAATTCGGCCGGCGCTTTAAGCCAAGCTCAAAAGCGACCGCTCAAATCTTTGGCCGACAACCTGAAAGGCAAGCGCGGATTGCTAAGAGGTAATCTCTTGGGTAAACGAGTCGACTATTCCGGTCGATCCGTCATTGTGGTTGGTCCGACCTTGCGCCTAAATCAGTGTGGCTTGCCAAAGCACATGGCACTAGAGCTTTTCCGACCATTCGTTATTTCAAAGATTTTGGAGAAAGAATTGGCTTATAACATTAGAGGTGCTGGTCGCTTGATCGACGAAGGAGTGCCGGAGGTTTGGGCCATTTTGGAAGATATTATTAAAGACAAGTATGTGCTCCTAAACCGAGCGCCGACTTTGCACCGCCTTGGTATTCAGGCCTTTCAGCCGATTCTGATTGAAGGCAACGCCATCCAGGTTCACCCGTTGGTTTGTACCGCTTTCAACGCCGACTTCGACGGTGACCAAATGGCCGTTCATGTGCCGTTGTCCAAAGAAGCTCAAATGGAAGCCAGAGAAATTATGGCCTCGGACAAAAACATCCTGAAACCGGGATCTGGTGACCCAATCATCTCCGCTAAATTGCTCGACATTATTTTCGGGTGTTACTGGATGACCAAGTTGGAGGAAAACGGTTTGGGTGAGGGCAAAATTTTCCCAGGACCAAACAGCGCGATTACCGCTCGAACCTACGGTGTTGTCGGTATCCGCTCAAAAATTAAAATCTTGGCCAATGACAGCAAAAAGTTCAGTGGCTTCAATGGCGAAATTTTCGAGACCTCAGTTGGCCGACTGTTATTTAACGGCGTACTACCCGAAGACTACCCTTATATCAATAAAGAAATCAATAAGAAGGCTCTAGCTAAGATTATTGATGATGTCATGGGTCGTTATGGTATCGACAAAACTCCGGAAATTCTCGACCGGATCAAAGCTTTCGGTTTCAAATACGCTACGGTTTCGGGTGTCACTTGGGGCATTGACGATGTTATGATCCCAGAGGAGAAAACCGAGATTGTCGCGAAAGCCAAAAAGAAAGCCAGCGAAGTTAAGGAGCAATTTAATGAAGGTCTGCTCTCCGAGGAAGAAAAGCGCCGAATCAATATTGAAATTTGGCAGTCTGCTAAAACCGAGCTGGAAAAAGTTATTCCTAACAGTTTGGATCAGAATGGCCCGGTTCATGACATGGTGGAATCCGGTGCTCGAGGTTCACTCGGCAACATCACCCAAATGGTTGGTATGAAAGGTTTGATTCAGAGCACGAGCGGTGAAACTATCGAATTCCCGATTCTTTCTTGTATGAAGGAAGGTCTTACTCCGATTGAATACTTCATTACAACCCACGGTTCTCGAAAGGGTCTGACTGACACCGCTCTAAACACCGCCAAAGCCGGTTATCTAACCCGACGCCTTTTCGATGTGGCTCACGATGTGATTATTACTGAAGATGATTGCGGTACCAAAGAGGGTGCAATTATCAGGAAAGACCTTTCTCTTGGTATGGATGTCTCAATTGCCAAGAGCATCAAGGGTAGATTTCTACCAGATGATTTGGTTCATAATGGCAAAGTGCTTTTCAAAAAGGGGCATTTGCTGACTAAAGTCGAGGCGCAAGAAATTGAGGACGCTCAAATTACAGAAGTTAAAGTACGCTCGCCTTTGACCTGCAAAACCTCTCAAGGTATTTGTGCCAAGTGTTATGGCTTGGATCTTGGTAAAGGCAAACCGGTAGAATTGGGTGAGGCTGTCGGTACTGTGGCTGCTCAAGCGATTGGTGAGCCGGGAACTCAACTTACTATGCGTACTTTCCACGCCGGTGGTACCGCTTCAGTTGGTGGCGACATCACTCAAGGTCTGCCTCGAGTCGAGGAAGTCTTTGAAAAACGCAGTCCGAAAAATCCGGCCGTGGTGAATCGGGTTGATGGAATGGTCACAGAAATCAAAACTGACGGTAAGGAGAAGATTATTGTTGTCACCCCGGAAATTCATGATAAGAGCAAAACTAAGAAGAAAGCCGAAGTTGAGTATCTCGTTCACTACAAACGCATGCCTTTGGTTAAAGTTGGCGACAAAGTTTTGAAGGGCGATATTATCACCGACGGTTCGGCTGATATCGACGAAGTCTTCAAATATGCCGGCAAAGAACGAGCCGAAAGCTATATCATTAGCGAAGTTTCCAAACTTTATGAATTGCAGGGTGAACGAGTAGCTCGTCGACACATCGAAATCATTGTTCGTCAGATGTTCTCGCGAAAGCGAGTCAAAGAAGCCGGTGACAGCGAATTTTCAGTGGGTGATGTCATCGAGAATCGACACCTTAGCCAAGTCAATGACGAGATTAAAGAAAAGAATTTACTCGAAGCCAAGGCTGATTCGGTGGTCATGGGTATTACCGAAGTTTCCTTGTCACGACGCAGTTTCTTGTCGGCGGCTTCCTTCCAACACACCAGCCGAGTTTTGATCTCGAGTGCCGTTCGGGGCAGTGTCGATCATCTCGCCGGTCTGAAAGAAAATGTTATCCTTGGCCGCTTGATTCCAGCCGGTACCGGTTTCCGTGGCAGTCCAAAAGAAATTATGCTTCGAAGCATTAAACAGGAAGTGCGAGAAGATTATTTTGACGGTAGTGGCGAAGCCTACTAGTAGGAGTTTTCGGGTCGGTTAAAATCTATTAAATGAGCAGTACCGCTTCAAAAATTAAAGAGCGGCTCTCGATTGAAGATGTGGTTGAGCCATATGTGAAGCTGACGCGCGCCGGCGCCAATCTAAAAGGCCGGTGCCCATTTCACAATGAAAAAACGCCGTCTTTTTTCGTGTCGCCGGATCGCGGAACTTACTACTGCTTCGGTTGCGGGGCGAAAGGTGATATTTTCAGTTTTGTTCAGCAAATTGACGGTCTGGATTTTGTTGGCGCCTTGAAGCTTTTGGGTGAACGCGCGGGAGTGCCGGTGGTTTTTGAAAATCCCGCCGTTAAAGATGAAAGAGAAAAATTGTTTGAGGCAATGGAGGAAGCGGCCAAGTTTTATGAAGAAAATTTGGTGCAAAATTCTGAAGCGAAAGATTATCTCTTAAAAAGGGGATTGACCGAAAAGACTATCTCGGACTTCCGGCTGGGATACGCGTTAAATGATTGGCACACTCTTGAGCACGAGCTTGCGGGTCGAAAGTTTAGCGAGGAAATCTTGCTTAGGGCCGGTTTGGTTAAGAAATCTGAAGGCCGAGTCTATGACACCTTCCGAGACCGGATTGCTTTTCCGATTTGTGATGCTTCCAGTCGGGTTGTGGCTTTTTCCGGCCGAATTCTTCACGACGACGGCAAGTCGGCCAAGTATCTCAATAGTCCGGAAACTCCGCTTTTCACCAAATCGAAAATATTTTTTGGCTTTGATAAGGCGAAACAGCAGATTCGGACTCTTAATTATTCTATTTTGGTTGAGGGGCAGATGGATTTACTAATGTCCCACCAGGCCGGATTTATCAACACAGTAGCTTCTTCTGGCACAGCGCTCTCCGAAGAACAATTGGTTCTTTTGAATCGGCTGTCATCAAGAATTATCATGGCTTTTGATGCTGATGGTGCGGGTTATAAAGCGGCCCTAAGAAGCACCCAACTGGCTCTGGAAAGGGGGTTTGAGGTGAAAGTTGCCAATTTGCCGGCCGACGAGGATCCGGCCTCGCTCATTCTTAAAGACAAAGAGGCTTGGAAAAAGGTCATCAAAGAAAGCACTGATGTAATTGATTTTGCCCTAAAGCGAGCGATTGAAAAAGGTGGCCGCGACAAAGTTAAGGCAGTCCGTCAGGAAGTTTTACCTTATGTAGCATTTTTGGAGAGCGCGATTGAGAAGTCCCAAGCCGTTGCCAAAGTTGCCAGGGCACTCGGGGTGAAAGAAGAGGCCGTCTGGGAAGATTTGGGCAAGGTCAGGCATCAGGAAGAAAGGCAGATCGAAAAGGAGGAGGTGGCGGAAGGTCCAAAAGTCACTCGCAAAAATTATATCGGCAAACGCCTAATTGCGATTCTTTATTGGCAGAGATTGGCCGCGACACCGTTAATCTCGGTTGCCGAGATGGAACAAAAATTTAAGGAAATTTTAGGGGTCGAAAAATTTGCGGAGGTAGATAAGTTTTATGAGAAGAAAGCAACCGAGTTATCCTTTGAGGCCGAAGTGGCCTATGCTGATGCCAATAAATTGGATCGAGAAGTCGCGGAGTTGTTCAGTGAGTTTTATAAGGAAAACCTAAGGTCAGAGCTAAGTGCGGCCATGGTCGAATTGAGAGAAGCCGAAGTTTTGGGTGATAAAGCTAAAGCTGAAAAGATTTTAAAGCAGTGCCACGAAATTTCGCTCAAACTTAAGACCTGAATAGCCCATCTCGCTTTAAACTCTATTTTTATATATAATTAATCTTTACAAAATGCCCAAAAAAACTACTAAACGCCAAGTTGGCAAGAAGAAAGCCTCCACAAAGAAAGCCTCTTCAAAGCCAAAAAAGAAGGTTGCCAAAGTAAAAGCCAAAAAAACGGGGGTTAAGCCGAAGGTTGCCGGGAAAAAGCCCGACCGGAAGCATCGGGATTGGCTATCTAAGGCTGAAAAATTAATTACGAAAGGCCGAGAACGCGGCTTTGTGACCTACGACGAGATTCTCAAGGAATTTCCGAACATTGAACAGGATGTGATGTTTTTGGATGAGCTCTACAACAAACTTTCGGTGGCCGGTATCGATATTTTGGAGGGGGGAGGCATGTTGGAGATTGATGCGCCGGAAGCTGTCGCGCCGAGCCGAAAATATTCCTATAGCCGAGGCGATTCATCTTACGACTCCATTCAGATCTATCTTAAGGAGATTGGCCAGTATCCTTTGATTTCCGCCGTAACCGAAAAAGATTTGGCTAAGCGAATTGAGAAGGGTGACGAAGAGGCAAAAAATCTGCTCGCACGCGCCAACCTGCGTTTGGTGGTTTCGATTGCTAAAAAATATGTTGGCCGCAGTCCTGATCTAACCTTGCTCGACTTGATTCAAGAGGGCAACCTCGGCCTTTTCAAGGCCGTTGATAAATTTGATTGGACCAAAGGCTACAAGTTTTCGACCTATGCCACCTGGTGGATTAGGCAAGCGATTACTAGAGCCTTGGCCGACCAGTCGCGCACGATTCGCGTGCCGGTGCACATGGTGGAAACAATCGCCAAATACAAACAAGTTGTTAGACGCCTGTCACAGGACTTGGGCCGAGAACCTTTGCCGGAAGAAATTGCGACCGAAATGGGTCTGGATGTTGAAAAGGTTTATTCAATTGAAAAAATTGACCAAGATACCGTTTCTCTGGAATCACCGGTTGGTGATGAGGGTGACGACGGTAAATCGACCCTGGGTGACTTTTTGCCGGATGATAAAATCCTTTCACCGGATCAGGAATCCTCGAGACGAATTTTGGCTGACCAAGTCAAACAAATTTTGGGCGATCTTTCACCGAAGGAGAGAAAGATTTTGGAAATGCGTCATGGTTTGATGGACGGTATTACTCATACTCTCGAAGAAGTGGGGAAGGAGTTCGGGGTCACGCGCGAACGAATTCGTCAGATTGAAGCCAAGGCCCACGAAAAAATCCGCCAGCACGAGAGAGTGAACCGACTGCGAAACTATTAATTACCGAAAAAGCGCAAGGACGCTCGACTATTGACAGTTCGGGTGTTTTGTGTATAATTAAAGAAGATAGACAGGTGCAAATTCTGACCCAAAACAAAGAATGAAAATTCAAATAAGGAGATTGACATGAGCACAGTAAAGTGTCGGCAGGCGCTCTGGTACCGTGAGTCAGGTTCCGACAATAAAGACATCAAGGCCACACGCGCTACTCTTGAAAAGCTTTTCGGTGGCAAGATGGTAGATTGGCGGAGCGATAGATTGTGGAGTGCCGTGGATCTTGTCCGGATTAGGGACATCCGACTACTCGGTGGCGATGCCTTTGTTGGCCCTAGTCGACTTAGCTTAAGTGGAGGAGAAGTGCTTTGGGAAATGGGGCAACATCAGACATGGATCCCACTCGGTATCGAAGTCTTGTGTCGGCTGATAACTGAGTCGTCGCTCATTCCAAAAGAGTGGCAAGAGGCAGCGCAAGGTCAGCATGCCAGTCGGATCTTTTTTGATGGGGAAATTTTGACCACTATGAACAAGGAGAGGGTGTCGCCATTTTTGGCGTTCGTGTCAGATGAATGGGTGGTTGGAACAGTTCCCTTGTCTGACCCTCGTCTTTATTTCGACAAGATGGCGGTGGTAAAAAGCCGTTTATCACATCGCCTCTGGTCCGCGTTCTTCCCGGAGTAGTTTCTAGAATAGTCAGTCTGACTCCATTTGACCAAGAGGTTGGATGGAGTTTTTAATTAAAAACGCCCCGAAGGTTTCGGGGCGTTGTGGTGAAAATAGTTAGGCCGTTTTAAGAGGGGTCTTGAGGTGGGGTTTTTTGCGGCCTTTGGCCGGACGAAGGAGGAAGTGCAACCTCTTGCCGACCCGACTCATTCGGACGATTCTTGGCTTGAACTTGTAGCTGGTTGCTGTCCCCTGGCCGTCAAAGAATACGGGAATGATATTGATAATATTCATAAGTTTTTCTTATATAATTTATACATATTTTACAGATAAAAGCAAGTCAGGATTTAATTTGGCTCAAATTGCCGAATGTTATACTTAACTCGTGAAAAAAGACGAAAAATTTGTTGAGCTGTACAAGAATCTCAATCCGGAGCAGAAAAAGGCCGTAGATACTATTGATGGCCCAGTGATGGTAATTGCCGGGCCGGGTACTGGTAAGACCAAAGTCTTGACGATGCGAATTGCGAAAATTCTGGCGGAAGGCTTGTCGCCGGCCGATGGGATTTTATGTCTAACTTTTACTAATACCGGCGTGAAGGCCGTGCGTGAGCGTTTGACCGAAATCATCGGACCATCGGCCCTGCGCGTGGTTATTTCCACTTTTCACAGTTTTGCCAGTTCCTTGATTGAAGAGTTTTATGAGGAGTTATCCTTGGAGCGCCCCCCGAAATTGCTTGATGAAAAAGATGCGGTTCTGCTTTATGATGAATTGCTTGAAAACAATGACTGGGAGTGTTTGCGTTTACGGAGTGGTGGCGAGCACAATTTCGGCGATTTAAAGTCCCTAATTTCACTTTTAAAGCGCGAGAGAATGGTGCCGGCAGTTTTCGCCAAAGAGATTGAATCGGAAGTTGTGAGAATTCAAAATAATCCCGAAAGTTTGTCTTCGCGTGGACCCACGAAGGGTCAATTGAAGTCGGCAGAAAAAGAGAAGGTCAAAAATCTTGAAGGGCGCACGGCGGAGACGGCTAGGTTTTACGAACTTTACGAGCGGACTAAAAAGGCACGCAATCTTGTTGATTACGATGATATTTTGGACTATTTGCTTGAGCTGGTTTCGAAGTCGTCTGAAGTTCGCGACACGATTCGTGAGCGTTTTCTCTATGTCCTGGTTGATGAGCACCAGGATTCAAGTGGGGTACAAAATGGTTTTTTGAGTGCTGTTTGGGCGGATGTCGAGAAACCAAATATTTTTGTGGTTGGTGACGATCGTCAGCTTATTTACGGTTTCGGCGGAGCTTCTTTGTCACATTTTCAGAATTTTCTTGAAACGTTTCAGGGTACCAAGCTGATTGCGCTCACGCAAAATTACCGCTCGACTCAGAATATTTTGGATTTGGCCGGGGAACTGCTTCAAAGTGATTTGGTTAAAGAGCCGCTTGTCGGTAACAAGGCCGGGTCGCAAGCGATTCGTTTGATTGAGGCGCAGTATCCTCGAGACGAAATTTTGTCGGCCGGTCTTGAAATTAAGAAAAAAATTGAGGAAGGAATCGCCCCTCACGAGTGTGCCTTGTTGGTGCCCAAACAAGCCCAGGTCAGGACGGCGGTCGCGGTTCTTAGGGATTTGGGTTTGCCGGTGGCGCGAGGTAAATCTGCCAGGCTTTTGGGTTTGCCGGTGACGCAATCCTTGCTACGGATTTTTCGGGTAATCGCCTCACCGGCGGATCCTGTTTATTTGGGTGAACTCTTGCTGGATACTATTTCTGGCGTACCGTTTCTTCAGGCTCATAAATTTTTACGTCTGCAAGGTAAGAAAATTTCACTTGAGTCGTTTGAAAAAGCGGAGAACGAAATCAAACAATTAGGCGAACTTGTTGTCGGCTTTGTCAAGGTTGGACGAGAGAAGGATGTCTATGAACTTATTCAATATGTCGGCGCGGAATTATTTTTCCAGAATGCCGACAGCCACAGAAAACTGCTTACCGAAATTGAAGTGGTACGGACTTTGCTGCACTTGGCCCTGGTTTCAATGGAAAAGAATCATAAGCTGACTTTGTCGAATTTCCTGGAATTTCTTGATCGGCTTGAATCTTACGGTGAAGATGTGCCGCTAGCGGTTTTCGAAAGTGATGAGGGGGTAAGGGTGAGCACGATGCACGGCTCTAAGGGTTTGGAATTTGAATACGTTTGGATTGCGCATTTGGATGAGAATTCGATTATGAAAGGGAGGCACTCAGGCTTTACCTTGCCGGAATCAATCAAAGAGAAGATTGCTAAGAAGGATGAGTTAACCGCGAGACGTGAGCTCTACGTGGCGATTACCCGCGCCAAACGTCACTCGACGCTATCTTATCCGGTTATGAGTTATTCCGGGAATGATTTGAAGTTGGCCAAGGTGATTGCGGAAATGCCCGAGGGACTTTTTGAAAGAAGGAGTGCCGGAGAGACAGAAAAAAGTATTCAAGCTGAAAATTTATTCGCTTATGTTGCGGCGACTCCGATTGTTGTCCCGGAGGATGCCAGGAAAGAAATTGTCGAGTTTGTAAAGAAAGAGTACTCGGACCGGTCACTGTCGGTCACGCATCTCAACAACTTTTTTAGCTGCCCTTGGAAGTGGTATTTTAGGAACTTTATCCGTTTGCCTGAGCCGGAGTCTGAGAGTCTACATTTTGGTAATCTCGTTCACTCGGCGATTGAAAAAATTTTAAAAAATAAAATTACTGCCCCAAAGGAGTTGCCGGTTTTGATTTCGGGAGTATTGGATGAACTCTTGATTTGGGATGATCGCGAAAGGGTTCGATTTTCTAGAGATGCATTCGCAATTTTGGAACCTTTGGTTGTCGATTTTGTGCCTAAACTTGGCGAAGCTCGGTCAGAGACAAACATTGCTTCTTATCGAGACCCCGACGTTCCGAATATTGCGATTACCGGAAAAATTGATTTGATTGAGGCTTTGCCTGACGGCACTTCTTCCGTCACTGATTTTAAAACTGGTAAGGTTAAAACCCGAAAGGAGATTGAGAAGAATACGGAGGATGGGCGAATGAGTGATCTGTTGCGTCAGCTGGCCATGTATTCATATTTGTTGATGCAGGTAAAAAATGAAAAACCGGTATCGCTCTCACGACTTTTCTTTGTCGAGGCTGAGGTTGGTGATAGGGATAGATTTTATGAAAGACAGATTGGCTCTACTGAGATTGAACTTTTACGCAAGGACATCAAAGATTACAACTTCCTGCTTTCTTCGGGTAAGTGGCTCGACTTACCTTGTAATTTTAAACCTTTTGGTAGGCAAAAAGAGTGCGAGTATTGCGTTCTGGCAAAAAATTTCAAATCGAGTCTGTCAGTTTAGTCCGCTTCTGAGTTGAGATTCTCAGGTTACTTGCCGAGTAAGAGAGAAACTGTTTGCTCAAACAATGGGTAGGGAATGGCGCCACTTACGCTAACTTTTAGGCCATCGGTCGAGGTTTTGACTGGCAGTTCGCCTGTCTGCGAGTCTCGATATTTTTCGTATAGAGCCAAAACGGAGGCGATGGTTTGGCTAGAAAACGGCTTGTCGGCAATAATCACCGAGTGGGGCGTGCCTTGGACTCCGACCCCGATGCCGTCTTGATATTGGTCGTCTACTTTTTGCGCGTATTTGCCGCTATTCAAACAAGTTTGGAAACTTTGCTCATTAACTTGCTCGGCTTTGGCCAATTGAAGTAGCACCGCCGGGTCAAGATTGTTATTGGCCGGAGTAGTGCTGAAAATTGCGTTGAGATATGTCCAAAAACCACTGTTGCCTTTAAGCTCGTCCACGCACTCGGTGGCCTCGGCTTCTTTGCGAGTTTTTGGGTGAATGTTATCAAGCGGGAAGTGGCGGTAAATCCAGGCAATTTCTCCGGTTTTGCCGTACTTACTCACGATTTGCTGCATGGTGGTGTGGAAAGTCTTGCAGAATGGGCATTCAGTATCAGAGAACTCAACAATTTTTAGTTGGGCGTTAGGATTACCCAAAATATGTTCGTCGGCGGAAACTGCTTTGAGATTTATCTCACTCTCATTGCTCACGGCCCTTCCGGTTGGGACTGATGGGGTAGTACTTGGCGTATAAGAAGCGTAAAAAACCGCCCCGGCAATGAGAGCTCCGGCAATCACAATTGCGGCCGGTAAGGTTAAAGAATTTTTCTCCATTTGATATTTTTGCTAGTTGCTAACAGGTTCAATCTTAGCATGATTAAGAATTAAATCTATTCAAATTTTGTGCTAGAATGCTTTTACTTATGATTATTGTCATTGCCATCGGTGCTTTTGCGGCCACCCTTCTTGGGGGACTGTTCGCCTTGCGCTATCAAGATAAATTGCATTTAATTTTGGGTTTTAGCGCCGGTGCGGTAATCGGCGTGGCCTTTTTTGATTTATTGCCGGAGGCCGTCGGGCTTTCGTCCGGTTCATTCGATATTTCTACAGTTTCTAGTGTGATTGCCCTGGGCTTTGTTCTCTTCATGATTTTGGACCGAGTTTTGGCGGCCTGTCATCATGATGACGATCATTGTGAAAACCAAAGTCATCGCGGACGCTTAGGGGCGGGGAGTTTATCCTTCCACAGTTTTTTAGATGGCCTAGCTGTGGGTTTGGCATTTCAGGTTTCGGTTTCAGTTGGTCTTGTGGTGGCGATTGCGGTTTTGGTCCACGATTTTTCTGACGGTATTAATACCGTGGGCATGATTCTTAAAAATGGTGGCACCAAAAAACAAGCTTTCAGTTGGCTAACTCTCGATGCTTTGGCGCCGGTCTTGGGAATTATTGTGGCTTATTTTCTAAAGGTGCCGGAACAAATTTTAGGAATTTTACTGGCGATTTTTTGTGGTTTCTTTTTCTATATTGGCGCGAGCGACTTGTTGCCGGAAAGTCATCATCGTCATCCAACCATTTGGACAACAGTCACTACTGTTTTAGGTATTGCCGTTCTCTACGGCGCAATTAAGTTGGCGGGGATTTAATATTTATTGTAAATAAAAACCACCAACAAGATTGCGTCTTGTTGGTGGCGGAGGACAGTGTTTGGCTCAGGCCAGGCAATGGTCGAGAACCAGCTGCGCAGTGGCGCGGATCCGGACGATGTCCTTTTCCAGCTCGCCCGGGGGCAAACTGCCGGAGGTGCAACCCATGATGGGACGATCCAAACGCTCCTCTCCGAGCAGTGGCTGTTGGGATTGCCAAGCCAAGCGGGCCGCGATTTGGCCGATCTTGGAAGTCGGCTCGGCGTCCGTCCCTTCACTCGCCATCGTCTTCAATGCGGAAGCGAGGTCGGGGCTGACTCCGAGTGCGATGGCGATTTCGGCCGCTTCCACCACAGCATACAGCCGCGGCAGACTCATGGCGACTTTCTTCCAGTCAGCAAGGGTGGCTTGTTGATCGGCGGGTTTGCCGAGGTTGGCGTTAAGAAGGGCGAAATCCCGGCTTTGGAAAAATGCTCCAATTTGCGAGCGGACTTCTGCGTCAGACACGTTTTTCATTTGTGGCCTTTGGTTTGCGGTTCTGTACCTCCTATAAGAGGTCTCTTTTGCAAGTATAGCATATTACATGCTATATGTCAAGGCCTTAAAAAGGCAGCGTATGAGTCATCGCCGAGTGACTTTTTTCTTCCCATTTGCTGGTGTCGATTTTTAATTCCTTGGTGTCTTTGCCGTCGAGGTATTTAACTTTGCCGTTTTCAAGCATATATTCGTAAAGCTCCTTGGTGATTTTGACATCTTGTAGACAGTAAGAACGAACTTTTTCAACTTCACCTTGCTTCCATAATTTAATTGCTTCCAGACCGTTGCCGGTTTTATTTTTACCCAAAGTTGCTTCGGCCAAAGTGTCTAATTTGATTCTTCGGCCTAAAACATTCTGGACTTCCTTCATCAGGTCTAAACTTTTAATTTTGGTTAGATCGCCTGGGTAATATTTATCTAAAAGCGGAATATCGAAATGGTTGGAGTTGTAGCCTATCAAAATATCAGCTTTTTCAATAATTGGCCAAAGCTTCTTGAGCTCGGATTCCAAAAAACTGCTGTAAGAATCGGTTTCGGAATCATAAATGCCCACGACAGAAATCGTGAGGGCGGCCGGGTCATTAACACCAACATCGGAAAAAAGATTGCTAGTCTCGATATCAAAGACGATCTTGTGCATAAGATGTTTGACTCGACACGAATTACGAATTAGCGCGAATGACACTAATAAAATCAAATCCAAGTTCTGCATTAGTGTAATTCGTCTTCATTCGTGTATTTGTGTCGTGTGCTACTTTTTAATAATTTTTACTAAAGATTCAACCTCGCTATCACCGATTTCAGTCTCCTTACCATCAGAAAGGCGCTTGATTTTAAACTTGCCGGATTTGACCTCATCTTCGCCGATGACTGTGACAAAAGGAATCTTGTTCTTGTCGGCATATTTAATCTGGTCGCCGATTTTTCTCTCGGTATAGTCGACAGCGGCAGAAATACCAACCTCCCTCATCTTTTGGGCGATTTCGTTGGTGTAATCGGCGGCTTCTAGATTGGTGGAGCAGATATAGATTTGAGTTTTCGGTTCAAATTTTGGAAGTAGGCCATAGGTTTCCAGAACATCACGGATGACGACATCTCCCATGCCAAATCCGAAGGCCGGAATCTTTTCCTCTCCAAATATGGCCAAGAGGTCATCATAGCGGCCACCACCAAAAATTGAGCGACGATTCTTGGGATTGGTGTCGAAAACCTCAAAAACAATGCCGGTGTAATAATCGAAGCCACGCATCAGGGTTTGGGTAAAGACCACATTGGTGATGCCAAGTTGTTCCAATTTTTCAATCAGCGTCTTGATTTCGGCGACAGCGGGTGCAACTTTTTCGGCACTGCCGATAACCTTAATAAATTCGGCAAAGTTCTCGGTATTTAAGAGTGTGAGAAAGTCATCACTTCTTTCGCCAATCATTTTCTTGATTTCTCCGGCAAATTCATCCTTTGAGATTTTCTCTTTCTTGTCAATCAGTTTGGAAATTTGGTAGGATTCGCCTTCATTAAGCATAAAAAGATCGCGCAAAATATAATTCATGATTTTGCGGCTATTGATTCGGATTTCGAATTGGTTATCCTTCAGGCCGAAATTACGAAGTAGGGTAGAGGCGAGAGTCAGGGTCTCAACTTCGGCCTGAATATTTTTGATGCCGAAAACGTCGGCGTTCAATTGCCAATGTTCGCGCAAACGACCTCTCTGGGGTTGTTCATAACGAAAAAGATTGGGAATCGAATACCAGCGGACCGGAAAGGCCATTTCTTTTCGCTTGGCGGCGATCAATCGTGCGACACTTGGGGTCATTTCCGGTCTTAAAGTGACTTCGCGCTCACCGCGGTCAGTAAAGGTGTAGGTTTGATCGTTGACGATTTCCTCACCGCTTTTGGCTCGGTAGAGTTCGGCTGGCTCCAGCACGGAAGCCCCGTACTCTTCATAACCGAAACTTTCCAAAGTTTTTTTCATGACTCCAAAAATGTAGTTTTGGGTGAATTGGTCGGCAGGGTAAAAATCTCTTACGCCTTTGTAAGGTTCAGTTGAGAGTTTTGGTGTTTTGGTATTTTTTTCTGACATGAGGCTAATTTTAACAGACTAAACGAGTAAACTAAAGCCCCGCCCCCTTGCGGGGGCGGGGCTTTAGGCTTTAATTTAAATTCTAAAACCTAAATCCTGCATTTCCACGAAAGGGACGATTGGCGGCTGATCGGCGATCATATGGATAGCTTTGTCGGCGATGATAATGGCATCAATAGTGGCCACAAAAACCAAAGCGACAATCAACCACTTGCGAATATTATCCCAAGTCAGATGCTTCATAATTTCGTAAGGTAAAACAATGGCATAGACTGAAAGCGAGAAGGGAATTAGGAGTGTGATGAAGAACAGGGCTCCCCAGAATAGGTAGGCAATATCCAAAAGCGGGGTAGAAATATTAAAAGTGTACCAAAGGAATTTAAGGGCCAAAATGACATTTTCAAAGTAAAAAAGGGCGAAATACACGAAAAAACCGAGATAAAGCACGGTGACAAAGGAACGCAAAAGCGGGGCGAAATAAAAGCCCAAAACCTGCTTATAATACGGCTTGTTGTCTTTGCTACTCATGTTTCGGTATCATAGTATACCTACGGTGTTTTGTCAAGTTTTTGGAAACAATTGTCTGGGTTTGTGTTTTTGGGCTGGTCGTGTATACTGTTTTCGTTGTAGAGTTTCTCTAGGGGTAAAGGTTTCCTTGGCCATAGTGAAGGTCGTTCTACAGGTTAATAAAATAGTTTACGATACATGGCTAAGAAATTGTATGTAGGCGGTCTTCCATATTCAACTACCAATGATGAATTGAAGGACGCTTTCTCTAAAATGGGTGAAGTCATTTCGGCAAATGTTATCATCGACAAGATGACCGGTCGCTCACGCGGCTTTGGTTTCGTGGAGATGAATGACGACGACGCTTTGAAAGCGGTTGACGCAATGAACGGAACTGATCTAGGAGGCCGAAAGATCATCGTCAACGAGGCTCGCCCAATGGGTGATCGACCTCCACGACGAGGTGGCTTTGGCGGTGGCGATCGAGGTGATCGACGCAGCTTCTAAGCAGAAGTTTGTAGTGAGTAGTGAGTAGTTTGTAGAAAATGAAAGCGAAAGCGCAGGCTAAAACAAAAACTCCCTAGGGGGAGTTTTTGTTTTACCGACATTTCAGGTATAAAAAAGCGCCCTTCCGGAGGAAGGGCGCGTGCTGGCTTGGTTGCGGAACTAAATGCTAAGAACTTCAAGGCTCAACCGGGTGTGGCTCATCCTTGAAGATCTGGCGAGCGAGCGCCGGCGCCACGAAGACTGCCGGCTGATTGCTTGAGGTGATTCGGGCGTTAGAGATCAGTCCCAGGCTGTGCATGATCAGGCTCTGGACTTCTTGCACGCCGAGATCCTCAGCAACCTCCACGAATTGGTGGCTGACCTGCGGACTCTGCATGAAGGGCTTGATTGGCAAGGTCTTCTGGTCGAAGGCCTTCAGTTTGTGGTCGATCGATTCGACAGTCGAGTCGTCGACGCGGCCGTCCTGGGTTTCGGAAGCCCGTTTGGTGATTCTGTTCCGACAAGCCTGCTCCGAGGCGTTGAACCAAAAGGTGGCCAGCTGATAGCCACGACTCTTCAGTTCTTGGACGATAGTGTTGGCCTGTTGCTCTGTCCGGATAGCGCCATCGAGCACAATCATCTTTTCCTTGTGCGCGGTGAGCCAAAGTTTGACTTGCCACATGACCGTTTCGTCGGCCACCAAGATTCCGGAATCGATGCAGTCGATGGACGGACTATGCTTGGCCTGCTGTTTCATCTCGCGGAAGAGTGCTCCAGTTTCCAGAACCGAGATACCCATTTGCCGAAGAGGTTCTGCGCCCTTGCCCTTGCCACAACCGCTCCGACCGATCAACACCACTGCAGTTTTGATATGCCTCATTCTGCCTTTCTTTACTTGTTTTTGTTTGTGCTTTATACCTAGTTCCTGCAATCTTGCAAAGAACAACCAGTTGAAAATGGTATCAGGGTAATAAATTGTTGTCAATCGATTGAACCTATTATACCCAAAGACTACCCAAACCGAGACCCTCTTTAATTTTGGCAAAAATCTGTGCTAAGATGAATAAACTAAATTTTCTAAACTAAATGAAACATCTAAAAAAGCCGATTTTCTATATCCCCTCAATCGTTCTGGTTTTAATCGTCATCGCTTTGTTTTTGATTTTCTCGCCCAAAAAAGTTGAATTGCAAACTATTGTGGTATCTCCGCAGACTTTAACTCAAGAGGTAAGCGTGACCGGCAAAGTGGTTGCGAAAAATGATGTTAAGCTGGGCTTTGAAAATAGCGGCCTAATTAGCGCGGTGTATCGAGATGTCGGTAGTGTCGTCAAGGCTGGCGACGCCATCGTGGCCCTAGATAGCTCGGAAATTTTCGCCAAGTTGCTTCAAGCTGAAGCGGAAAGAGACCGGACGCAGGCTGAACTTGATCAGCTGAAACGCGGCACGAGACCGGAGGAAATCGACATTGCCAGAGTGAAAGTCGACAACGCCGAAGTGACGCTTACGGATGCTCGGAAAAATTTGGTCGACAAGCTTAATGACGCCTTTGTAAAGTCGGATGACGCGATTCGAGCTAAAGTTGATCAGTTTATCACCAATCCGCGCGCTCAAAATCCTAAACTAAATTTTCAAGTCGATTCTCAACTGGCGGCCAAGATCGAATCAACACGGCTGGCCCTGGAAGGGACCCTGACTCTCTGGCAGACAAGCTTGGTCAACCTGACCATAAGCTCCGACCTCCTAACTTATTTGGCAAGCGCCAGCGACAATCTTTTTGTCATCAACAATTTCCTAAACGATGTGTCTTTTGTGGTCAACGCCTTGCAGGCTTCGGCCAGTTTGACCCAGACGACAATTGACTCCTATAAGGCCGATATTCTAACGGCGCGCACGAATATCAATACTGCTATTTCCAATTTGACAACCGCCGGTGAAAAGTTGCGGGCGGCCGATTCCAACTTGCGTCTGGAAAATAATAATCTCAAGTTGTCATTGGCCGGCGCGACAGCCGGAGACCTTGAGGCCGCAGAGGCTTCACTGAAATCGTCCGAAGCCAATGTCCTCAATCTGAAAAGCCAGCTGGCGAAAACCGTAATCCGCGCGCCTTTCGCCGGAGTAGTGAGCGTTCAGGATGCCAAGGTTGGCGAGATTGCTACTGCCGGTAAGATTTTAGTATCACTCTTTGGTTCAACCTTGCACATTGAGGCTTATGTGCCGGAGGCGGATGTGGCCAAAATCCATCTCAAGGATCAGGCCCGGGTGACCTTAGACGCCTATAGCAGTGAAATAGAATTTCCAGCCGAGGTGGTCTTCATGGACCCAGCTGAAACAGTGATTGAAAATGTTTCCACTTATCGAATTCTGCTCGAATTCAAAACTGAAGATGAGAGAATTCGTTCTGGTATGACGGCAAACTTGGATATTATTACCGCCACCAAAGAAAAGGCTTTGGCTGTGCCACAGCGGGCGGTTATCGGTCAAAATGGTGGTAGTTTTGTTAAAGTTCTGGTCGGCAATGAAATCGTGAATAAGGATGTAAAAATCGGCATTCGTAGCAACGATGGCCTGGTGGAGGTGATTTCCGGACTGGAAGTGGGCGATACGGTGATCATAAATTAAAAAACATGTCCCAGTCTAAAGATTCGGCAGTGGCAATCGAGACTCGCGATATACACAAGTCTTATTTTGATGAAGGCGGGGAAGAGACCAAGGTTCTCCAAGGGATTTCCTTCTCAATCAAGGCAGGCGAGTTTGTGGCGATTATGGGACCGTCCGGTTCGGGTAAATCGACCCTGCTTCACATTTTGGGTTTTTTGGATTACCCGACTTCCGGCGAATATTATTTTGGTGGCCGTCGTTTTGAGCATTTTGGCGAGGACGAGTCGGCCAAGTTGCGTAATGAAAAAATTGGCTTTGTGTTTCAGGCCTTCAACCTGTTGCCGAGGACTACGGTTTTTGAAAATGTTCGCTTGCCCCTTTTCTATTCAAGAATTCCGGAATCTGAATGGCAAGAGCGGACCGAGCGGGCCATTGACTCGGTCGGCTTGTCGCACCGGATGCACCACGAGTCAGCCGGCCTCTCCGGCGGAGAAAAACAACGAGTGGCTATTGCCCGCGCTCTGGTTGTCAGGCCGGAGATTATTTTCGCCGATGAGCCAACTGGCAATTTGGATTCAAAATCTGGCCAAGTGGTCATGGATATTATCCGTAAACTTAATGAGGAGCACGGGCACACGATTGTTTTGATTACCCACGAGACCTATACGGCCGAACAGGCCGGCAGGATTATCAGGATCAAGGACGGCTCGATTGAGAGCGATAGCAAGGTGTCAAAGCGAAGTGTTTTTATGAAATAATTTATGACTCTGAAACATATAGCCAGAACGGCGGTTAGAGGTCTCTCGGTGAATAAAAGCCGCTCGATTTTGACGATTCTCGGCATCGTTATCGGTATTATGGCGATTATTGTGATTGTTTCCTTGGGCAACGGCGCGCAAAATCTAATCCTTGGTCAGATCCAGGGCATGGGTTCAAAAACTGTTGTGGTTATCCCGGGCCGAGAACCAAGCGGGCCGGCCGATTCGGCTCAGATTTTTAGCGATTCGCTTAAGCAGAAGGATCTCGAGTCTCTGCGACAAAAAATAAATGCTCCGACAATCGCCAAAATTGTGCCGGTGGTTTTTGGCGGTGAACAGGCATCTTATGACAACGAAACCTATCGATTGACGATTTTCGGTGCCTCGGAGGCAATGGCCCAGATTTTTGACATGGAACCGGAGACCGGATCTTTTATAACGGCAGATGATGTTCGTGGTCGGGCCGATGTGGTGGTAATCGGTTCCAAGGTCAAGAAAGAACTTTTTGGACAGAGCGACGCTTTGGGACAAAAAATCAAAATTAAAGGCCGGACTTTTCGGGTAGTCGGAGTTTTGGCGGCCAAAGGCCAGGTTTCTTTTTTCAATTTTGACGAGGTGGCGATCGTGCCCTATACCACGGCTCAACAATTTATTTTCGGCATCAAATACTTTCACCGCTTTATGATTGAGGCCGAGTCTGAAGAATTGATTTCGGCTACCGTGTTTGATGTGGAGAGGACTTTGCGGGCCAATCACTCGATTAGTGACCCGAGCAAAGATGACTTTTTCGTGCAAACTCAAGCTGACTTGGCGAGCCGGCTTAGTGTCATCACTACAGCGCTAACCTTATTTTTGGTGGCGGTGGCCGCGATTTCTCTGGTAGTTGGCGGTATTGGCATCATGAATATTATGCTAGTGTCGGTGACGGAACGAACGAAAGAAATTGGTTTACGCAAAGCTGTCGGCGCTTCCAATCGCGACATTATGCTTCAATTTTTATTTGAGGCGGTTATTCTAACTTTGCTCGGCGGGTTGGTCGGAGTCATTCTGGGGGTAATTATTTCTTTTGGCGCCTCAATTATAATTGGCAAAGTGGTTGGACTGGGCTGGCAGTACGATTTCCCTTATCTGGCGCTCATTATCGGCCTGGCGGTTTCCGGTTCAGTTGGTCTGGTGTTCGGAGTTTATCCGGCTAAACAGGCGGCTAAGAAAAGTCCGATTGAGGCCCTAAGGTATGAGTAATCCCAAAAGTGGTTGTGCCGGTATTTAGAAATGAAATGAAAAAGGGAAGCGTGCGTCAACGCTTCCCGTGTTACTCCTGACTTGTTTCAGTCACTTCGCTTCTTGCGAGCGAGGTGCAATCCGAAGCGTTCCAGGTTTCCAGTTTTGGAGTCTTGCGACTTTCACTGCCCGGAGGGATCGGTAATTCCACAATAATCTGCTGGGTGGCCGGCAGAATTTTGAATACTGTCCCGATGCGACTGCCTTTTTGGACTTGTCGACCGGGGAAGGCTTGCTGTACTAACACCTGAATCACCACCTTTCTTGACCGAGCATGCGATGCTTTAGGTCGGTTTGGGGTTTATGGAGATTTTGACCTGTCTGTACGATAGCAGATTGGGAATAATGTGGCAATTCGTTGACATGAAGTTCTTTTAGGCATACCTTGGTTATAGAAAATTCAGCTCAAGGCACTTATGAAAATTATAAGCTTGCTCGGTTTCTTGTCAGTGCTTTTTGTCGGTTGCGCTTCGCCGGTTCGGCCAGTTTCGACTGTCGCGTCGCCGGAAAAAATATTGGGAAGTCCTTTCAAAATGGCGATGTCCGGCCTCTCCACGGTTAAGGATGCTTACGGTAAAAGTGCGATGATTTTGGAACCCAGAGATCTAATCGGCTGGGGTATCACCTTGAATCTAAGCGAAAGACTTTTTGACAACACGCCGGTTGATTTCGAAGTCCGTTTTGATTCCAGAACGCACCACCTCTGGATTAGAGTTTTTCCGGAGACGGAGGGGAGTACGCCATTTCCGGTTCCGTCTGATGATAATTGGTTGGTGCTTATCAAAAACCATGGCCGGACATTTATCCATCGTGAATTGCCGGATGTCGACATCTTTTCGGTTGTGCCCGGCTCTGCCCAAGATAGTGAAAGTGGTGGCGATTCGGTCGGCCTGGTCCTAGTCTTAAGCAAAGGCGAGCTGATTTTGAATCGGCTGATGCAGTACGATGTTGATTATCGGGTTAGCCCGGTGAAGAGTGCGATGGATTCCCTGATTTCAGTCACACTACGTTCTGTAGACACGACAAATCAGAGGCAAACCAAAATCCATTAAATTTGGTCCAGACTTGCGTAAAATTATGGTTGTGCTAGTATCGACCTTGGCTAGTTCATGTCTTAGGAACGGGGGTAAAAAAGCGCCCCTCGCGCTAATGACGCAACGGAGTGCTATCCACTTCCTTGCCGATGCTGCCGAGGAGTCCGTAAACAACCGAGAGCCGAAAGCCCAATAGCTGATAGGTGTCGCCCTTCTGGCCGACAACTGACGCCCTTGAGCAGGGCTTGAACCCGACCCGTGAACCGGCCACTATTTCCCCGCATGCTTGCATGTGGGGATTTTTTATTCGCATGCCCTGCCTGCCGGCAGGCAGGGCCTATTCGTAAGGGTGCTTAACTTTTTTGACTAAATTTCATTTTTTTGGCACAGTGTAGTTGTTGAAATGAAATCGCTAGCTTACGGTTATATAAAGCAAAGGTCGCAAATTGTAAGCTGGCTAAGGACCCATTTAAAATATGGAAGTGGGTTCTAGGGAAGGGCAACCTTCCCTAATGCCTTTAAATTCTTAGTCTATTTAGTAATCGGCATGTCTTTACTAGAAGCTGAAATCGTGAATCTGAACTCTCATCTCGAAAATCTTTCCGATGAGGAAGTTTTGGTGTATTCAATCAAAAATCCAGATGCTTTTTCAGTTATCGTGGATCGCTACGAGGATGCGTTTGTGCGAAAACTGCGGATGATGCTACGCGCTTCGGATGAGGTGCAAGATATTGTTCAGGATGCTTTCGTGAAAATCTATCTTAACGCCTCCAAGTATCGGCCGGTCCCCGGTGCTTCATTCAAATCTTGGGCCTATCGAATTTTGCTCAACACCTGCTTCACCAAGATGAAGAAGCTAAATCTGGAGAAGACTCGTCTGATGGATTTGGAACCGGAGGTGGTGGAGAATCTGCCTGATAAGGCTGATAGTTGGCAAAAGCACCTCGAGCTTGATGAATTTTTGTCAGTTATTTCCAAAATTTCTTCCGGAGCCAAAAGCCTACTGCAGAGTATCGTGGTAGATGGCAAAACTTCTGAAGATATCGCGACCGCCGAAGGAATTTCGATTTCAGCCGTCAGGACCAGATTGCACCGAGCCAAGAAGGAATACAAAAAAGCCAGCACTAATCTAATTTAAAAAATGTCTCAAACTATCAAACAAAATGTCATGGCGAGGGTCAAGTTCCTTTTCTATCTAAAGCGGGTTTTCCAGCCTGTAGTTTTGGAGATCTCGGCCGTCGTGCTCTTTACCGGTCTCACAGCCTCCCTGGTCTCGGTCGGTCATGTGGTTGCCAACTCGATGGGTGTGGCCGACCGCTTGGCGGCAATCGAATTTTTTGCCCAGGCATTTTTGCGCACTGATTTTATTGTTCAGTTATCGATTTTGGCGATTTTAGCCTCTGGACTTTTTCTGATTCGGGATATTTATCGGTCACTTAGAATCACTGACGGCTTAATGTTGCGTCGACAGTTGGCTTAAATCTACATTTTAGTTAACGGCTCATTTCCACCATTTGAGCCGTTAAAAGCTCTAAAAGCCGGAGGCAGGGCTTGTTTTTCCTTCAACTTTGCCTAGAATTGGCTTATGGAAGGAATAATTCTAATTGATAAACCGTCCGGCATCACTTCTTTCGATGTGATTCGTCGGCTAAGGACTAAATTCGGCGCCAAAAAAGGTGAACCAAAATGGAAGATGGGTCACGCCGGCACACTTGACCCGATGGCTTCTGGCTTAATGATTATTGCCTATGGCCCAGCTACCAAGAGGCTGAATGAATTTCTTAAATTACCAAAAGTGTACGAGGCGGGAATTTTGTTAGGCGTGAAAACTGATACAGGTGATCTTCAGGGGAAAATTTTGGAGACGGTTTCTGCCCAGGTTACAGCCGAGGCTTTAAAAGTGGCACTTAAGGAGCTAATCGGCACGCACGAGTTTGCCGTGCCGGCGTATTCAGCAATCAAACAGGGTGGGGAAGCGCTTTACAAAAAAGCTCGGCGGGGAGAGAAAATTGAGCTACCCAAAAAGCCGATGACAGTGAAAAAAATAATTCTTAAGAGTTTTTTACAAGACGGTCAGTATCAGATTATCAAGGCTGATTTTGAAGTCGGCAGTGGCACCTACATTCGTACTCTGGCCGAAGAAATTGGTTATAAACTAGGCCTACCGGCCACCCTTCAGGCATTAAGGCGGACCCAAATCGGCGATTTTTCAATCGGACAAGCCGAAAAATTAAACTAATTAAAAAACTATTGTAAATATTGACAGGACTTGCTATCTGTGTATACTGCGAAAAGAAGTTCGAAAACAACAAGTTTAACTCAACGAAAGGATTAGTGTGCAACTCAACGGTATTGAAATCAGTCGTCGGGAAAATCGCAAGCTTGCAGTTGTCAAAGTGCCGTTTTATGTCCGGACTCACCTCATTGAAAGTCGAGTGGCTTTTTTTATGGGCCTTTACGCGGCTAAGGCGGCGGTTGATCTGCCGGTAATTGATCAGTCTGACAATCTGGTGGATGGTCGGCATCGCTTCGCGGCCCTCGAGCGCCTTGAAGTGGTTGAAGCTGAATTCGGCATTGCGAAGGAGCAAGACCGGACGAAGCTCATCGTTCTGGCTTGCCAAGCCAATCTGGGCGGGTCTCTGCCGCCGACTCAACAGGATTTGGTCCATACCGCCGAGTTGCTTTTCAAACAAAAGCAGACGCGGCGCCAGATTATCGATCAGCTGATTGGAATCAGCGGCTTCCCGCGCGAATTTGCCATTCGGGTAGTGGATGATGCCAAGTCAAACATTGCCGAGGCGCGGCTCAATCAAGCAGTCCACGCAGTTGTTGACGAAGGGCTCACGGTTGTGGAGGCGGCGGCGAGATACGAGGTCGACGGTCGGACTCTTCGGGGCAAATTGTCGGGCAAGCCGGTCAAGAAAATCGGTGCCGGAGAATTCAACGCGGCCTTCAGTACCAAGTTCCGTAGTCATTCGGCGAGTGTGGCTCGCCAAATGAGGACACTCAAGAATGGTGTTGATGATGGTACCATCTCGGAGACTTCAGCCAAGGCGATTATCTGCCACGTGAAGCGTTTGGTCAGGCGGACGGAGAAGTCATTCAAGGAATGGGAACGACGGTTTGAGGCATCTTTTGATGCCAACCGCAAACTGGCCAAGCCGGGAAAGAAGCCCTAATTCGTCAAAGTTTTTCGAGTGAGACAACCCGCCCAAAGTGGCGGGTTTTTAAATACCAAAAATTGTTGACAAATCTAGTTAGTTATGTATATTTAGGACAGAATAGTTTAGCTCAAAGCCAACGCTTTTAGCTTTTGAAAACGCTAGTTAATGAGAAAGGATGCAAATGGAAAAAATATCTGGAAGTGTAGAGTTTTGCTTTACAGAGTTGGTTTCGAAGCACCCGTTGGAAATTGCCAAGATTGTGGAATTCACCGGTCTTCATCCGAATACTGTCCAAAACTGGATTGTCACCAAGAGAATGCCAGAAGGCGAAAACTTGGTCAGGCTCCGCTACTTTTTGGATGCCCACGGTTGTGAAGTTTCCGAACTGAAAGGGATTAGTCCTGAAGTGTTGGAATTGGGCAGGTTGGTGGCCTTTAAGGTCATAACTTTCGGGGAGGCGGCCAAGGTTGCGGACTATCCCAATGCGCACTCGCTGATGCGAGTTCTTTTGGGTCGGTCCGGAGTTTATCCTGTTCGGCTCAAAAAGATTGCGGAATTTCTGGCCCTGAAGCAAGCCGAATTGGTTCAGAAAATCCGGGTCTTCACGGCCGGCGAATCGTCGTCGGCGGGAGAGCAAGTTGTTCCGGTATTCGAAGCCAACATTCACACCGATCTCAGTCACGATCTTATAATCTCGGCCTTGGCCTTCCAGGTTCAGGCAATTTTGCCACTCGCCCAGTTGGTGGTTTCGGACGGTTTTACTCCGGAAGAGAGAAACAAACTCAGGGAGTTGGCCGGTGCGACCAGCATCTTTAAGCTCGCGAATCATCTCAATCGACTCTGCGGCGAAAAAGCTCGCGGAGCTGATAAACGCTAAACACGAGGAAAAAAATGAGCACTGCAACAGTTGAGCTGTCGCCTACAAGTGGCACTCGCAACCTTAGCCGGGTGGCTTATCCGTTAGGAATTGGACTCCTGCGGTTTGCCGAAGATTATCGGACACTACCGCTCGTCATTTTCGAACAGGTCCAGAACGCTTTGGATGTTAACGCAACCAAAATCTGGATCTATGTCGATCAGAAAAAGAACCAAATCATCATTCGGGATAACGGCGGCGGCACGAGTCGGGAAAACTTCGACAGGGCGCTGACTTCCTGCTTGGTTTCATCCAAGATTGATGTGACCGACAAGTTTGGTCGGTTTGGCCAAGGTCTCATCAGTCCTCTTGGCAAATGCAAACGGAACACCTTCATTTCAAAGTTGAGAGGCAGTTCCGACCATTTTGTCGAGTGGGAATTCGTGACCGAAGACATTCGTCGCCAGGTTGGCGAGATCTATATTCCCAACCGTTTGCGGCGTGATATTCGTGATGTGGAGTGGAACACTGAAGTTCGACTCTACGAAACTACGACTGACGCGATTACGCGCCGGATGTCTACCGAGTCGCTTCGTTCCGGAATTATCGAGCGCTACAATGTCGTGCTGTTGAAGCATAAGGTTGTGGTGTTTGTCGATTTCGTTGACGAAGATGGCGAGCTTGCCAGAGGCAGCTTTTCAGGTCGGGCCTATACCGGCAAACAACTGACCGACGAGTTTATCGATGATCCTGCCTGCGGGATGAGCTACTTTCGGCTCTGGCTTGCTCAAGCTGATCAGCGTGGTCGGCGGCGGGGCGTGGTAAAAGTCGGGATTGTCAACAATCCTTACACATTCGCTCTCTCGAAGATGCTTCGTCAGGTGAAAGATGAGGATTGGCTTCTGCCGGACGTGGCGGAAGCACTGTCCTCCGGAGTTTTCGAGGGCGAAATTGTCGGCACCAAGCTTGAGCTGCATGTCGGCCGGGAGAAGTTCATTGCCAACGAAGCCTTGAGGGGCTTTTGTACGGCAATTAATGCCTGGTTTGTCGGCGTCGGTTCAAGCTACTACGAAGAGACGGTTAAGACTCAAACCGAAGAGCGCTATGTTCGTTTGGGAATTCAAACTCTCGAGCGATTTCAGTCGGTGATTAAGACTGAAGCTTTCGCGGGCCTGCTCGGCGTCATTAAGAGTTTCAAGATTGGCAGTGTTGGTACCAGACACACTAAACCCGATGACACGAAGGTGCTTGAGGGCGAGGAGTTTACTGGTACGGCAGTCGGAGGTGGCGCCGGTAAGGAAAAGGAACCGAGCAAGGATCCTGATCCGGTCGCGGTGCCGAAGCCACCGACAGATGAAAAGCCAGAGCATCATCCGCTCGTGGTCGATTCTCCTAGTGGTGGTCTTCGGGTGCCGGTCAAGCGCAACAGTCTCGGTCTCCGCTTCAATCACAGTTTGATGGAAGGTTCGGATGATCTTTGGCAGTTGGACGCTGAAGCTGGCGTACTCCACATCAATATCCGGCATCCCCATTGGGTGGCCTGTGAATCATCGGATCGCCGGTTGGAAGAACTCCAACTGCATATCCTGATTCACGCTCTCGTCCTGCAAACTATCCCGCGCGGTGATTGGCGGGACACTAGCCGTTTGACCCTTGCCGAACTCATCGGGCCTTTCGTTGGTCTAATGTTGGCAGGTCGCAAGAAAAATTCCACTGATTAAAAAGTGGTAACCCTCGGAGCAATCCGGGGGTTTTTTAATTTTCAACTATTCTGAAGTTCTTGAGAATTCCAGAATGGTTTTTAGATTGATAAATAAATCAGATACTCCGTGTTGCCGTCGGTGCCGTGGATCGGGGACTCGATTTGTTTCAAGAAAACAAAACCGTTTTGTTCGGTCCAAGCGATTACATCTTGCAGAGCTTTTTCTCGGATTTTCACATCGGCGACTACACCCTTTTTATTCACAATATCCGGCCCGACTTCAAATTGGGGTTTGACTAAAGCAATAATTTTAGCTTGAGGTTTTAAGAATTTTTTGACGGCCGGTAAGACTTTGGTTAGGGAGATAAAAGAGACATCGATTACTGCCAAATCTGCCTGTTCCGGTATGGAAGCCAGATTGCGAATGTCGGTTTGCTCGATTGAAACTACTTTTAGATTTTTCTTTAATTCCGGATTAAGTTGGCCGGTGCCAACATCGACGGCGTAGACTTTGATTGCACCATTCTGAATTAGGCAATCGGTAAAACCACCGGTTGAAGAGCCAACATCAAGTACGACTAAACCGCTAGGATTTAGTTCAAATTCATCCAGGGCTTTTTCCAGTTTGACTCCAGCTCGGCTGACGTATGGCAAATCGGCAATAACTTCCAGTTTATCGATCGGGGAGATGTTGGTGCTGGATTTTTCGGCCGGCTGTTCGTTTAGCAAAACCGCACCCTGTTCAATTAAGGTTTGAGCGATAGTCCGACTTCGAGCCAAACCGCGATTCACTAATTCGACATCAAGGCGAGACATGGTAGGAAGTATAAAGTATTAAGTATAGAGTATATGGTATGGGGAAAGAAACGAGGTTTATTTTTCTGCCAGTTTGCCCATTTCAAGGGTTAAATCCTGCATCTTTTTTACAATTTCATCTGTCTCGTCAAAACCTGCAACAGCCATATCAGTTTTTGCAGAATGGAATATTTCCTCCTGAGCTCGCTTTTTAAGGTCCTGCGGAAGCAGTTCTGTTACTTCGTTTATTTTTCGTTCTATATCAACAATTTTAAATCTAACATCCTCAGTAAGTTTATATATTTTTTTCTCCGCTTCCGTCTTTTCACTTTTTGCTGAGACTCTGGCAGCTTCGCTCGCTCTCTCGTCTCCATATTTCTTGCCGATCCAACCTAGAGCTGCAGCAATGGCCAATAATCCGGATAGGGCAATAGCCAGTTTCTTTTTTTTCTCACCAACGTATTTTTTATGCTCGACTCCGGCTCTTTCAATAAATGTTAAAAATTTCTCGTTTATTCTGACCTGTTCCTCTGTGATGGCCGGTACATCCCATTTGTCGCCAATTTGCCTCTCAATTTCGTCTCGAATGTGCTGACCTTTTGTCAAGTCACCTTCAGTCAGGATATTTAAGGAAAATTGTCCTTCTGCAACTTTCTCACCCTTGTACAAATAGCCAGACTTTACCGGCTCGATTGTGAATCCGGAGATGGATCCGTCTGACAAAAGTCTCTCGGCGATTGTCTCTAGTGTTGCCTCTTCGCTAAAGATTGCAGAGATCTTTACTGCGTCAATCATTTTTTCGGCTGACTCATGATTTTCATCACCCCCCTGATTTGCCTCAAGATTATTTTCCATATATAAAATCATATGACAAATGAGCGTATTAATCAAACAAAAAGCCCGATTTTCGCTTTGCGAAAATCGGGCTGAACCTAACTAATGCCGACTAATGCCGGCCATTTTTGGCAACGAGCGTTGTGCCGATCACCAAGAACGAACCGAAAACCAACCAAGTGAGGGGAATACCAGCCGATCTGGCGAGCAGTCCGCTTAACAGTAGGCCGATGGCACCACCGAAGTGGTGGGCAATCGATTCGAAGGACAGGATTGTAGCTCGCTCTTTCGATTCGATGTTGTTGTTCAGGTAAGCATCTTTGATGGGCACAACCATGCCTCGAGGCAGTTCGTGGAGCAGGAACAAAGCAATCGCTAATCCGTAGTTGCCAAATTGCCCCATAATGGTGATCAGAATCCCAATAGAAATTTCAGAAGCAAGCAGAGCTTTTCGCTCGTTGCCATGAAATTTTTTTATTAGTCTTGGAGCCAAAGCTGATCCGATCATACAGAGAGTCAAGTTTCCGACCCAGATCATTCCCAGAATACTTTTGCTTACTCCGCTATTCTGGAAAAAGATTTGCCACTGCATATTCGGCGCCATTACAACCACATACTGAAGGGCCATAATAATCAGAACAAATCTAATTGCCCGGTTATTGCGACTGTAGTGGAAGCTGGTTTTGACGGTTCGAATAAAAGCCTGCCAACCTTCACGCCAGTTCAGTTTTTGTTTGACAAAATAGTCTTCGCGTAAAACTATTAAGCTGTAGCCGGCAACTATGAACATGCCGATTGATCCGACAAACCAGGGTAAGGCCAAATCCCATTCAGCGATGACAGCCCCTATCAGTCCGCCAGCCATACTGCCGAGTCTGCCGATTGCTCCAGCTTTTGAGAAAATCGGTGCAAGCGGTTCAGCATGGCCGTGGTGTTTCAGACTATCAACTAGCCAAGCACTGAATGCTCCGCTTGAAAAAGTCGCCCCAACAGCCAGAACCATTTCTGCCATAACGAATCCCCAAAAACTTTGAGAAAAGGCGTAGGCGCCTAGCCCTAAAGCATAGAGGAAACAAGATATGATGAAGGACGGCTTTCTTCCGAAGACATCTGCGAAAGCCCCAGTTGGGATTTCACAGATGAATAAGGTCGTGAAAAAAGCTACATTGACTAGGTTAACTTCGAATAAGTCCAAACCATGAGATTTGAGAAATAAGACGTAAGTTGCTGAGCCGATGCCGGTCCCAAACATTCCCACTAAAGCGACTAATGCTAGATATCGATGGATAATTTGTTTAGCCATAACTATGCTTTCCTGGTTGAATTTTTAAAGAACAAATCTGAATGAAGGTTGAGATTTTTTTGGCCGAGCCACGCGGCTTTAGGCAAAATGAAAAATCCCGGCTTTCATTCAGCCGGGATTTTTCTAAGCAAAATTAATAGCTGGTTAAATTAAAATTGGGGAGTTAAAAAAATTACGGCTGAATATAAGCGTTCACAATCGGCGTCATTAAGAGAAACGCCAAAAGTGCCACGAGGATAGGTGGTGTTCTTATTAATATTCATTTGGCCGTAAAAATTAGGCATGGAAATATGATACCGTGCCGGCTTAGCGATGTCAAATTAGTTATTGACACGCAGATAATTAGCTGTATTGTATAAATAGATAGAAAAAGAAAGGTGACTTATGAGTGAAGCCAAAACTGAATGGTTTATCGAAGCTGATGAAGCTACCAACCGAATCATCGCGGAGCAAGTGCCGGATGCCGAGGAGTGTCCGGGAATCATTTGTGGCGATGGCCAGGCCAGAAACCTCTGGCGGGTTCCGGCTCATCAGGTGGCAATGCTTGCGGGAAATCGCCGGAAGCTCGGCTTGAATTTTACGGTTTTTTGTCGAGTTGATACCCGTGGAATCCACGTATCGTTTCTTTTCAACAGCCCCCAAAAGCGTTCGGCCTGGAAAAGGGTCGTTATGGCGGCCTGATTTCTTGGCTTTTCGCCCCTTGCGCACTTTTGCGGGAGGGGTTTTTAAATACCTGGACCTGTGTATTACTCGCTGTTTACCTCTTGGACTTAGGAGTATAATAATGGGGTAATTAAAGTCGATCATTAATAGTTAATTTATTAAAAGTTATGAAAGGATTACACATGGTCGCTTTTATCCTCCTTATCATCGGTGGTCTAAACTGGCTTTTGGTAGGCCTCTTTAGCTGGGATATTGGCGTCATCTTCGGCGGACAGGCAGCAACGATCTCCAAGGTGATTTATGTCCTTGTCGGTCTAGCCGCTTTGGTTGAAGTTTTCAGCCATAAGGGCAATTGCAAGGCTTGCGGTACTGGCCAAGCAATGTAATTTAGCGTAAATGCTAAATAAGTAATTGTAATTGGGCTAAAACAAAAACTCCCTCAAGGGAGTTTTTGTTTTAGCCCCACTTTTGTATTTGTGGCTACTTTCCGTCACAATCAAAGCAGAAGACGAAAGACCGGTAGGCGAAGTAGATGGCGAAAACCAAAATGATGCCCGAAAGCCACATCGGAAAAGTAAAACCAAATAAGCGTGAGTCGATGCCCAAAATAATTCGCAAAGCATCAAGCCAGGCGATTATCAGAAATAAAAGCGAAATCAGTAAGTATGGCCAGTAGCGACGATTTTTCTTGAATTCCAAGACATTAATTGGTCGGCGGGTGAATTTCATAAATCAATTTTACCATGACCGGAGTCTTGGCCAATCCCCAGATTAGTTTTGGCCCTGAAAGCGGGCGAAGCGAGCTTCCGAAAGCAATCTGCCGGTCGCCGATTCCAGATTGGTCAGTTCGCCGGAAGTTATTTGAGAGTCGTCGGCTCTGAGCGCGATCTTTAAGGCGTTGCCCAGGCTCACGGCCGAAATTTCGGAAGCGTAGGAGGTGATAATGAAAAAGAGCGGTCTCGGCTTCAAGATTTTGGCACATTCAGCAAGCAAAGTAGGGAAGAGTTCCTCGAATTTCCAAATTTCACCCTTTGGTCCTCGGCCAAATTTTGGCGGGTCCATGATAATACCGTCATAAAAATTGCCCCGCTTGATTTCTCTGCGGACGAATTTTAAGGCGTCGTCCTCAATCCAGCGAATGATCGATTTCTCCAAGCCGGAGAGTTTTTGATTTTCCTTGGCCCAGGCGATGCTAGTTTTGGAAGCATCAACATGCACAACCTCGGCTCCGGCCGAAGCGGTCGCCAGGCTGGCCAATCCGGTGTAGCCGAAAAGGTTTAAAATTTTTACTGGTTGCTTAGTTTTACCGATTTGCTCACTAGCAAAATCCCAGTGTGGCGCCTGTTCCGGAAAAACGCCAAGATGCCGGAATGGTGTCGGCTCAGCCCAAAAAACGAGTTTCTGATATTGCAGTTTGAATCGCTTGGTAAATTGTTTTCGATATTTCCAACCGCCCTTGTCCTTTTCGCCGGTTTCAAAAGTCGCTGAGGCTTTTTGCCACTCGTCTTGGGGCAAGTGGGGAGGCCAGATAGCTTGCGAATCGGGACGAACAAAAAGAGTTTGGCCGAAACGCTCAAGCTTTTGGCCGTTCCCGGAATCAATCAGTTCATAATCTTGCCAATTTTTAGAATAAAGCAGTTCCAGTGGTTTGTTTGACATAGTTCTCATATGTTAGCATATAAGTAATTAGGTTAACCAGACTCACTTTGATGTTTAAAAATCCATTTGAAAATTTTGGTCAGATTCCCAAAAGACCCGAAAAAATTGAGTCTAATCGAGACGACTCGGAATTTTATGAGCGCCGCTTAAGACTGACCGCCGAAATCGAAGCCTTGGTGAAGGAAGAAATTACACTTAATACTAAAATTAGAGATATTGAAACCGGTCGCGAGCCGAATTATCACCTTTATGATGAAGGGGAAAAAGACTGGCTAGCTTCGAACCCGAGTGCTCTTTTGGAGGAATACCGCTTGAGACGAGATGAGATTAAAGCTGACTTGGCTAAATTGCGAGAAGAATTAAAGTAATTAAAACCCGCATTGCAATGCGGGTGGTAAACCATCTACCAGCCTCGGTAGAGGTAAAAATATTTGCTTTTGATTGCTCGGAAAGGGTAGAGGCCACCAATCTTGTGGCTGGGGATTTCTTCGGTGATCGCTAAAAACCGAATGGGCCGAGATTGCCACCTGGCAAAGGAAACTCCGAGCCAGACTTCAAGAGCGCCTGGAACCGTTGTGTTCCAGATTTTTCTTTTCAGACGCCAGAGCTGTTTCTTCGGGTCGCCGACTCTTTGGTAAATGCAGAAAAGCTGATCTGGGCGTTTTTCGATTTTCATTCCAGAGTTTTCCCTTTTTTGAAATGAGCTACTTTCATCAATCTACTTGAAAAGTCGATTTTGTCAATTAAAAGCCCCGCAGGTGGGTACACCTGCGGGGCGAAGGAATCAGATTACTCACCACCCAAGCTCTATAAAAAGCAATTTCTGGGCGACTTGGGCCAAGAGGAAGGCGTCATGATCGGCCCGGTGCGGCTTGATTCTGGTGTCCGGAATGCCGAGCTCTCTCAGGTTGGCATTCCATCTTTGGGTGTAACCCCGGTACAACGAGTCGAGATCGAGCCCGCCCCAACCGTAAGGGGATTTGTTTCGGTGATTCGGACCAAAGAAAAGATTGATGAAGCCACTGTCAAAAAAGACGGTGTCAGCTACGGCCTCAACTTTGAGTTTATTGCCAAGGGTCACCCGCTCAATCCAAGCCAGAAAGCGCTCCATGGCCAGCCTCGGATCCTCGCCAACTTTTTGTAGGTAAGCCATCACTCTTTCCGGCTCAAACAGGTTACTGTCAGGATCAAATCTCTTGTCGGTCCGGATGCGTTCTTCGAGACAGATGAGTTGTCGGCAGCCGACTTTTAATGCTTCAACCTCGAAATTAATCGTGCTAGGCCGGAGTTCAGTGTAGAAAATCAGATCAGGAAACGATGTGATTCGATTGCCGATTAGGTTTGCGTCTCTTGTGACAACGCAGGTTCCAAAGGATAGGGCGCAGTGGTGGCCAAGTCGATTCCCGGCGGCCTCAACATCATTAGTAATGTAAACGGGCCTTTCGTCAGTATTCATCATTAGCCTTTTTTAAAATGTTCAGGTTTCTCTAAGTTCTAATCTACAGTTAAAATCAAAAAAGTCAAATGACATAATCTATATCCTCTTACGGTATTTACCAACAAGCAAGATTTCCCCGAGCATGATTTTCCAACATACAATTTTATCGCGACCGCGAGTAAATTGTATGTTGGGAAAAGGTTTTGATTGGTGCCACTGATATTCGGTCGATGCCAAATATAAAGGCCAGACACTTGGTGTCTGGCCGGCGGAAGGGCTACTTTTTTTTCTTGGATTTCTCGCTATCGTCCGTCTTTCGAACCACCTCGATTGTGCAGTCGTTGATGACCGCGGCCATCGCGCCAACGGCGACGAAGACAGGCGCGCCGATGGTGGCGATGAGGCCGACATTGATGGGGAAGCTGGCAACGGTCTTGCCGTCTTCACCCTTGATGCGGATTTTGCTGGCGTTGCCTTTGGCGATGATGTCTTTGACCTTCTGGAGCAGTTCGCCACCTTTAACTTTGATGGCGTCAATGATCTCTTCCTTCTTCATACTTTTCCTTTCTTTTCCGAGTTCGGTTTTGTGCTTGAACTCTGACCTATAATTATCATATTCAAGTAGGAAGTCAACCACGTTAGAGATTTTTTGTTAAGAATGGCAGTCACAAAGCCAAACTCCTTTTTGTTTAGAACACCGGAGACACCTTAACTGCTACGGTCGTCGTTGCGGCGACCTATCTCTAACGGGGTCAAATCAATTTAAAAGGGCCGCGCGAAACGCGCGGCCCGAACTCGATTATCTTGTCGGCAAATTAGAGAGCTGACTCTCATAAAGGATTATGTAAGCCTTTTTTGCCCGGATTTGTAGCGAGGGAGCAAAACTTGTTATTTTGCTCGCTGGCCAGGTAAGTTGAAACTGTCTTTGCAAATCGGCAACCCCAAATCCGTTATCAGCGGTCCAACTATCTCGGCTACCGCAATTGAGGGCGGCAAAGAGTTGGCGAGAGTTGTCACCCTCTTCGGTCAAAAGTAGATAGCCAAGACCTACTTGAGTAAAGGCGGCAATTTTCTGCCCCCTGTTGTCCTTGAGCCACCTGTTGAGAACTTCCACCTCGGAATTGGTGGGATTGTCGGGCTGAACTTCGATGAACTCAAAATTGGCCGTTTTCACCTTGTCCTTTTGGTGCTTTCGGAATTCGGAAATTTTTTGCTTGATCCAACTGCTGTAGTTCGGGTAGAAATAAATTCCAAAAGTGACGCAGAGTGTAAGTGTGACGAGGGTGAGGAAGGTCTTCATAATTTTTTTTGTCGGAATTTCTTTTTCAACTATACATATCAAATATAAAAAGTCAAATAGTCCAACCCGCGAAAATGCTTGACAAAGCTTGATATTTATGCAATATAGGTAGGAGAAGTTCGTTCGTTGACATTTGCATCTAGAAAAAACGGCTTAAATGAAAGGAAAAGCCAAGAAGCAAAGACAGACGAGCTGTCAGAAAACAAACAGGAAAGGCAGAATAATGAAAAAATACAAGATAAAGTTGCTCGCAGTTTTTGTGGGCCTTTTGGCGGCGTTCAGTCTAAGTCTCCCCGCGGCCCAGTACATCGCTTCGCCGCCTCTTACCGAGGTGGTCAAGACGAAGGTTGGCCCGGTTCAGGAAGGTTCCGTGATGGAGCTTCCGATTATCACCTGGGGTGGCGACATCGCCACCATCCATGCGAATGGCGGTGGCGTGAATACGGCGCCAGGCAGTATCTTCGCCCAAGCCGGTTTGAAGTTCAAGTTGGTTCGCGAGGATGTTTTCGCCAAGCAGTTGGAGCATTATATTTCCGGCGTGACTCCGTATCTGCGGGGCACAGCAGGAATGATGAATCAGGCTTCCGAATTGACAGCGAAGGACCCGCGCACCAAATTGGTTGTCATCTACCAGATGACCTGGTCATCTGGTGGCGACTGCTTGGTGGTTAAATCCGGCATCAATACAATCAAGGATTTGAAAGGCAAGACCGTCTGCTTGCAGGCCTACAGCCCGCATGTTGAATATCTTGCCACGGTCCTCAAGAGTGCCGGCCTCCAGATGAGCGACGTCAAAATCCGCTGGGTGAAAGACTTGACGGGTACGGCGGAAGCTCCTAGCGAGGCCTTCAAGAAGGATCCCTCTGTGGACGCTTGTTTTGTCATCTCGCCCGATGCGGCGGCTTTGACTTCAAACGGCACCGTCGGCACCGGCTCTGAAGGGTCGGTGAAGGGGGCGAAAATCCTTCTCCGCACCCTTGCCAGCCGAATCATTCCCGATGTTTACGGAGTGAGAAGCGATTACTTCGAGGCTCATAAAGCGGAGGTTGGAAAGTTCGTCCATGCACTTCTGTCGGCTCAGGAAAGTCTCAGTCAGCTCGTAATCGGTAGTGCCAATCGCAAGGCCGAGTATGACAAGTTGATGACGGCTTCGGCGAAAATCTTACTCGACAGCGAGCAGGCGGTTGCTGATGCCAAGGGACTTTACGGCGATTGTGAGTTTGTCGGCTATGTGGGGAACGTGAAGTTCTTTGCGACACCGACGGAAGTTCGTAAGTTTGAGACCTTGACGAAGGAGATGCAGGATGCATTTCTCGCGATGGGTCTTCTGACCAGCAAGGTCGGTCTATCCCATGCCGGGTTTGATTACGAAGCTCTGAAAAGGGGTCTGACTCAAACCGTGGCGAGCGAAACTCCTCGGTTTCAAGTGAGCGAAGTTGCCAAAGTTATTGACCAAAGGACGAAGCAAGGACCCCTGGCCAACGGCTCGATTCTTTCACTCGAAATCTACTTCAGCCCGAACCAGAACAGCTTCAACGCTGAACTGTACAAGGCTGATTATGACAAGGCGATTGAATTGGCAGCTACCTACGGCGGTGCGATTCTCACGGTTGAGGGTCATGCCGACCCGACGCAGTATATCGACAAGAAATTGGCGAATGCGCCGGAGTTGGTTCTGTCGCGTTTGCGGCAGTCGGCCAAGAATCTTTCCTTGACGCGGGCAATCGCGGTTCGGGAAAGCTTGCTCAACTACGCCAAGTCGAAGGGTGTGGTGATGGACCCGTCGCAATATGCGGTGGTTGGTCACGGGTTTGAACAACCCAAGACCGGCATTGCGAATGGCGAACCAATCCGTCCCAAGACTCAACAAGAGTGGGCTTCCAACATGCGGGTGGTGTTCAATCTCATCCCTGTTGGTGACACTGAAATGCAGGTCTTCGCGCCGGCGGGAGGTGCGAAATGAATAAGCTCATCAAGCGCTTCGGTTTACTGTTCCTCGGGGTGTTCATCATCTCGGGCTGTGGCGATCAACCGCCGAGTCAGGCCACGGCCGCTCCGCCCAATCCCAGTCGTCTCGGAGATGTCTGGATCAAGGGAGTGGAGACCAAGGGCGTGGTGCTCGACGCCGATTTGATGCGACGAAACATCTACCTCGTCTTTGATTGCTCCGGCAGTATGGCGGATGCCAAGAACGGCGAGCCGAAGATTGTGACGGCCAAGCGGGCAATTGAAGCCTTTGGTCGGAAAATCCCGGCCGAGACTTCTCTTGGTTTGGCCATCTTCGACTCGAACGGACCCTCCGAAAGAGTGCCCCTGGGGGTTAACAATCGCAAGCAGTTCTACCAAACTGTACAGTCAGCTGGTGCCGGCGGTGCGACTCCGCTCTCGAGTGCGGTTCGCCTCGGCTACGAACAACTGCGCAAGCAAGCGGTTCGGCAACTTGGCTATGGCGAGTACCACTTGGTCATTGTGACCGACGGGGAAGCCAACGCAGGCTTTGATCCGGGAAATGATGTGAACATCATCTTGCGGGATTCACCCGTAGTGATTCACACCATTGGCTTCCACATTGGTAGCCGGCACTCGCTCAATCAACCGGGACGAACGGTTTACAAGGAAGCCAACAATCCGGCGGACCTTGAAAAGGGTTTGGCGGAGGTGTTGGCCGAGTCCGACAAGTTCTAGTTGCAATGTCAGTCGCCCCACACGTGCATGCATGTGTGGGGCTTTTTTGTTAAGAACCCTTACGAATAGGCCTGCCTGCCGGCAGGCAGGGCATGCGAATAAGAAAGCCATCCAGAATTTATGTTGACAAAACAAATTTTATGTGTATAGTGGGAAACAGATTTGTGAACCTTTAAAACCAATCAAAAAGGATAAAAATGAAAAAAAGTAGCTTCGCCCCGTTTATCGTTATGGTCGTGGTGATGTTGGGCATCTTCGGCGCGTTCAAAATTCTGCTCATGGTCAAAAGCCATTTGCAGAAGAAAACGAGTGACGCCAAAGATGTCAAAGCCAAGATTACTTTGGCCTACGACGATTGGATCGGGTATTTCCCGGTCAGTTCCGGACGGATGAAAAAGTTCCTTCGCAACGAGGGCTATTTGCTCGAGTGTCAGAACGACGGAGCCGATTACCAAGCGCGGAATAAAAATCTGCGCGATGGCAAATTGGACTTTGCGGTGATGACAGTCGACTCCGAAATCCTGAACGCCGCCGCCCACGATTTTCCGGCGACGATTATCATGGTCATCGACGAATCCAAAGGCGATGACGCAATCGTGGCCTACACCAATTTGGTGCAAAACCTCGACTCGCTGAAAAGTGGGGTCTCGCCACGGATTGCTTACACGCAAGGTTCGCCGAGTCATCAATTGCTAAAAACGGTCGCTTCGCACTTCAATGTGCCGGCTCTGAAAAATCTTGATCGCGAACATCGTTTCGAGACCAAAGATTCTCAAGAAGCCTTGCGCCTGTTGCAGAGCAAAAAAGTTTCGATGGCAATACTCTGGGAGCCGAATGTCTCCAAGGCTCTGCAGATTCCGGGCGTTGGCAAGATTATCGGGACGGAAAGCATCAGCCGGGCCGTAGTCGATATTTTGGTAGTGAACCGCGAGTTTGCCACCAAGTATCCGGAGCGGGTTGACCTGTTCCTCAAAACCTACTTCCGAGTGTTGAAGTTTTATGCCGACAACCCCGAAGAGTTTAAGAAGGACATTCACGACGAACTCAAGGTGCCCAAGGAGGCAATCCAGACCATGCTCGATGGCGTACGCTTTGTAAATCTTAGCGAGAATTGCCAAGAGTGGTTTGGAGTGAGCGGTCCTGGGCAGATTGCTGAGCAAGGCTTGGTTGATACGATTGGTTCGACAGTCTCCATTCTTTTGGAGGCCGGCGACTTCAAGGAGAGTCCCTTACCGGACAAAGATCCTTATCGGATTATCAACAGCACCTTCATTACGGCGATTTACCAAAATGGTTTGCGGACCGGTTTCGCAAGTCTCGATGGGGGAGTCAAAGCTCTCGATCCGACGGCGGCGCTGGCGCGGTCGTTCAAGGTTTTGACTCCGGCGCAGTGGAGCAAGCTTCGATCAGTCGGAAGTATTCGGGTTGACCCGATTATCTTTCAGACCGGCTCTTCTGAGTTAGGAGTTTCCGAGAAAGAAAAGTTGGACGCGGCGGTCGAAAGGCTGAAGCACTATCCGACTTTTCGGATTCTTATCGGCGGACACACCTCGCTTGATGGTGACCAGACTGCCAATGCCACCCTCTCGGAACAGCGGGCCGAATCGGTTTCGAGGTATCTCTCGATTACCTATTCGATTGACGAAAACCGAATGCGGACCGAAGGCTTCGGTGGCAAGAAACCCTTGCCTCGGGCCCCGGGCGAATCTGATCGGGCGTATGGGTATCGTCTGCCACGAGTGGAGATTACGCTCATGGCCGAATCCTACTGACTGGTTTGGGCCGATTAGTCGGCTGAGTTTACCGGTGGTGTCTTCCATCTTATTTCGTCCGGCGGGTCCGGGCGATGCATAAGACTGGGAGGCACTACCGGTTTTTTGTTTGACAAAATCATTGTTTTATGCTAAACATATTTCAGATTGTTATTTGGAAAAACTCAAAAAAAGGAAATGATATGACAGACTTCAATCAAGACTTGGAACAAAATCCAATTCGTTACCCTCTGGTTCAGGCGACAGTTCTCAAAGTGAGTTCTCGGATGCCGAAACCGACTCCGAGCATGCTCCGGAAAACTGGGACTCTGGTCACGGTTAATCCCGGCAGTAAGTTTGCCGCTTCAGCCCCGAAAGGGGTTGGCCGGATTTTTGCGCCAGACCCGAGGGAAGAGGGCTGGTCGTGGGTCAGCTTTCCTGACGGTGCCAAAAATCGTTATCGCATCGGTATGTTCGGTGTGCAGGGTGGCGCTTGCGATCTGGAACTCGCCGAAGGCGAAAAAGAGCGGTTTGCGACCGTGAATTACTCGGGTCAGATGATTGAGGTGCCGATCGACGGTCTCAACATCGAACCGGGTGATGTGGTCAAGCTGGAACGCGAAACTCTCCGCGCCGTTGGTGTGGAGCCCGCAGTTCCGACCGGTAGCATCGCTTTCGTCTCCCAGATTATCGACAAGGAATTGGCGGTGGTAGATGTTTCGGGTGGACGCCGGACAGTTTTTGCCGGTAAGTTTGCTGGCAAACTGGTTCCGAATGGCCGAGTCGTACTCGACTCGGCCCTCGCGATCGTGCTCGAAAATTACGGTCTCGAAGACGACTCGTTTGAGCTCGATCAGGCGACCGGCATCACTTGGGACGACATTTGTGGCCAAGAAGCGGCCAAGGCGTTGTTCTTGGACTCGATGGAGAGGCCGATGCGCTTTCCAAAGCATTACAAATTCTTTGGCAAGAAGCCGGCGGCCGGCTTTCTGCTCTACGGCCCTCCGGGTTGTAGCAAGACAATGTTTGCCAAGGCGGTCTACACTTCCTTGGTCAAACGTTGCGAAGAGAAAGGTGTGAGTCCCAAAGGCGGCTTCATCCTGGTTTCTGGTCCGGAGTTGCTCGACAAGTATGTCGGCGTGCCGGAAGCGACCATCCGCCACATCTTTGCGCGAGCCCGCGAGTTCTATCGTCGGACCGGCATCATGGCGGTTATCTTCATCGACGAGGCTGAAGCGATTTTGGCCAAACGCGATTCGGGGATTTCGAGTGATGTCTTGAAGACGATTGTGCCGGCCTTTCTGGCGCAGATGCAAGGCGTGCGGGAATCGGGCGCGATTGTGATTCTGGCGACCAACAAGCCGGAGAGTTTGGATAGTGCGGCAATTCGGCCCGGTCGAATCGATGTGAAAATCGAAATCAAACGGCCCACGAAGGTAGCGGTTCGGGAAATCTTTCTCAAGAACTTTAAGGGTGTGGCGATTTCCTCCACTACCTCGGCTGAATTGTTGGCCGAAGTCGGCGCGATTTCGGTTTTTTCTCCGGAGCGGAGAATCTACGAAATCAAGAAGGCTGACGGTACGACTGTTGACTTCACCTTGGCCCATATTGTGAGTGGGTCTATGATTCCGGCGATTGTCGCCGATGCCAAGCGTCTGGCTTTGGAGCGGGAACTCTTGAAGCCGGAGCCGACCGAAGGTTTGACCGATGCGGATCTGGTCGGAGCCGTCGACAATATCGCACGGCAGGAGTTTGGCATGGACCATGGAGATGCATTGCGGGAGTTCACGCACGACTTCATGGACCAGATTGCCAATGTGCAAAAGCTTCATCAGATCGGTGTCTGATCGAAGCAACCGTCTCTCCGAAGAGGGAGACGGTTTTTTATATATTCATGTGCCCTGCCTACCGGCAGGCAGGCGTATTCGTAACGGTTATTAACTGTTTTTTAATATCCGAGACCACGCCAAGTTTGGCCTAAATGCTTGACAAAAACTATACTTTGTGTATAGTGGGAAACAGATTTGTGTTCGTTGAAAACTTCAAATAACTAAAAATATATAGAAAGGCTGAAAATGAACGAAAACCCGAAAGGCGCGTCAGTTGAGCTGGATTACAGCGAAACGGCCGCTCGCAGGGCGGCTTTGTCAGATACGATTCAGCATCCGCTTACCCTTTGGCCCCCGGCCCTAGGCGTGGCGGCAGGATTTGGTTTGGGACTTTTTGGCATGGTGACAGTCCCGGCAGCGCTTGGGATTGCCGCCGGTTGCACCTTCGTCGGTGCCGCCAATTGGGCCATCAAATTTTTCGGTGGACGCGACGCGTGCCTGCAAAGGTATTACGCGGAGCTTCACGATCGATTTGAAGTCATGAAAGAGCAAAAGTTGGAGACGGTTGCGACTGACTTGAAAAAACTTGGTTGCAATCAAGGTCGAGAACAGGTCGGGCAGTTGGCAGACAAGTTTGAAAATCTGCGAACTGTTCTTTCCCGAGTTCTCAACGAAGGCGAGCTGTCTTTTACCAGATTTCTGGGTTCGGCAGAAGTGGTTTACGCTTCTGCCGTCAGTAATTTGGAGCGAGTTGCGAACATTCTCACTAACATCAGCGATATCAATCGCGGTGATATTTCGAGGAAGCTCGACTTGTTGAAAAGAAAGTTGATACGCACTTCGGCTGACGAGCGAACTGTGAAAACTTTGGAGGAGCGAGCCAAGCTTTACGACGACAGCCAAGCTGAGGTCGCCGAGCTTTTGGCTCGAAACGAAGAAGTGCTCACAGCTATCGATCAGGCCGGCTCCGCTGCGCTCAAAATCAAAGGTCAAGGCAATGGCGAGTTGGAAGGTGCCATGAGTGAATTGGTCGGTCTGATTAATCGAGTCAATAACAGATCGAAGGTTAATCCTCTCGATTTGCCAGTGGAAAAGCAAACCTAAACAGCAGAACAGAAGAAAGGAAGAGATAACATATGTCAGAACAAGTTCTCGTGTCAGCGGCGCCAGTGGCGCCTTTACAGGTTGCAAAACCTGATCAGGTCAGAAGGGATTTGGGTTTTTTGAGCGCGGATGATTTGGACAGCAAGAAAAAAGTCGATCTTCAGGTGGATCAAACCGCTCAAGAAGTGCTCGACAAGATTCTTGGTTGTGATCTGAATCAGCCCAGCCAAAGAGTCCAGATGGAGGCAGCTGTTGAATCAATCGGCGCCCCGCTCGTCAAAGGATTGCTCGCCAAAAGCGGCCTCCTTAATCGACAAGTTGGGAAATTGGCAACCACAACCGAAGGTCGGCCGGTGGCGAAATCGCTGATTGATCTCAAAGTGCAGGTTGATCATATCAATCCTGCTCGCTACAACATCTTGGCACCCGGTGCCTTTGGACGAGTGTTGTCGTACATTCCGTTTGTGGGGATTACGGCCAACCGGTACTTTACCAAGTACCAATCGGCCAGTGGCGTAATCGAGGCGATCGTTTTCCAAATGCGAGAAGGGGCAGCCCAATTGCAGAGGGACAACGATTTTCTGAGTGAGGATCAAGCGGAAATGCGCAGCCTGATCTTGCGTCTGCAGAAGACGGTTCAGGTTGCGAGACGTCTCGACGATAAGCTTGCAGAGAAAATTGCCAGCATTGATCCGGAAAGCGAGAAGTGCAAATTTCTTAACGAAGAAGTCTTGTTCCCTCTCCGCCAACGGATCGTGGACCTTCAGCAAAACCTACTGATCAATCAGAACGGCGTGATCGTCTTCGAAGTTATCCGTCGTACTAATCGCGAATTGATTCGCGGAGTGCGCCGGTGTGAAGAGGTGACAGTCAATGCTCTCAGGATTGGTGCCGCGGCGTCAATCGCCCTTGCTGATCAGCGTGTGATTCTGAAGAGTCTCGAAGCCATGGATGAGACTGCCAACGAAATGCTTGTCCAAATGGGCCAACTTGTCAAAACAGGTGTGGCCGATGTCAACAAGCGGGCTTCCGGGCAATCTCTGAGTCTTGATAAGCTGAAGACGTGTTTCGCAGACGTGGTGTCTGCTGTTGACGACATTTCTCGGTTTAAGCAGGAAGCTTTGCCGCAAATGGCGCAAAACATTGCGGAGATGGATCGGATGGCTGGCGAAGGAGAGAAGGTGATTGGTCGGATGGAACGCGGCAACGCGCAACGTTCGACGATTAGCCTCGAGCTCGAGCCTTCCGGTGCCCCTCTCAATGCCTAATTGGTTGGGAAGGAATCGGCCCACGGCAGGACGGTCTTGCCGTGGGCCATCAGTCAGAAAACAAAACCCTAAAGCAATAAGAATTGCTCGGGTAAAACAAAAACGAGAAGTCAGAAAGCCCTAAAACAGGCTCCGCCTGTTCGGGCAAGAAAGGAAAAGTCAGCATGAAAAAATACCTCAGCCTTCTTATTTTGACCATCATCAGTTTGGTTGCTTCCACTGCAGTGCAGGCCGGCGAAACCTATCGGTATCTCTGGTCCCATTACACCGGCTGGGAGCCGTGGCAATACATCAGCGACTCCGGCATTATGAAAAAGCATGCGGACAAGCACGGCGTGAAAGTCGAGATTGTCCTCATCAATGACTATGTCACCTCGATCAACCAGTACACCGCCGGTTCGGCTGTGGGTTGCGCGATGACCATCATGGACTGTCTCGATATGCCGGCCTCCGGCGGTATCGATTCCGACATCCTCGTGGTCGGTGACTACTCGAACGGCAACGACGGAGTGGTGCTCATGAATGCCAAATCTTTGCGCGAAGCGAAGGGTCGACAGTTCATGATCGTGAAGGACTCGGTTTCCAGCTATCTTCTCTCCCAAGCTCTCAAGGCCGAAGGAATGAAGGACGGCGATGTGACCGAGGTCAACACTTCGGATGCTAACATCGGTGCCACCTTCGCCAGTTCCGGTCCCAAGGGCGCTTGCGTCACCTGGAACCCGATCTTGATGCAGGTGCGTAATTTGCCCGGCGCGAAGATGGTCTTCGACTCATCCAAGATTCCCGGCGAAATCCAGGATCTTATGGTGGTTCGTCGCGACGCTCCGGAAGGTGTCAAAAGGGCACTGGTCGGAGCATGGTTTGAGGCGATGGAGATCATGACCGGCCAGGGCAAGAAAACGGATGAAGCGATTGCGGCCATGGCGAAATTCGCCGGTGGTACGGTCGCCGAGTTCAAGGCCCAGTTGAAGACGACCTACATGTTCTACAAGCCGGCGGATGCGCAGGCTTTTGCCAGCGGCCCGCAAGCTAAGAAGGCAGCCAAGACCGTGGCGGAGTTCTGTTTCGATCATGGCCTGCTTGGTCAAGGTGCGAAGTCGGCCCAACATATCGGGATCGAATTTCCCGATGGGTCGGTTTACGGCAATCCGAAGAATGTGAAGATCCACTACAAGGATCCCACCAGTTATTTGAAGTAATTATTTGCCGGAGCGCGAAGCGTTCCGGCCCAACCCCTCATCTGCTACGGCAGGCGAGGGGTTTTTATGTTAAGAACCCTTACAAATAGGGCATACGAATAAAGTACGCGAATAGCGAGACCACGAATACGCACACACGAATTCAGCTATTCGTGTATTGGTGTCGTGCGCTAACGCGTACCGGTGTCGTTATTTGTCTTGACCCCGTTAGAGATTTTTTGTTAGGAATAGCGATCACGAAACCAACTTAGCTTTTACACAAAATGTTTGGAAACAGTGACGGCCACGGTCGTCGTTGCGACGACCTATCTCTAACGGGGTTGACAGACGGCTGAAAATGTGTATACTCAAAATCAGAACCCAGTAAGGATTTAAGCCCTAAAAAGCTTGTTCTTTAAAAACAAACAAACTAGAAAGGAACCAAATGGACAACAACATCCATTGTCGGACTCCGTTATTCTTTGGCATCAATGCCAAACCGGGCGAGAAGCTTTCAAAACTTCTCGGACTCTTGCCGGTTGCGCTCTTGCTCCTGGTTTATTTCCTGATCGCCCAAAAGCGTCACGAAAAAAATCCGGATGACAAACTGATGCCGTACTTCAGTCAGATGTACGGCGAAATGAAGGAAATAATCACTGTCCCGGACAAGCGTTCGGGCAAGAATTTTTTCCTCGAAGATACCAAGGCGAGTCTGCGAAGGCTTGCCATCGGTGTCGGTATTTCCGCAGTCTTTGGCTATGTGGCCGGAATTATGATCGGACTTTTCCCGGGCCTGCGGTCCTTGTTTATGCCGATTATTACTGTCCTCTCAAATATCAACCCCTTGGCGGTGCTAGTCATCGTCTTGGTGGCGCTTGGTATCGGTGAAGCTTCCAAAATTTTTCTGATTGTTTTCGGCATCGGGATCCCGATTGCGCGAAGCGTCGAACAAATGGTGGAGCAAATCCCGAACGAGGTTAAGGTCAAGCAATTGACTCTTGGTGCGTCGCAGTTTGAAGTCTTGATGCGCATCGTGGTGCCACAGATGTTTCCGCGACTCATTGACTTGGTTCGAGTGTCGCTCGGCGCCGCTTGGATCTTTGTGATTGCGTCAGAAGCGGTAGCGTCAACGGAAGGTTTGGGTTATCGGGTTTACCTCCAACAGAGGTACATGAACATGGCCCTGATTATTCCGTATGTGATGTATATCACCGCCCTGGCCTACAGTTGCGACTACATCCTAAAGCTCTCGCTTAAGTTGCGTTGCTTCGCTTGGTATAGCAAAGTCAGCAACTAGAAAGGAAATATGGAGACAAAAACCAAGTACGACATTCTGGTTGAGAGCGCTTACCACGGCTATCCGGATCCGAAAGTTCCGGGTGGCCGCAAAGTGGTGCTCAACAATGTGGACATCAAAATCAAGAGTGGCGAGTTCGTGACCATGGTCGGGCCTTCCGGTTGTGGCAAGTCGACCCTTCTCCGTTTGATTACTGGGCAGGAGCAAGTCGATACCGCTCTGCAGTTTCAAATTATGGGCGGTCCGGCCGGTTTCCCTGATCGCAGGCGTGGTGTGGTGTTTCAGAATTACACTCTGGCTCCACATCTCACTGTTTTAGGGAATATCCTCTTGAGCCTCAAGTACCAAGCAGATCCTTGGCGGGAACTATGGTCGCCGAAGTGGAACCGACAGGCCAGATTGCTGGCCGAAGGATATCTCAAAAAAATTCGGCTCGAAGGCGCCGGGGACAAGTATCCTCACGAACTTTCGGGTGGGATGAAACAGCGAGTGGCGATTGCCCAAACGCTGATTACAATCGACCTCTTCGCTATGCCGAAAATTCTCTGCATGGACGAACCCTACGGGGCTTTGGATCCGTCGACTCGTGAAGAGTTGCAGGTCTTCATCCTGGAGCTTTGGGAGAAGTACAAGACGACGGTGATTTTCGTCACCCACGATATCGAGGAAGCGGTTTTTCTTGGTTCGCGAATCGTCACTCTCTCACAGTTCTGGCAGCCGGATGTTTCGGGCAATTCAATCACGACCGGAGCGAGGATTGTCTTTGATCAGCTCTTGCCGCGCCAGGCTCTCTCGACCAAGGTCAAAACCACGCCGGAGTTTGCAGCGATGGTGGCTAAGGTCTTGGAGCAAGGCTTCCGGCCGGAACATCGCGTCCATGTGAGCAAGTTCAACTTGTCTCATCCGGATTCGTTTCGGACACTCTCAACCGAGGAAGACCCGAAAAACGGGAAATTCTCGGAAGTGGCTCTGAACGGAAACGGCCATGGGGCAGGGAAGTAGTTTGTTTTCGTCATAGTCCCTCTAGCGCTAGTCGCTCGGGGGATTTTTTAATTGCCGTGCTCGCTATTGCAGTGTTTTGCAAAACACTGCAATAGCGAAGAAGATAAAAAGCCGAAGTTTTGCCCTCGCAAAACTTCGGTCGCGCCACATCATCAAATAAAAAACCGCTCCGACATGCTTGCGCACGCGGAGCGGGTGAATTAGGCGGTAGCCTCCTTCCGTCGATAGTTGTAGCCCCAAGGGCGAACGACCAAATGGCGGAAGTAGTGCCAGTCAAACTTGGACCAGAAGGTTTCTTCCAGCTTCTCCGTCTTCCACGGCAGGGTGAAATTGTCTTGTCCAGAGAAGGTATAGTGGGGGACGAGGTCGAGAAGTGAGGGCTTAAAAATTGGCCCGCGGTCGAGGTATTTCTTGACAGCCCGATACACCCGATCAACTTTTACAATCAGCTCGGTTGGTGATAGGGTCTCGGACCGGCTGTAAGGCTCTTCAAAATGCAGAACGACCTGCTCGTTCTCGCAGTCTCGTTCAATGCTCATACTGCCGTAACTTCTGAACCCCTCGATCTCCACCTTTGTTGACCCGAAGATCGGCATGTCGTGGTAGATGCCACCCCCGTGCTCGTGAAGGGTGTCCTCGAGCCAGTGAGGATTCTCTTGGAGTAGGGTTCGGAAGGATTTGAAACGAATGTAAAAGTCCACTCGCCAGTTTCCCTTTCGCGGATTCCCGGAGTCCTCAATGTGTTCGTTGTACCGGAGCATCACGACGAACCCCTTCCCGTGCTTGTGAAAGAATATGGAAGTGGCCCGAGCGGCGACTGTCGGGACATGGTACTCACATTCGGTGCTGTCGATCGGCACCGTTGAGATGTGAGCAAATCCGGCGCGAACCATTTCACGCTGGACCCCGTCGAAATAGCCTTTCGGCATGAGTTTATCTATCATTTTTCCTTTCTTACCCGAGCAGATTTAGCAATCTGTTTTAGGGTCTTAGCCGAGCACTTGGTGCTTTAGGCCTTGGTTGTTTAGGGACTAATTGGACAATGTTCGGTCCAACTTTCTGCCGGCAATTATATCATATCTCATACTAAAAGTCAATCAATAAAAAATCCCTCAACAAAGGGAGTTTTCTCTACATAAGACCGTCTTACGCGTAAGACGGTCTTATGTAGTTTGATATTAAAAACCGCCCAAGAAACCTCGGAGGTTTCTTGGGCGGGGCGGGGAAGTTATTCTTCCCACGGAAGAAGCTCGAGAACTTCGACTCGGCTGGTCTCGAACCAGCCACCCGGGACCAGATGAACTCGGTTGCCGACCGGTCGTTTGTTGCGACCCTCGTCGCACGGATGTGCCATGAGCACCTTCACGACCGAGATTGCGTCACCAATTTTGACCTTGAGCCGGCAGGTTTGTCAACACTCGCTAAGATCCATCTTCGTGGGTGAGGCCGGTGCAGTCTTGGCTTCGGCTTCGACAATTTTGGCCAGCTTTTGGACCGTGGTAGTGATTTCCTTCGTTGAGTTATCGACACATTCGTAAACTGCGCACAAGCGTGAATCGGCAAGACAGAGCAGCTTCAGTTCCTCATGTCCTTGGCGGTCGGTTGTGTAAATCAGTGTCGGCACTGCGATGTACTTTCTCCGGAGGACTGCATAAATGGCCATCCCTGTCCGGATGTAGCCATAAGTGCTGTGTTCGTTGACCTCCTCGGTATCACCCTGAGGAAGGAAGTTGTCCATGACCAGGATGTCCGGCCATGTCTCCTTGGGGCCGGTGAAGGCCTCGAGTACCTGAGCCGCGTCCCTACGGAAGTCCACCCGGAAGCCCAGATCTGTGAGTATCCGGACTCTTGTTGATGAAAAAATCGGATTACCGTTTGCGAACAAGATCTTCACTTTTGTCCTTTCTTTTTATTCGAAGCGACCTTTTGAGTCGTTCCGAGTTTGTTTTTTGGTTTGACTTTCTGCCTAGAATGTTATCATAGATTGAGTATTTTGTCAAATAACCAAAAAGGCCTCCAATATCAAGGTCCGACCTTGATATTGGAGGCCAAGCAACACGGGTCTTATCTTGATTCTCCCTCAAAATTCTGCGCCACCTCGCCAAATTGCATGGTGGCCGGATCGAGTTTAAGCCAAACGCTTTTGCCAACTGATGGGGAAGTGGTAAACGGTTCGTCGGGTTTTCGAATGGCGTAATTTACGATAATAACATTTTTTCTTGCCGTCCCAACCGCCGTAATTCCTTCTTCCAGCACTGTCGATTGGGGAGCAATGCGGTCACCCAACAAAAATCCTTGCGAGCCGATGTAACCGTTTGGAGTATTGAGCGCGGCGACAAAATAATAAAAGGTGCCACTACCGCCGGTTTCTTGAGTTAGCAAAAAGGCCACATCTTCCTGGCCGTCATCATTGAGGTCATGTCTGATCTCGTTGCCAAAATATCGGGTGGTAGTTTTGGTCGCGGATTCCGGAGCGCTTTCAGTCTCAGCTACACCATTAACCAAAGTGACTTTTTGATTGCCGATTTCATAAGTGGCATTTTTCTCATTAATTCCGCCCTGGACAGGGGCGGCCACTTGGGCTTTCGGCTTGAATAAGTAAATACCAGCTATAATCAAAATAATAACTATTAAAATTGTCGAAACATTTTTTGTATTCATGGTTTTAGTATAGAGCTTTCAGTTTTAATTTACAAATTAAAAGGACTCTCATGAGAGAGTCCATCGCGGTCTTAGTAGGGCATTCCCCAGCCACCAAGTGTTTGGTGGTAGCTACCGTCTTCCATGCTTCTATCGTGTATGATGGGGCCTTGTCCTCCTTGCATATCGGATTGATTTTCCCTCTCCGTGCTTGACTTGCGACCCCTGTTTTTCCGCGGTGTTTTGGTCGGTTCTCGAGTCCTTTTCGACAATTTCTTTTTCGGCATAATTTAGTCCTTTCTATCTAGTTGAAGGATATATCAAGCTGGGCCTCCGGGTCAATCCTGCAAGACCAAATCTTACAATTTTTAACAGATTAAAATGTGGCGACACCAAGGTGTCGCCACATGTTCTAGAATTTGTAATCCTAGATTTCGTATTCGATTTCTGGAACCTCCACTTCGCGAACAAACTCGGCTCGGCGTTTTGCAAACGCCACTGCTCCGCCATTCTCAATGAAGTGTTGGATTAACCACTCCGGATGGTGCCAAAGTTCCCAGTCGTCACACTTATGCTCCAAACGGGTACAATGTCGGTTGATTGGGCAGGTCAAGGCCTCGATAATCTGTCGCTGCAAAAACCGAGAGTTATCAAAAACTACTATTCTCATAACCCTCCTTTCCAAAAAGGTTTACTGTAGACAATTATACCTGAATGTTTTCTTAGATGAAATATCTAAAGTAAGTTTGTCGCAATTAAAAAACCCGCACGCGTTCGCGCGTGCGGGGTGGGGAGGTTGGATGTTAACGGCGGACCAATTGCCGTCCCTTAAGCATCTTGCCGATTTGCCAGAGATCATGTATCTCCGGGTAGGTCGCCTTCAGAATCAGGTCGAAATGATTCGGCTGCAATTTTCTGCCGTCGGCAAGTGCGGGTGCCTTGTTGGCGAAGGCGCCGAAGCGCTCCTCGACCGTATTGAGGATTGCCAAGATGGCTTCGTCTGTCTGTGCGCGCCTCTGTCTCTTGAGCTCGGGGATATCATGCAGCACGAGCTCATTTATGACCGTGTTTAAGGCCTCGATCGTGGCACCGTTTCTTCCGAATTCGGTCACTATTTCTTTAACGGGTCTCATTCGGTCTCCTTTCTTTCGGGTGCGCCTGACACATTCCTGGGCTTGTAGAGTTTCCACAACGCGAACGCCTCTGGCCAGGCTTCCTGCAGTAGGGGGCCGAAATGTTCGGGGCTGAGTCTAGTCTTGCCTTCGACTGATGGCGCGAGCCTGGCAAAGGTCTCAAAACGTTCCTTCGCTGTGGCGATGATGCCGAGGACACCACTGACAGTCGTCACAGTTCTCACTCGCTTCATTTCTGGAATGTCGTGGACAAGCAGTTCGTTAACCGCTTTGGTCAAGGCCTCACTTGTAGCACCGCTCTTCTTGAATTCTTCGACTATGTCCTTAACTTTTCTCATTTTCACCCTTTCCGTTTTTCGGGTTAACGGTGGTGACGAAGCCGAATTTGAGCTCAACCTGCGAGGGATCAATTTGGTTCGCCTCCAGGAAATCAAGCAGGTTTTGCAGCGTGATGTCCTTATGGCTACTATGGACCCCGACAAGCAATTTGTCTTTGTTTTTACCGCTTCTTGCTGCCTTTTGCAGAAAGAAACGGTCGGTTTTCAAGGCTCTTGGCATATATTCCTTTGGCTATACCAGCTACAAGCCGGCGTTCTGTTCTGTCGGGGACTGTATCATATTCATGCCAAAAGTCAAGGTGCAAAAGGTCGCCCAGCGCTCCGGCGCGGGGCGGTCTCGCTTTCCTGAATTAAAAGAGGCCCGAAAGTGTCGGAACACTTTCGGGCCAAAACGATTTAGATTTGTGACTGAGTCGGAAGCGACAGAGTGAGCGGACGGCAAGGAAGCCGGTTTTTAAGCTGGTACTTGCCCCTCTTGAGTCGGGCCAGGTGGTTGAATCCGTACCACCGATAGACTACGGTGCTTACTGAATTGCGACTCACCAATCTGCCGGTTCGGCAACCGACTCGCCTGGCAACCTCGGTTTTGCTGAGCGGCTTCTTGGCCAGCTTGAACACTCTCCAGACCAAATTTGCGACTTCGCCCTTCGATAACTGCGGCTTGGGCAATTTTATTTCGGGTGCAAAAAGATAGGTGTACATTGTGCCCCGTCCGAATCTGGAAGAGACGCGAGTGCGAATGAGCGGGCCGCCTTTCTCGGAAAGGCGCCTCAAGAAGTTGCAAGCGATTTCGATCTTGACCCCGGTCTCACCCGAGACATCGGCCGAAGTGAATGGTTGGCCCGCTTCGGTGCTGGCCCGGCGCATTTTCAAAAATTCGTACATCAGTTCATACGAATCGTTCGGATTTCTGACCTGTCCTTTCAATGGCTTCCTTTCTTTTGTTTTTGTTTGTCTGACCAATCTAACTCCAAAAGACTCTCTTCGCAGGCTAGCATATTTATGAAAATTGTCAAATATAAAATTCTGAATTATACAATGAAAGTGGAGACTAAAGGTTTCAAAACTGTGCACATGAGGCAAATAAAAACCACCTCGAGACTCTCGTCGGGAAGTGGTTTGTGGGTTAAGTGTCTAAGCTGCCACAGAGAAGCAGTTGTTTGGCTCAGAGGCCTTACTACGACACCTGGATGCTTGCAGGTGAGCCACAATTTGGCGGTGAACAAGATACAGGGTTTCGTATACCGAACGGCCGAACTTGAATCGACCGGTATCGCTATAGAAAGCGATTAGCCTTGCTTTGTCTGCCTCGAGGTGCGCGATTTTTTGTTCGAAGGTGGCGCAATCTTTCTCGTAATCTTCAAGCATTCTCCTGGCAAAATCGCTGTTTTCCTTCCGGTACGCCTTGATGTGTTCCAGAGTTCTTGTCAGGGTTCTCTGGTAGTCGGCGAGCGTCTTTTTGACCAGACTCTTCCCGTCGATTAGATACAGCGAGTAGGTGGGGAAGTTTTTCCTGAACAACTCAATCACAAATTCCAGTCGGTTTTTTGGTAATTTGTACAAATACCGATTTCCACTCTGTTTGGCTGACTGAACCTGCTGGATGAGAATCCGGCTCTTGCCAGCTAAGGAAAAGCCGATGGTCATTATGTGCTTGCGTTTGTAATAGACCAAGTAGGCAAAGGTTCCGTCGATGTAAACTCGACTGAACTTGGCGTGGCCGTACTCATTGTGATAGGTCGTGTAATCCAAACGAACTTCAAAATTTGGATCATCCGAGAAGGTGAAATGACGTAGACGGTCATAAATTTCGACGATCTCATTCCAACCACTCTTGTAAAATGACCAGCGCCACATGGAATTTGTGATTTTTTGGATCACTTCGTGTCGCACGTTTCGCTCGAAGAAGTCTCGGACCGAGCTACTCATCCTAAATTTTGAGGAATGCTTGAGCATACAGAGTTCCTCAAAAGTGAATCCGGCGAAAGCCTCAAGCGGCAGTGCGTGATACTTATCAATCATCTCGGCGTCATCGTCGGTATTCTCGAGGAGCCTTTCGCCCCATTCACCAAAGCGTTTCGCGATGCTTGCAATCGAGGTGGCTGGCTGAGAATCAAAATCCGGACTTAATTTATGGAGTTCCCACGAAAGGGAACTTAAGCGTAATCCTTTCATTTTTCTCCCTTGTTAAGGAACCGAATCGGTTTACGGTTTCTTTTACAACGATAACATACTGTTTGGTGTTGTCAAGTATGGGCAGAGTAATGAAAAAGCCGCCCGGCGGCCGGGCGGCGCTATCGAAACATTGTTTTGTGATAATGGGCAAGTGACGACGGTGTTGGTTTGGGTAGCCGTCCCCGTGATTCAGTCCTCATGCTGTAAGCAAAGCCGTCCGCGCTTGCGCGCTAGGATGTAATTCGCTCCCGAAGGTTGGAATTTAATAAACCAAACCTTTCTGATTAGGTCGTCAAACTCAGCCTCCCCGATTTTCGGAAAAGTCCGAGATTTTCGCAGGATTTTTCCAATTGCCAACCGTAAAACATTCTTCTGTTCGTCGGTTATGGGCAGTTGAGCAAGTGACTCCTCCCAATTGGTGTCAGGCAAGATTGTAGGCATAAAGTGTGAATTTCGGTTTCAATTAACTCCGAAAATAACTTAGCATACATTGAATTGAATGTCACAAATTAAAACCGCACCATTGGGCGCGGTTAGCCAATCTTTTTCTTTTGGCTTTTCATTATGCCGACAATGCCAAAAATGACTGCCAGAAGCCCAAGCAGTTGTCCCCCGGGGCTGTCGTCAATCTCGCCGTAGACAAACATCAGTGCTCCAAGTGTGATTTCAATAACCGAGTAAATTATCCTCTTTTTGTTCATGCGAAAATCATATCACAAATATTGTTCGCGAGACCGATAAGCATTTGTTTCTAAAGTAATACATTTTGTCAGTTTGAAGTTTTTTAAATTCCTGTGCGATTTTTGGAAATAAAAAAGCCGCCCGGAGGCCGGGCGGCGATAGCTAATGTACTTTTTTTGGGAGCAAGGAAGCGACGATGGTGTCGATGTGGGCCATCGCTCCCACCCCTTTTGTCTTGCAGGCCAACATACCTTCAACTGGTTCGATTGTGCCTGTATTGTAAACTCGCTGAATCGTTGCCAGATTGTCTTGAGTGATTGGATTTGACCACATCCGAGTGTTCATGGCCGGAGCCAAGATAATTCGCTTTTCCCTCGGCCAGGCCAAGACCGTGCTGGTCAGGAACTTGTTGGCTTTGCCGTGTGCCATGTCCGACAAAGTGTCGGCCGAAAGCGGGGCAATCAACAGTTGGTCGGCCCATTCACCCAAATCAATGTGGAGAACAGGAGTGTCTTTGACATAACCGCCTTCGGTCCACTCAGACTTGTCGGTGAGCACCGGAATCGGTACATCTTCCTTTCGGAAAAAGTACAGGGCCCGGTCAGTCGCGATGACTTTGAGCTCAAGTTCGGGTACTCTTTCCATGAGGGTTCGAACCAGTTTCGGAGTAAGTTTGGCAGCCACACTGCCGGTCACGCCAAGGAGTAATTTCATAGGCCGAGTTCTTGGTAGAGGTTCTCGGGCAGTTTGTCTCGACTGGTGCGAATCGGATTTCCGCCCTTCACCGAGATGATGAAGGCCTTAGCCGTCAGACCTTCCAGGGTGTTGGCAACAATGAAGTCGGCCGAGGAGTGCTTCATACTTTTCGTGGCGATTTCAATGAGCTCGGCGTCGGTCATGTCTACCTGGAGCTTGAATTTAACGAGTATTCCTTTGAAGCCCCACGGTTCACGAATCAGGTCGACGATCTTCACTGTTGGAACCATTTTCATCCACAACTCGGGGTGATCGGAACCGATTTTGCCAGAGCTGTCCAGTTGGCTGAGCTCGCGCAGGAGGTGCCCACCAATTTCGACAGCCTCGCCGGTCTGTTTGTACATGCCGGCAACCTTATAGTCAGAGACCGCGGCCGAATGAATAATCGCGTCGAAGGCTAGGTCTTGGACCAATGCCCTCATTTTAAAACGCAGTTGTTCAAACGAACTGAATGACAGGACTTCCAAATTCGGATGACACTGCTTTGCGAGGTCAGGATGCGATGTGAGTAGAGTCACCTTACAACCCTGCGTGGCGAAATATTTTGCGATTGCGACTCCGGTTCGACCTTTGAAAATGTTGTCGATACCGCGAACTCTGTCAATCGGGACCCGGGTGTTGCCGGCTGTCACGAGTATTCTCTTTATGCTCATTTGATCTGCCTTTCTTTATGTTGCGTGTGTTCTGTCCAGAAACCTGATAGCATTTCCTGCCAGAATTTTCTTTAACCCAACCTCACTCAATTTCAAGCGCCAGACCAGATCCAAAGAATCTTCATAGCTCTGGATAGGGAAGTCGGTCGCAAACATGACCCGATCTTCTCCGTTCGGAAGTAAAAGAAACTTTTGGATTTCCTCGACGATAAGTTTGCGATACTCGGGCATGTCCTCTTCGGCGCCGGAGACAAATTGTCCGGAGATGTCGGTAAAGACATTCGGGCAACGAGTCATCACTTCGCGAAGTTCCTCAAAGTGAGGGTTCGAGAGGTGACTGACGACGAATTTAACTTTCGGAAAATCCCGGGCCGGTTTTTCAACATACTTTGGTCGGGAAAGCTCGTTCCATTCTTTTGGGCATCGATGCAGTTCGCCACCATGAAGCATCACCGGCAGGCGATAAGTTTCCGCCAGCTGATAGATCCCGACAAGTTGGGTTTCGCTTGGTTCAAAACTCTGATAGCCGGGATACAGTTTGATGCCGGCGATTAAACCAAGTTGGGCCAACTTCTCAAGCTCGTCGATTCCGGTACGCAGTCCATTTATGACATTTAGACTGCCGAACATTCGAAACAGTGGTCGTCCCTCGATCCGTTTTAGCAGATCGTGATTGTGGACACCGGTTCCCCGGTGGGGGAAGTAGGTTGCCAACAGAATAATGGCTGAGATGCCATACTGCTTGGCCAACTCCTCTAGTGTGGCAATGGTCGCCGAAGTAACGTGGAGACCCTTCATCTGGTGATTTGATGTGTGTGCGTGGATGTCGATTATCAAGGTTCTGCCTTTCTCTTTAAACTTTTTTCTGCTGTTCTTGTCTGTTTCTAGCATAAATATAGCAATGTGTCAAAGCACCGTAATGGTTTTGGTAAATTAAAACCGACCACGCTTCAAAATGAAGTGGTCGGTAGGTGAGGCAAACTCTAAAAATTAAGTGCCCACATCGGCTCCGTTTCAACCCTCATGTCGAGTGGACTGTCTTTCTCGACCTTCTTCGCGGTTTCCTCGAGGGTCATGGCCGGAGTCAGGTCTTCAGGTTTAAGACCCAGCGTGACTGATAAGTTTCGGCATGATTCGGGAGTCAGGCCAATATCTGAAAGGGGAATTGATCCCCATAAATGAGGGGCGACGCTGAAGCCCGTCATTTCAAAAAGGACATCTTTAACAAAAACTTCGGCGGTGTGAAGGTTCATAATTTTGCTGGGTTGACGGGCTTCTATCTAGGGTCAGCCTATCACAATGGGTTAAACAAAAACAGCGCCGAAACGCTGTTTTTGCAAATGACCTCTAAGCTCCGGGAACTGGACCGCGGGTACGTTTTTCGAAACTTACAGTTTCAGTACCCCGATTGGATTTTTCCCGCGCCACTGTGGCTTGAAAAAATGCTCAATCGGGCTTCGAATCCAGTCCGCAAGTGAAATCGTTCACTTGCTTCCTCGGAGCGAGGTCAAACAAAAACAGCGCCGAAACGCTGTTTTTGCAAATGACCTCTAAGCTCCGGGAACTGGATTCGCCCGCGACTAAAACCTCGCCGCCGCTCGGCCTTGTCTGGGCACCGCCTCGTTGGTTTTGTCTGCTGACAAAAACACAACTCCGGCGTTCGAATCCAGACGGACGCAAAGCAGTTTGCGTCCTTTCCCGGACCTTAGATGAAGCAAAACCGCCCAAGACGGGCGGTTTGCTAAATGACCTCTAAGCTCCGGGAACTGGATTCGAACCAGTGACCAATCGCTTACACTTAATTCATCATTACTGATGGCGTGGACTATATCACCACCATATCCTTGCGGATTTAGGTGCCTCGGTATCTAGTCTCTACGGCGCCCGAGCATATAAACTTTATGTGCTCGGTTCCCACGGTATTGCCCTCAATTTTTAAATAGTAGGGTTCCACCGTTATCCCGAAGTTTTCGATTTACCTTTCGATAAAAAGCTGCATTACTCTACAGGCGACTGCTCTACCGCTGAGCTATCCCGGAGCTTAATTGTCATTTATTATTCGGTTTTCAATTTACTCTGCGCTGTCTAATTTCGTTATGCCCGCTCCGACTTCTCGGTGACAGTTGGCACACAGCAAGGCACACTTATCTAGTTCCGCTTTTACTTTTTCCCAGGATCTTGTGTACCCTTTATCACCAATTGCGAAACTTTTGTCTCGCTTGTCTAGATGATGAAGTTCTAATGCTCCCGGATACCTTTCATAACCGCAAACTTGGCATTTTCCGCCCTTGTATTCAATAGCCAGCAGCTTAATTTTTTTCTACGCTTTGCTACGGCCTTAATCAAGGCTTCTCGACGATCTGCGTATTTTCTATTATCTGGCATAGTGATAAATCAAAGAGCTGGCTTATAATAGCAAAATTTTTGAGAGTTGCAAAAGTCAGAATGAAAACCACTAGCGGGTGCTAGTGGTTTTCATTAATCCCTAGTTTTTCGAAAATTTACTTCTCAAACATCTCGCCGTGCTTCCAGGGTGTCCCAAGCTTTGGCAAAGCGAAACGGTCTAGTCCGTACCAGCCGGCAATACGCCAAGCTAGAATCAAAAATAACTGCAAAATGCCCAGAACAGGGTTGGTGCTCACGGTGCCAGCCAAAAGATAGTTGAGGTTCATAAAACTGCCGAAGAAGGCGGCAATGCCGGTAAACAAACCCAAAATCAATCCCAGACCAACCGCGATTTCGCCATAAACTACCAGATTGGAAAAAACGATTGGGTGATTCAGTACGAAATTTTGAATGAAGCTCGCATACCAGCCGGCAACATCAGGGTGCTCGCCTACGGTTTTTTGTAGGGCTCCTGCCAGAAATCCTTTGAGGGCGGTGCCAGCCTGTTCGCCTAACCAAGCCGGAGAATTAAGTTTTGAAATTCCGGCCATTAGCCATTCATAACCAACATAGAGTCGGATAACGAGCCAAAGCATGGCCAGTCGGGTGTCGGCAAATAAAAGTCTGGCCAACTTTGGCTCCGGAATGGTCGCGACAAATTTTGATTTAGTCTCCATATTTTTTTTAATTTCTAATTAAGTGAAAAGGCCAACCTTTTGTCATATACTATATAATACATATCGAATCCTCGATAGTGGGAGATGTGTCCCGTTAGAGATATTTTGTTTCGAATTTAAAGATTTTCTCAAGTTGCTGTGAAAAATTGTCTTTCGTTTTGCTCCGCAGACTTCGGAAGCGTTTCGTTAATTTGTCGGTGTGGGGTATTATTCATCTAATGTTAATTTCACATAGGGGTGTCAAAAGTACACAACTTCACGCTTCCTATCTCTAACGGGATGTACATCAAGGTAAAAGTCAAAACCAATTCGGACGAGGAGTTGTTTGAAAAAGTCTCGGACACGAGTTTTAAGATACAGGTCAAGGAAAAGGCCGAGCGCAATCTGGCCAATACTCGCGTGATTGAGCTCTTGCGACGACATTTCGGGCCGAAAGCCGGTCAAATCCGGATTGTGAATGGGCACCATAGCCCGAGCAAGCTTGTCGCGGTCGGGGATTGATAGGCAGTCTTAATAATTTTTGCTAAAATTAAACTATGACAAAAATCAATACTAAAATTAAAGCCACCGACATAACTTTAACTCCGGAAATTTCCGATTACCTCGACAAGAGACTTTCAGCTTTGGAAAAATTCGTCGATGCCGAGGACGATGCCAACATTTGCTTTGTTGAATTGGCTCGTACCACTTCTCATCATAAAGCCGGAGATATTTTTAAAGCCGAACTCACTCTCCATTTGGGCGGGCAAAGTTTTCGAGCCGTCTCGGAAATGGCCGATCTGCACTCAGCGATTGATAAAGTTAAGGATGAGTTGTTGCAAGAGTTGCGAGGCAATAAAACCAAGCAAATCAGTCTGATTAGACGAAGTGGCCGACAGATCAAGAATTTGATTAAAGGTATCAGCAATTGGCGTCCTAACAAAAAATAAATTCAATTTATGGTGAAATCAAAGACACAGCAAAAACTGTTGCCGCTCGAACTTGCGCTTGCAATAGTAATTATTTTGGGCATTCTAGCCTATGTTCTCGGTCCTTGGCGGCCAAGTCCAAAGGAGACGGACACGACCAACTTATCAACCACTAATAGTTTAAATACAAAAAATATGGCAGTTAAATCGAGCGAACAGCAAATTAGTAGAGCAATTTTGAAAACCACTTCCGGCAATATTGAAATCCAATTTTTCAGTGACAAAGCGCCGGCAACCGTGGCCAACTTTGTGAAACTCACGCAGTCCGGTTTTTATGACGGAGTTAAATTTCATCGAGTTATTAAGGATTTTATGATTCAATCCGGCGATCCTCTAAGCAAAGGCGATAACACTGCTCTCTATGGCCGAGGTGGTCCCGGCTACACTTTTCCGGATGAGATCAATGACCAAAAAATTGTTCGTGGTGTGATTGCCATGGCGAACGCCGGACCAAACACCAACGGCAGTCAGTTTTTTATTGTCACGGCGGCCGCCACTCCGTGGCTCGATGGTAAACACACTGTTTTCGGCAAGGTTGTTTCCGGGATGGATGTCGTGGATAAAATCAACAATGTAATTACAGGGGAGAGTGATATTCCTAAGACGCCGATTGTGATTAATTCAATAGAACTGAAATAAAAGTATATAGTATTAGGTGTATGGTATATGGTATGAAGAGGGAAAGAAATATGGGATAAAAGACACTAAAACAGCCCCAAGGACAGGGCCGTTTTAGTGCTTGACAAATTGGCGAGGATTTGCTATTGTGCTGAAAGAGAAAGGAAAAATTATGAAAAAAGCCGAACATGTTCTCCAGGGAATTGCCGAGGATGCTGAGATGCGCTTTTCTGAAGCCCAGGAGTTAGTAGCAAAGATCCTTCTTGCTGTGAATCCGGGGGTTGTTCTGTCAGAGTATCAGCAGGTAAATTTGGTTGAGAATATCACCACCAAGGCTAGGCATCTTCGCTTTGCAGAGCGTGAAAATTCCCGTGAGAGAGTTCAAAACGAGCTTAACTGTTTTGTCCTCTTGGTAGCGACCTATATCAACTCTTGCCGTTCCGGCTCGTAAAGGTTTGGCAGATCTAGCACCTCGCTTCGGCGGGGTGTTTTTAATTTTTTCCCTAAAACAAATTAAGAATTTGTTCGGGCAACCCTAAACCAATCGGATTGGTTTAGGGTCTAGTCGCAAAATCTTGGTAGCTAATTTCCTTTTTGCCCTCGGGAACCACTCTTTCGATTACAAATTGGCCATCTCTGAAACTGGCTTTTTTGATAATGACTCGAATTTGTTTGCCACCCTTTTCTGCAAAGAAATAAGTGCCCGGCCAGCCGAAGTAAGCGCGATATTTTAAATAGTTAGTTTTTGGGTCGGCCGTGAGATTGATGAGTCCGTCTTCTTTTTTAATTTTGTGACAAAAAGTCGCTTTGGCCGGGTCCTGTGTCTCTGGGGCGATGTTTTCGGAAATTATTTTTTCAGTAGTTTTAATTAAAAGGCTCTTGGCGATTTCATTTAGTCTCATTCGCAATTCCGGGGCAGTTTCATCCGGTCGGATTTCCGTTTTCTCGCTTGCTACTACATCTCCGGCGTCAAGCTCGTAAACCATTTTTTGGATTGAAACTCCGGTTTCAATGTCTCCATTTAGAATTGCCGACTCAACCGGTGTGGCGCCACGATATTTTGGTAGTAGGGAATAGTGGACATTAAAACTGCCAAGTTGAGGAATTTGTAAAATTGATTCCGGGATGATTTTGCCGTAGGCGGCAACTAGGAACATTTGACAATTGACCTTTGACAACTGACTGATGAATTCAGAATCTTTTAAAGAAGTGGGTTGGAGGCATTCAATATTATTTTCGATAGCCCAGGTTTTAACTGGTGGTGGTGTGACAATCATTTTTCGGCCGACTGGTTGATCGGGGTTGGTAATTATAACGGCAGGAACAAAACCGGCCCCTTTTAAGGCCTCAAGCAAATCTGCCGCCAGACTTGGCGTGCCGAAGAAAGCAAATTTTGTTTTTTGATTATTTATCATGCAGTTTCTTCGGGGGGATCTCAACGATGTCCTTGGCCTTATCAATAAAGAGAATACCTTCAAGATGATCAACCTCGTGCTGGAAAACTTGAGCTAAAAGACCGCTGGCGCCGCGAGTGATTTTTTCCGCCTTTTCGTTGTAAGCCTCGACGGTGGCGTTCTCGGAGCGTTTGACTCGACCGTATAGCCAGCGGACTGAAAGGCAGCCCTCTTCCATAAAATCCTTCTTGCGAGAGAGCTTGATAATTTTGGGGTTGATGAAAACTAAATCAGAGCCGTCTTTTTTAGTCGACCTGACCTTCTTTGACTGCTGGGCGAGAATTTTTCCAGAGACAACAAAAATCCGCAACGGTTCACCGATTTGCGGGGCGGCGATAGCAACGCCGTCATCCTGAGTGGCTAGAGCCTCCTTCATTTCAGAAATTATTTTCTGAATCTCCGGTTTACCGATTTGCGAGACCGGAACTTCCTTAGCCTTTTCTCTAAGGACTGGGTTGTCACGGTTTACGATTTCCAGCATAATTTAGCATTATATAATAGAACCACGAATATGTACACGACACAAATACACGAATGGGGACGAATGACACGAATATTCATGTGTCCTATTCGTAAAGGTCCTTAACAAAAAACCCACCGTCGCTTGCGCTAAGGCGGGTGAGAGTGGGGAGGTTATTCGAAGATTACGATTTTTCCTAGTGGGCACCGGCGGACCAATTGGAGGAAGATTCTGGCGGTTCCCGCTAGCTCCGGGTCAGGTTCGAAGACTGCCGCAGAGTGAAATGATCCGTCACTGCCGTCCTGTCTCAGGAAAATCCCTCCGGAAAGATATTCCCAGGCCTGTTTCACTTCTGTGGGAGTGGCAGTCGGGGAGATACTTTTTCTTAAATGTGAGTTCACCAAAGCCTTGAGGAGGCGTGCCAGCTCTGCCGGCAATTCTCCCTTCTTGCTCATCTCGTCCAGTTCTTGTTGGTAGTTGTTCACGGAAAGAACGATGGGTAAGGACGATTTTTGCTGAGGTGGTCGAATTGTGCCCTCCCGCGTGCCACTGTCGGTATAGATTGTGGCTTCTCCGGCGGCCCTGACCACCGCTTGCGCTCGGTTATTCAACATCCAGAAAGTGACCTCATCGGCATGACAGTTGGAGTGTTCACCCCGCAGGTCGCTAGTGTTCAGTATAATCTTCATTTGCGGTTCTGTTCTTTGCGGTTTGTTTCCTTGCTACACTATTTCTGTTTCGGCGGGTAGATTGCATTGTAGTTGCCATTGCTCTGAAATGTCGCTCTGCCGACGGCACGAATCGCCACCTGCACTTCCGGCTTGAATTTGTCGAAGCGAGTCAAACTTGTGCTGCACTTTTTATGCTCCGGCTTGAGATCGAATGAGTCAGGAAATAGTTCCATAGACGGTCCTTTCTCGGGTTTTGTTGGGTTCACTGCTCTGCCGGTAGACTATCACATATCACAAAAATGTCAACTTTTCTTTGACTTTTCTTGATTTCCCACCCTGCACTAATTGTGGCGATTGCTACAATTAGTGCAGGGTGAGGCCATTCTTTTTTGTGGCAGAGTTTTCTATCAAATCTCTTCTTCTCGCTACTTTCTGCTAACTACCCACTACCCACTACCAATCCCGACGTCAGAAGTCGGGACCCCGACCGAAGCGTCGGGGCTAGATAAGGTTTTCCGGATTAATCGCGATACTCCAGGCCGGCGATAAGCTCCGAAGTTTATTGAGCAACTCTTCATTTGGCCACTGGGCTTTAGGAATTTTGATTAAGGCATTCATAATGTGCTTGCCTTTAATAACAGCGACGAAGGCTGGAAAAACCGCCGGCTTAAATTTGGTAAAATCAATCTCAAACTTTTTCATTTCACCAAGCGCGTATTCCTTGGTGCCGCGGAGCGACAGTTTAATCAGTACGGTAAAAGGCGGATAATTAAAGCTTTGGCGCACCTCGATTTCATCTTTGTAAAAGTCGATGGTATTGCCGGAAAGCGCGTATTCAAAAAGCTTCTTTTCCGGGTTGCGAGTTTGAATTAGAAAGTTCTCGGTGCTTAGAGACCTCAAGCGCAAAAGAATTTGGAAGACGCGCTCATCAATTCGAAAATCCGGAATAGCAAATAAGGCGTCAAGCGAAGCTACCGCACAGTTTTCGATTTTCTGGTCGAGATAGGTCAGTGCCATCTCTGTGCCCAAAAGAATACTGCCGGGCGAAGCGTAAAATTTTTTGGCCACTTCGGCGGCCTGCTTCTGGGTCTTGGTCTTGTCTTTGCTAATCTTGAAAATATTGGCATCTGGGAAGTGGGCGGTGATTTCGGCTTCGACCCGGTCGACTCCGATGCCAAGTGGTTTGAGACGCCAGCTGCTGCAATTTTTGCATGTTTCTTCAGCACTGCGCTTTGTTCCGCAACGATGACAAAGGAAGAAATTGCTTCTGGCCGATGAATAAAGGATTACCGGAGCTTGGCAGTGCTCGCACATCACGGTTGTGCCACAGTCGCTACAAACCGTTTGTGGCGCCAAGCCTCGCCGAGCAGAAAAAATAAAAAGCCGGTCGTTATTGTTGCGACTCCGGTTGACGAGATCAATTAGCTCATCACCAAGAACAGAAAAAGTCTTTTCCGTGCCATCGCCCTGGCGCTTAAGGTTGACTAATTTCGTGCTGGCAGTGGAAAGTGAGCGAAATTTGAGCGGTGTATACTCAACGAGTTCGCCGCCCTTGGTGCGCCAAATAGTTTCGATTCGGAGCAGCGAGTCGCCGAGAATCAAGCGAGTCTTATTTTCCTTGGCGAAAGCTTCGGCTAACAAGCGAAAATCCAAGTAGGGTCGGGCCTGCGACATATATGATTTGGAGCTTTCCTTTTCAAAAATGATAGTGCCGATATCGTCTCTGGGTACGGCTAGAAAGTTGGCGGTGCCGATAATTAAAACTGAATGGGCTTCGGCCTCAAGTTTGTTCCAAGTCTCCAGTAAGTCTTTTTTGGGTAATCCGGAGTGCAGCAAAAAGACAAAATTCTTAATGCCCCTTTCGAGAATGTCATAAAGAGCCTGGGCCTCGAAGCTGGTGGGTAAGCAAAGAAAAACTGAAGATTTTTTGGCGAATTCCTCGCGAATCAAACTTTTATAGTGCGAAAGTCTTTCTTCATCATCCGCTTGAATGACGAGCTGTTCTGTGTGTGGACGAGACTTGTTGGTCGAAGCGCCGATTTTTCCTTTGGCCTTATCTTTAACTAGCTTTTCCAAAATAATTGGCGCGACGGCGGTGTTTAAAACCGAACCGGTTGTCGCGGAAAGATCGGTCGCCACGGCTTTGCTGGCCTTGATAAAAGCTTCCGGCAGACCACCTTTGGCTCCGATTTTTGCCAGTTTTTTAATTTCAAATCCAGCCGAGCGCAGTTCAGCTCTCGCGTCACTCGCGTTCTCAACCTCGGCAACGATGGCTGGTATTAGCTTTTTGCGAAGAGGGACAGAAACGATTGTGCCGACAGTCAAGTCCTTGGAGGTGAAATAGGAGAGCGCCTCAAGGCCGGTCGTTTTGGAGATGGGTATGACCTTGATCAATTTGAGCCCGACTGATTCTGTTTGGTCCATGGCACTATAGTCGCAGAAATATTGACTGATTTCAACTTCTTGGGATATTCTAATAACAGAAGGACTTGCTTATGACTATGATTAAAGTTTACCATCGGCCTCTCCACGATTGCCCGGTTTTAGGAAAACTGGTTCTGGTGATGCAACTTAGGGCCTACCATGATGAATTTTGCCTCTGCTGTGAACATTGCGACGGGCAAGTTGCCAGCTTTGAGCTTAGGGAAAGTGTGGAGGAAGTTCGTGAACCGCGTTCTAGGATTTGTTTGCCCGGCCACTCTTGTGGCCGGGCTTTTTTATCAAGGCTCAACCTCGCTAAGCGAGGTTGAGCCTTGATATTAGATCTCTCTCAAAATTTTTATTTTTGCGCCGAGGCTTTGCAGTCGCTTGACGATGTCTTCATAGCCACGATTGATGCTGTAAATGTTTCGTAAAATCGAAGTACCTTCGGCGGCGAGCATGCCGATTAGGATAATGGCGGCCGGACGAAGCGCCGGCGGACAGACTACTTCAGCTGCTTTCAATTTGGTCGGTCCATTCACAAAAAGTCGATGCGGGTCGGCCAAAATTGTATCAGCACGCAATTTGTCGAGCTCCTTGTAATAGATGGCGCGCTCCTCGTAGACCCAGTCGTGAATCAAGGTCTGACCCCTCGCTTGGGTCGCGATGACGGCGAAAAATGGCAAGTTGTCGATGTTGAGCCCAGGATAAGGTCGGGCCTCAATTTTGTCGGGCGGGGCGGTCAATTTTGATGGATAGGTGGTGATATCAACTAAATCAGTCTCACCATTTCGGGCCTTGTAGCGTTTGGAGATTTTAAAGCGAAAACCCATTTTTTCGAGTTTCAGAAGCTCAATTTCCAAAAAGTCGATCGGGGCGCGGGTAATTGTGATATTCGATTTGGTGGTAGCGGCGGCCGCGATAAAGAACATTGAGTCAATCGGGTCCTCACTAATCGAATACTCGACATCCTTTTTGATTTCCTTGAGACCGTGCACAATCAGAGTCGAGGTGCCGATACCTTCGACTTTGACCCCGAGGGCCTGCAGGAAAAAGCAAACATCCTGGACTTGATAGTTGGCCGAGGCGAACCGAATCGTGGTTTTGCTGGGAATGAGCGCGGCCGCCATTAAAACATTTTCAGTCACCGTATCGCCGGTCTCGTAGAGAACGATATAATTGGGCTTCAACTTTTTCTGACTGATTCGGTACTCTTTTGATTTTGTCTCGATTTTCACACCAAGTTTTTCCAGGGCGAAAACATGAGGCGCGATGGTGCGGGCGCCCAAACGGCAACCGCCAACGTGAGGCAAGGAGAATTTCTTCAAAAAGTGGATGAGTGGGCCGATGAGCATAATAATGCTCCGGGTCTTGGTGCCGGCCTCGATATCAAAATTTTTGATATTGAAATTCTGTGGCGGCTCAATTTCCAAATCACTGTTTTGCCAACGAACTTTAATATCAAGGCTGGTGAGTACTTCGATAATGCGGTTGACCTCCTCAATTTTTGGGACATTTCTCAAGGTTGTCTTGCCGCGGTTTAAGAGGGAAGCGCAGAGCAAACCGACGGCCGCATTTTTAGAGGTTTTAGTTTGGATGGTGCCGGAAAGGGGAGAAGCGCCTTGAATTTGGACATCAAGTCGCCCCTTCGATAGCTCAATTAAATTTCGTTCCAAAGCGGCACTAATTTTTGAAAGTGTTCCGGCCGAAATGTTTTGCGAGCCGGATTCGAGTCTGGCGATGGCACTCTGGGTGGTGCCAATTTTCTGAGCCAGCTCTTCCTGGGAAATGCCCCGCTCTTCTCGCAGGTTTTGAATCAATTTTCCTAAGGAGGCCAGGGTTTTATCTTTTTTCTGATGTTTCATGTTTTATGTCTAATGTTTTATACATACAATATAGCATAGACGCTATATTAATTATAGGGGTAAAAATTGGGGAAAAAGAAAAGCCCTCCGGGTGGGGAGGGCTTGGGGACTTGCTACAATTTTTTGATGGGCACTTCCCATGGAGTTGGGGAGTCCTGACCTTCGCGTCGCCCTTTCAGGAAAGCGGCGATGAGGATTGCCAGGGTGGCGCCTACCATGATCACGACCACATAGGTCGGGACCTCGAAGAACCAGAACGCCCCACCCATCATGAGTATTGCCAGGAATATAATCGGCCAAAAGATGATTTTATTCATCATAATTTGCCTTGGTTAGGGTTTACGGCTGTCCGAATACAATTTACCAGATTAAAATTTTATGTCAAGCAATTTAAAAGCCGCGCTCGTTGCGAGCGCGGCTGGGGGCTTACTGTTTTGGGCGGGCACTTTCGAGTAGCTGTTGGACAGCAGACTTGATGGCTTCATCCACTTCGATCGAAATGTTCGGGTCCCCGTCATATCCGGTGCCGGGACCCGGAATATTGAGGTACTTTCTGAAACGCAGGTAATGCCCTTGGTGGGCGGAACTGCCTCCGTGCTCGGTGATGAGCATTTCGCCGAATTCTATCTGACCGTCCGTCAAAAATGCCCCCTTCATGTCTTTGTCACTGAAAATTCGGGTGCCAGTGTCAAATTCCTCCCGACTGTGCCTGACCAGCCAAGTGACCAGCCAACGGTAAGCTGGGGTGGCATCAGGGCGAAGTCGAATTGTTAAGTTGGCGACGCTGGCCTCAATGACCAGCTGTTTGTTTGCCAAGTCAAGAGTTTTGACTTGGCATTTACCACTATGGAGGTGGTGCCAGATTGGTATACCGAACAGTCGGGATCGCGGCGCTATTTCTGTCATAAGCTTCCTTTGGTTCAGGTTGTCTAAAGCGATTATCGATATTTGCGGGCCGTTGTCAACCCCGTTAGAGATTTGTTGTTAGGAATGGCCGTGGCTGGGTAATTAAAGTCTTTACACAGTTTGATAGATGCTGAGAGTAGCCACGGTCGTCTTTAGAAGACGACCTATCTCTAACGGGGTCAAGTATTAAAATTCTCTGTATACCATATACTATATACCGTATACCTAATACTTTTTTCTCGTGTCATTTTTCTCCAAAAAACTTGGAATTGACTTGGGTACAGCCAACACCTTGGTTTTTGTGCCGGGCAAAGGGATTGTGCTAATGGAGCCGTCGGTAGTGGCGGTTTCGGAGCAAGATAATAAAATTTTGGCGGTCGGAGTTGAGGCCAAAAATATGATCGGCAAAACTCCGGAGTCGATTATTGCTTACCGACCAATGAAAGATGGTGTGATTGCCGATTATCGCGTGACAGAAGCGATGCTCCGTTATTTTATCGACAAAGCTCTCGGCCCCTTCAACTTTTTCCGACCGGAAGTAATGGTCTCTGTGCCGGCTGGTGTCACCTCGACTGAAAGGCGCGCGGTTATTGAAGCGGCAATTAAAGCTGGCGCCAAAAATGCTTATGTTGTGAAGGAGCCGATTTTGGCGGCAATCGGGGCGGGAATTCCAATTTACGAACCAATCGGCCACATGATTGTTGATATTGGTGGAGGCACCACTGATGTGGCGGTGATCTCTCTTGGTGGCATCGTGTCCTCAACTTCGGTCAAGTGTGCCGGCAACCGAATCGACTACGCCATCACCGACTACATTAAAAAAACTTTCAATTTGGCCATCGGTGATCAGACGGCTGAAGATATTAAAATTAAAATTGGCTCGGCAGTTTTGGTTGAGGAGGAGCTCGCCCTTGTCATCAAAGGCCGAGATTTTCTTTCGGGCCTGCCTCGTTCGACGGAAATTAAGACGAATGAAATCGTGAAAGCGATTGCCAAGGAACTGCGCGACATGATTAAGGCTATCAAGGATGTGTTGCAGGAGACTCCGCCGGAACTTGCTGCTGACATTATCGACCGGGGCATTATTATGACCGGCGGGTCTTCGCAATTACGCAATTTGCCGGAGCTGGTTTTTCGCCGAACTGGCGTGAAGGCCATTTTGGCCGACGACGCACTCTACTGCGTTGCCAAAGGCACCGGTATTGCGCTCGAACACCTGGATACCTACAAGAAATCGATTATCGCCAAGCGCTAATTCTTTGAAAATGACAAACCGAAACCAATCGAACAAATCGGTTAAGTCCCGGCTGGTTTTGGACCTACCGCTTCACCACGCCTACTGCCTTTATGGTCCGGCTCCGGAAATTTTTGAGAATCTCAAACTATTTTTGGAGGGAGAATTAAAAATCGAGACAGTTGGCAACCCGGATTTTTGGCAGGCCGATTTCGAGAGTTTTGGTGTGGAGGAAAGTCGGGAGCTCATCAATCGGCAACTGTTAAAATCGGCCGGCGGCGGTAAGAAAATAATTATTGTGAAAACCCCGTCGATTACTTGGGAGGGGCAGAGCGCGCTTCTAAAGGTTTTCGAGGAGCCGACACGGGAAACCCATTTTTTTCTGATTTTGCCTTCAGTCGAAAGATTGCTGCCAACCTTTAAGTCCAGATTGATGATTGTGCCTTTCGTGGGCACGAAGGATGAAGATTTGTCGCCCGAAGTCCAAAAATTTCTGAAAGCCAATTTGGCTCAGAAATTTGAGATTAGTAAAAAAATGGCTGAGCAAAAAGATGCCCAGTTGGCGATCAGATTTTTGAATTTGCTGGAAGAGAATTTGGCGGGGGAGTCGGTAGTCAAAAACCAAAAAACTTTATCGGCGATTTTACAAGCCAAGAATTATCTGAGCGATCGGGCGCCGTCCATCAAAATGCTTCTCGATTGGGTAGCCATGAGTACCAATAACCAAATAACGAATCAACCAAAACAATAACCTGAAGCCTGTCCCGTTAGAGATCTGTTGTTTTGTCACTCGTCAATATTCTTCGCCTGCGCACTATTTTTATCGTGTCATTGCGGTTGGACATTCCTGGTCATTCTGAATGACCAATCTCTAACGGGATGATATAATATTTTCATTACAAACTTAGTTTTAGTTTATGACTCATTATGTGTGTAAGGGTCTCTGTGGAAGCGAGTCGGTTTTGCCCGGTATCTGCGATTCTTCTAGTTGCGAAAAAACCGGCAAGCCATTAATGGAATGTAAGTGTGCTGACGGTAAGCACGAATCAATCGGTCGTTTGGCCAGTCGAGGGATATCCGACGATTCTCCGGCCGGTAAAGGTGACAACTAAGCGGTTCTTTTAAAAACTTCATGGGACTAGATTTTTTAATCAAAAACGGGAATGAGCTATTGGCCACAGTCGCCTCTGCCGATTACTGGAGAGATTTTTCAAGCTGGTTGGCATTGCCACTGGCGCTAGTTTTAACGACCGTCATCAGTTTGCTGATTTGGCATCGCCAGAAAAAAGCTGATCTCTTGAAATATGAGTTTATCACTGTGGTGGCTCACAAATTTCGAACTCCGCTCACATATATCAAATGGTCGGCCGAAAATTTGGCTCTTTCCAATGACCCGGCCGAACGCAAAAGGGCGGTTGATGAGATTTTGACCGCCAATGCTCGCTTGGTGGAACTCACGAATGCACTTTCAGATTTATCGATGGCGAATGGCGCTTCCTATTTTTATAAATCAGAAAAAATTGAGCCACGAAAGTTAATCGATAGTGTTTTGGGGACACTGGATTACCAAATTAAAAAGAAAAAAATCGATTTGCATATTCGTGAACTCGTCACCTCTCGAATTGTTGGCGATTTTCGTCGCCTCACTTTTGCTCTTGGGATTGTCGTGGAAAACGCCGTCATGTATACGCCGGCCGGCGGCTCGATCGGCATTACGGTTTCCCAAAGTGACAAGCTGGTCTCGATTGCGGTCAAGGATTCTGGAGTCGGCATTTCCAGGGAAGAACTGTCAGCGATGTTTTCCAAATTCTTCCGTGGCGCCAAGGCCAAACAAATCGACAGTGGTGGCGTTGGTATCGGCCTGTTTATGGCTAAAAAAATTGTTGAAAAAAACGGCGGCCAAATCGAAGTTTTTTCGGAAGGAGTTGGGAAAGGGGCAACATTCGCTATTAAATTACCGGCCGTGAAATAGCGTTTGGTTATTGTTTCTTGGTTCCTGGTTATTCTGGTATCATATTCAGATGTTTCAAAAATTTTTACTTAAAAAAATGCTGTCGACCCAGTTAAAGGGTGTGCCGGAGGCGGAGCAAGACCGCTTGATTGCCATGATTGAAAAAAATCCGGATTTATTTAAAAAAATTGCCGAGGAGGCTAAAGTTTTGACCGACTCGGGCAAGGATAAAATGGAAGCGGTTAAGGAGGTGGTTTCTAAATACCAAAAGGAGCTTAGCGGAATTCTGTAAATCTAAATTATCTGTTCCAGACTCACTAATTTTTAAAGTTTTTCAAACTGCACTAAATTCTGCTATCGCAGAATTTAGTGCAGTTGGTGAAAATGCTTTAGTGAGTCAGTGAAATAATCAGTTTTCGTATTTCGGACGATTTGTGATATCTTTTGGAGCATGTCTCTAAGTATTGGTATCGTCGGTCTGCCTAATGTTGGGAAGTCCACTCTTTTTAACGCTCTGACTCGCAAGAGTGTCTTGGTGGCGAATTATCCTTTTGCCACGATTGATCCGTCGGTGGGGGTGGTGGCGGTTCCGGATGAGCGCTTGCAAAAGCTTTCTGACTTTTCCAAATCGGCCAAAACCGTGCCAGCGGCGGTTGAATTTGTTGACATTGCGGGACTAGTGAAAGGGGCTTCGGTTGGTGAAGGTTTGGGCAATCAATTCCTGACCAATATTCGTGAGACGGACGCCATTGCCGAAGTGGTGCGAATTTTTGAAGATGACAATATTATTCATGTTGACGGCAAAATTAATCCCCTTAGCGATATTGAGGTAATTAATCTGGAATTGATTTTGGCCGACTTGCAGACGGTCTCAAAAAGAATTACGAATATCGGGAGAGATGTGAAGGCCGGCAAAAAAGAGGCAAAAATTGAAGAAGGACTTTTGGCCAAATTGAAAATCGCGCTTGAGGCAGGGAAGTTGGCTTCGACCGTTCCGGCCGATGATTTTGAGAAACCAATGTTGAAACAGCTCTGTCTGATTTCAGCCAAACCGATTATTTATGTTTTGAATAAAAAGGCCGGCGGCAAGAATTTGGATGATCTTAATGACGAAAGGTATCAGAAGCTTTTGGAATTTTTCAAACAAAATAATGCCAAGTGGGTGGCGGTGGATGCTGGGTTTGAACAAGAGCTCAAAGATATGGGGGATACGGATAAGAAAGAAATGCGTGAAGGCCTTGGCGTGAAAGACGATGGTATCAACGACTTAATTAAAAAAGGTTATGAGACTTTGGATTTGATTACTTATTTCACAACCGGCGAGGATGAAACTCGTGGTTGGACCATCAAAAAAGGTTGGACCGCGCCGGAGGCCGGCACGGCGATTCATGGTGATTTCAAAGAAAAATTTGTTAAGGCCGAGGTGATTGAGTGGGACAAACTGCTCTCTGCAGGCTCTTACAGCAACGCCCGCGAAAAAGGTATGTTGAGGACGGAAGGGAAGGAGTATATCGTCAAAGGTGGGGATGTGATTGAGTTTAAGATTTAGGCAAGAAAAAATCACAGAAATTTAGGAGTCTCAGGGAATCGCCTGGTTGACTAGCAACGCTCCCAAATTTCTGTGATAACCAATTCGCGTCGCCCCTTTCGGAGAAGTAGGAGATTGGTCAGTGTTCTCGCTACGAATATATTAATATTATCAAACTTCTAAAAAAATGAAAGATGGTAGTGCGATAGAGTTTAGAATATAGATAAAAGGCCATCACCGAAATGATGGCCGAGACTGGTCGCCGGTCGGAACTTACTTGGGGCTTGGGGGCAGAACATTCGCGGGGACCTCGATGGCGGTTTCGCCCTTGCCCATTTTTCTTCGGATGTTGCGGGGGAGTTCGCTACCGGCAGGGACTGACCCGATGATGATGAGTGTGTTGCGGTCGGTCTTGAAGACGGCTGGACAGGGGCCGACACCGCACCGAGCTTCAGTGGGAGTGATTTCTTTGGCTTTCATAGATAAGAACCCTTTCACTCGGAATTATCACATAAGATTGTCTAATGAACAAGGGGCTAAAAGAGGATGAATAGGCCCCCGTGTCAGCAGTTGTTGAAAAATAAAAACCCACCAAGACTGACGCCTTGGCGGGCTGAAGTTGGGGTCGAGGCTTTCGCAAAGGATTGTTCCGCTCGCCTTACCTTCAGATTCTGTGCTACCGGCGCTTGTTTTGGTGCCGACTTTTCGGTTTCGTGGCACTTAATGCCGCCAATTTCTTATGGCGCTCGCTCCTGAACGCACTGTTTTTGACGGTTGTAACTCGTGCGCCAATCAAGACCTTAAGAAATTTCCTGGCAGCTTCCTCTTCAAGCCGGCTAAGCCGCCATATTCCTTCAGGGTCTACCAGTCGCTTCAAATTGCGGACTGTCGCGGCGGCCTCGAAGTCCTGCTGTTCACAAAGCTCGGCTGTTACCTCCTCCAAAATTAACTTAATCGTCGCTCGCATATTTTCCTTTCTGTTGAAAACGAATCTGAGGCTATTATATCATAGCTGTATAAATTGTCAAGCGAGGCACAATGGCGGGTCTACTAGTGTTGACAAGAGGCGGTTTATATGATAGTTTCGGATTAGAGCCATTTTCGTACTTCAAAAAAGAAAGGCTGAGAATATGAAGGATATGAAGAAACCGCCGAAATCTTATCTCAATTCACGGCGTCCGACCTTCCATGAAGCGGCGGCGCTTGAGGGGGGTACCTTTATGGAAGCTATGGCTTCCTTGGAAAGGAAGGGCTACTTCGAACCTGCCCCTGGGCCATGGAAGCTTGGTATTCAGGATCGAGGCATCGGGAGAAACAACTTTGCCATTCTAGACCGTTTTGGTGATTTGGTGGTAGAAGCTCCCAGTCGAGCTACTGCCGATTTAATTATCGCGGCGGTTAACGCGAGTCGGAAGAAGAAAAAGTAATTTACAACCCGCCATCTCAAAACAGAACCCTCTGTCACGAGATGGCGGGTTTTTAATTGAAAAAGCCGAAGCGCGGAGCGCTTCGGCGTAAGGGTGATGTTGCCCTAGTGTTGACCGGTGGGCGAGGGATCGGTTGCCGACCCGACGACCTCAGCCAAACCACTATCGGTTGCTGTGTAAAATTTGCCGGCCATCGGGATAGGTGATTTCGGTGGCACGGAGGTGATAAAGCTCATGCTCTTGGGGCCACCTGCAGTTTCACCGACGAGCATGACCTTCGCAAGATTGTTGGTGTAAACACAGTGGACTTTGAAAACCTTGCCGGTGATGCCGGCGGGAAGTTCGATAATCGAAGTCTTGGCCACTTCCTCCTTAAGTTGGTTTTCCGCGGCCCTTTTCTTGGCCTTGACGATGGCAGGTAGGAGCATGGCTGCCATTATCCCAATAATTGCCAGTATCACCAATAACTCAACGAAGACGAATGCTCTCTTGTTTCTGGTTTTAATTTTCATACGGTCCTTTTCTGCTTTGCATTTTACATAAAATATTTCTGATGTCAAGGAGGCCGAGATTCTGTTTTATGGGGTTCTCGCTTTCTTAAACCGCTCTCGTCAGAGCGGGTTTTATAATGTAAAATTAACGGTATTAAAAATAATCTAATTATTAACATGGATCCAAATTCAGTTGTTTCGATTGCTAAGCCAAAAATGGGGCCAAAGGATTTCTTTCTAAATGTGGCGGCGGCAATCGTGATGTATGTCTCCGCGGGCAGTTTAATCGCTCTTTTGTTTTCAACTATCGATTATTGGCTGATTGATACTGTCAATTATTACAGCTACGGTTTTACTGGTGGGATGCGTTTTGCGATTTCTTCGCTCATTGTGCTTTTCCCGGTTTATCTTTGGCTCATGACCTTGATTCGTAAGGATGCCGACCTGCATCCAGAGAAGCGTGAAGTCGGAATTCACAAAGTGATTGTGTATCTGACATTGTTTTTGGCGGGCGGACTTATCATCGGAGATCTGATTGCCGTGATTAATGTTTTTCTTTCCGGTGAAATCGCCACCAGATTTATCCTAAAAGCTCTGGTGATTTTGATTGTTGGCGCTCTGATTTTCTCCTACTATCTCTACGATTTACGAAAAGGTAGTGCTGGTGACAGGCTGGTCCGCAATGCTTACAAGTGGGGCACGGCGGCAATTGTGCTGGTTTCCATTGTCGTTGCCTTCCTTGCGGTCGGTTCGCCAATGACGGCTCGCCAGGCCCGATTCGATGATCAAAGGGTAAGTGACCTACAAAATATTCAGTGGCAAGTGATTAGCTATTGGCAGAGCAAGGGGCGGTTGCCGACGGCTCTAACTGATCTTGAGGATTCAATTTCCGGCTGGAAAGCGCCAAAGGATCCAGAGACCAAGGTTGACTATAGTTTTGGCGTTAACGGTTCGGAGAGTCTGAATTTCAAGTTGTGCGGCAAGTTTGCCCTGGATAATTCCAAAGACACCCGCAGGGCCAATGATTACAGCTATGGAACCAATGAGAATTGGCAACACTCGGCTGGAGATTTCTGTTTTGCCAGAACGATTGACAAGGACCGCTATCCGGTAAATGTGAGGACTGTGCCGATGGGTTACTAAAAATTTAAAAAGCCGGCTCGTCAGACGAGCCGGCTTTTCTCTTTGAAAAAAACACTAATGGTTGTATGATTTTGCCTATGCACAGCAAAGACTATAATCATCGCAAAATTGAATCGAAGTGGCAGAAGATTTGGGCAAAGCAGAAAATTTATGCCACTAAGGAAGATTCAAATAAAAAAAAGTTTTATATTTTGGACATGTTCCCGTATCCATCCGGTGAAGGGCTTCATGTTGGGCATCCCAAGGGCTATATCGCAACCGATATAATTTCGCGAATGAAAAGAATGCAGGGCCACTCGGTGCTTCACCCGATGGGCTTTGATGCGTTCGGTTTACCGGCTGAGAACTATGCCATCAAAACCAAGACTAATCCGGCGATTGCGGTCGCCAAGAATGTTAAACGCTATAAAAAGCAGTTGGAGATTTTTGGTTTTGATTATGATTGGAGTCGGGAAGTAAACACGACCGACCCGGCCTATTACAAGTGGACGCAGTGGATTTTCTTAAAACTTTTTGAAAAAGGTTTGGCTTATGAATCCTTTGAACCGATCAACTGGTGCCCGTCTTGCAAGACCGGTTTGGCGAATGAGGATGTGGAAGATGGCCTTTGCGAACGCTGTAGCAGTGTGGTTGAGAAAAAGCCGATGCGTCAGTGGGTTTTGAGAATTACTGATTATGCCGAAAGACTGCTTGCCGATTTGGACGCGAAGGATAAAACTGGCGGGCCGATTTTAAACTGGCCGAATTCGATTATCGAGCTTCAGAAAAATTGGATTGGGAAGTCGGAAGGATCGGAGATTAGTTTTAAAGTTTCAAGTTTAAAGTTTCAAGTTGAGGAGGAGATTAGAGTGTTTACGACCAGAGCCGATACGCTTTTCGGCGTCACTTATGTGGTGTTGGCGCCGGAATCAAAATTACTCCAAGACTTAAAACCAAAAATTCAAAACTGGGACGAGATAGTACGATATATCGTACTATCGAAGAATAAAACCGAAATCGAGCGCACAGCCGAAAATAAAGAGAAAACCGGAGTCGAGCTGAAAGGTATTAAGGCGATTAATCCGGCCAATAACGAGGAAGTGTCAATCTGGGTGGCCGATTATGTTTTGGCTGACTACGGCACCGGCGCAGTAATGGCCGTGCCGGCCCACGATGAGCGCGATTTTGCTTTTGCTAAGAAATATAATTTGCCGATTAAGGAAGTTATTGCTCCATACTTTAAAACTGTTTCCGGACCGGATGCTGTTCGTGCCGACAAAAAGACAGAAAAGCGGAAAACGGTTTACGTGATCCTGAAGCATTGGCAAGAAGATAAGTTTTTGTGTTTGGACTGGCAAAAATTTAATTGGCACTCCTTTATTATCGGCGGGGTTGAAGACGGCGAAGATGTCACGGAAACCGCCAAGCGTGAAATCCATGAGGAGACCGGCTTTAAGAATGCCAAGTTTATTCGTCGGGTCGGAGGAGAAGTTCACAGCCACTACTTTGCCGGTCATAAAGATGTAAATAGATATTCCCTGGGCCACACACTTTATTTTGAGCTAGTGGATGGCGAGCAAGATGAAGTCTCTGAATCTGAAAAGGCCAAACATTCTCCGGTCTGGATTGAGCGCGCCAAGATGCCAGAATTCCTTAACCTGCCTAATAATCAATACGCCTGGGGCCTCTTTGATAAAGAGCAGGCTTTTGTTGGACACGGTGTTTTAATTAATTCAAGTAAATTTAATGACACTGAGTCGGCATTGGCCAAAAAAGAAATTACTGAATTTGCCGGCGGGAAAATGATTACCAAGTACAAACTCCGAGATTGGGTCTTCTCGCGTCAAAGGTATTGGGGCGAACCGATTCCACTTGTGCACTGTGCCCAATGTGCCCTTGAGACTGATCGGGCAAAGGCGAAAACTACTCTTAACTTTTATTATGAGCCGGTTTGGCGAGATTTGAAGTCAGGAGTCAAAACTGTAGAAACTCGTGCCCTTAACCCTGAAGAAAAAGGGAGATATTTTGGCGATTTCAAGGTTGGTGATTTGTTGCTTTTCAGCCGCAAGGACCAAAAAACTAGGAAAGTTAGGGAGGAACTGGTTTATCGAGTCAAATCATCTAGAGTCTATAAGAATTTTGACGAGGTTTTTAAAGATAAATCTATTTTGTCGCAATTAAGCAAAAAGAATTTTCGATCGGCGAAAGAATTGGAGATTGCCTACAGTGCTTTTGGAGCTAATTATGTCGAAAAGATTAAGCAGAATGGTTTGGTAGCCTGGGAGATTGAACCGGTCACCGTGGCCGTACCGGTGCCGGAAAAAGATCTACCGGTCAAATTGCCCAAGGTTAAATCTTACGAGCCGACTGGCACAGGTGAGTCACCGCTTGCCGCGATTTCTAAGTGGGTGAATGTGAAATGTCCGAAGTGCAAGGGTCCGGCAAAGCGCGAGACGAATACGATGCCACAATGGGCCGGCTCAAGTTGGTACTATATCGCTTATTGCATAAGCGAAAATCTCAAATCGCAAGAAACAATAACCAAACAAATTTCAAGCAACAATATTCAAAATAAAATTAAATACTGGCTTCCGGTAGATTTCTATGTTGGCGGGGCTGAGCATGCGACCCGACATTTAATCTATGCTCGTTTTTGGCATAAGTTCCTGCTTGATATTGGCGCCGTTTCGACAGTTGAACCTTTCACTAGACTTCAAACAGTCGGCTTGATTATGGGCGAGGACGGACGGAAGATGAGCAAGCGTTGGGGTAATGTGGTTAACCCTGATGATATCTCTGAAAAAGTCGGCGCCGACACTTTGCGTCTGTACGAGATGTTTCTGGGGCCTTTTGATCAAGCGATTGCTTGGAGTACCGAAGGAATTGCCGGCTCACGCCGATTTTTGGAGCGAGTCTGGCGGTTACAGTACAAACTTACAACTGACAACCAACAACAGGGGAAACTGGAAATTCTATTTAATCAAACAATCAAAAAGGTTTCAGAAGACATTTCCGAAATGAAATTCAACACTGCTATTAGCTCACTGATGATTTTGCTTAATGAAATTGAAGCAGTAGGGAAGTTGGGTGAAGATTATTTCAAGATCTTATTAAAACTTTTGGCTCCGTTTGCGCCACACATCACGGAAGAGCTGTGGTCTAATTTGGTAAGCCCTAATCCGCGAGGACGCAGTCGGGCAAGTAAGAAATCCATCCACCTTGAAGCGTGGCCGACTTTTGATCCGGCGAAAATTCAGGACTCAACCGCCAAAATTGCCATCCAAATCAGCGGGAAAACTCGGGCGATTTTGGAAATCGATATAGGGGCAAACCAGGCTGAGATTGAGCAAAAGGCCAGGCAAATGAGCGAGGTTTCTAAGTGGTTAAATGGTAAGAAACTGATTAAAACCATTTATGTAAAGGGTCGCTTGCTTAATTTTGTAGTTAGTGATATTGTATAGTGCATAGTAATAAGGCCGAAATTTGACAATAAAACACTATTAACATATAGTGTCATTTACCAAGTATTTATTTATTAATTTATTAATCGCGTCAAAGCGTATCGACAAACATGTCAAGCATTAATTTCAAATCAAAACAGGTCGTCAAGCATCTAATCACCGCTCTTCCTGAACGGGGCCGGGATATTATTACCAGTCGTTTTGGCTTGGGCAAGGATTTCGAAAAAATGACCCTTGAGGCCATTGGTAAGAAATACGGCATCACTCGCGAGCGGGTTCGACAGATCGAAAACTACGCTTTGGCGCAGATTAAGAAGTCTAAGAATTACAAAGACGAGGCCGACTCTTTTGCTCAGCTGTCAGATTTGGTCCACTCGCTCGGTGGGATTATTTCCGAAAAAGACCTTTTGAATCATGTCGCCAAGGACAAGAGCATTCAAAACCAAATTCACTTTATGTTGGTCTTGGGCGATGCTTTCTTTAAGGAGAAGGAAGACGAGGAATTTCAGCATCGTTGGCATGTCGATCATGAACTTTCCAAGAAAATTCATGAATCTCTGCGAAAACTTTACAAATCTCTTTCCGATGAAGACATTGTTCCGGAGTCGGATTTTGTCGAGACTTTTCTTGAGCACTTGAAGGATGTTTCTGATAAGTACAAAGATGAGGAGGTGATTAAGCGCTGGTTGGCCCTATCAAAAAATATTGGCCGAAATCCTTTAGGTGAATGGGGTAAGGCTTCCTCCTCAAACATCAAAGCTAAGGGTATTCGAGACTATGCCTACCTAGTTTTGCGTAGGCACGGTTCCCCAATCCATTTCCGTGAGGTCGCCAAGCAGATTGGCAATATTTTCAGCAAGAAGGCTCATGTGGCAACTACTCACAACGAACTAATTAAGGACCCACGATTTGTTTTGGTTGGACGAGGTCTGTATGCTCTCAAGGAGTGGGGTTATGCTCCGGGAGTTGTCCGAGATGTGATTCGAGCGGTTATCGAAAAGAACGGCCCGATGGTTAAAAAGGATGTTATTGATAAGGTTTTGAAGGAACGCTATGTTAAAGAGAATACGATTGTAGTCAATCTGCAAAACCCTAAGTATTTTAAGAAAGATAAGGAGGGCAGGTACGCAGTTGCGTAAATCTAAATCAAAGATTTGAAAAGCCAAAACCCCGGAAGGGGTTTTGGCTTTTAAGGGCATTCGTTTAGCTATCCTAGATAAATCTTTCCCCAAAGATGGCTAGAAACAAACCAAAGAGTGGGGTATGATATAGGGAATGAAGGATCTTTTGATCAAATTCCTCGATCTCTTTTATGCGCTCGCAACCTTGGAGCGAGAGAGGTACTTCCGCAGTTTCTTTTTTGCTTTAAGCGTGGTTGGGCTTATTTGGTGGTGGCAAAAAGCTTTCCAATTTCATCCGGAGTATTTTGCTCCAAGTTGGCAGCTAATTTTGGCGTTAGCTCCGGTTTATGTGCCCCTTATCCTTTTGCGTATTTTTTGGAAAGTCTGGTTTGACTATATCCGCTCTGACTTTATTCGGAAGCAAGGTTCGGTGCTTTTGGAGCTAAAAATTCCTAAAGAGACTAACAAGTCACCACTCGCGATGGAGATTTTTTTGACTGCGCTTTTTCAGACCGGCTCTTCGAGTTATGTTGACACTTTTTGGAAGGGTAAGGTGCGCCCCTGGTTTTCGCTCGAGTTGGCCTCTTTCGATGGCGAAGTCCATTTTTTCATTTGGACTCAACTTAAGTGGCGAAACATTATTGAGGCGCAGATTTATGCTCAATATCCAAATGTTGAGATTTATGAAGTGCCAGATTATGCCGCTGGCATACCTTATGACATTTCACGATATCCATTTTGGGCGACTCATTACAAGTTGACCAAGGATGATGTTTTTCCGATCAAGACTTATGTTGACTACGGTTTGGATAAAGACCCGAAGGAAGAATTTAAAATTGACCCGATTACTTCAGTTTTGGAATATTTAGGTTCCTTAAAAAAGGGTCAAATGGCCTGGATTCAAATTCTGATTCAAGCTCACCGCAAGAGCACCTTTACTGACGACGCCACTTTTAGTTTTGGGCGAGATTGGGTGAAGGAAGCGAAATCCAAAATTGAGGAGATTAGAAAAGAGGCGACTCCGGATCGTGGCCCTGATGTGACAGCTTTTCCTAATCCGACCAAGGGTCAAATTGAACAAATCGGTTCGATTGAAAGAAGTTTGGGTAAGTTCCCATTCGACACGATGATGCGAGGCATGTTTTTCTGGGACCCAAGTGAATTTGATGCGGGTGGCATTTCTGGCCTGATCGGCAGTGTTCGCCAATATAGCTCAAACTTTTTCAACGGATTCAAACTCGGTAAATTTACCGACTATGACTATTGGTGGCTCGACCCGGGGCGAGTGCGCCGTACGCGTCTGGAGAGGCATTACCTCGACGCTTACCGCCGCCGGGCTTTCTTCCAGCCACCGTACAAAAATTATCGTAATAAACCGTTTATCCTGACAACCGAGGAGATTGCGACCATCTACCACTTCCCAGGTGGTGTGGCGGCGACCCCAACCTTTGCCCGAATTATGTCCAAAAAGTCTGAACCGCCATCTAATTTGCCAACCTAGTCTACGGTTCCTATGGATTTGTTTGTCGAAAAAAAATTGCCGGATTATGCGCGGTCCGGTCTGCGTGGTACGAAATCACGGAGGCGGATTATGGCTTTTGGTGTGGCGCTTATAATCGGCTTTGTAGCGGCTACCTGGTGGCAGGCACCGGCCAATTTCCCCAAAAGTACTTTGATTGCGGTTTCTAAGGGGCAAGGTCTATCTTCGATTGCTAAAACTTTGAAAGCCGCACATATTATTCGTTCAGAGTTTTGGTTTAAAGGATTGGTGGTGATTTCTGGCGGAAGTCGCGGTGCACAAGCGGGGGATTACAATTTTGATATACCGCAAAATATTTTTGTGGTGGCTGACCGAATTGCGCGCGGAGTTTACAACTTGAAGCAGATTAAAGTCACGATTCCCGAAGGCCTGTCCAATCTTGAAGTGGCAAAAATATTTTCCGTGAACCTGCCGCGTTTTAATTCTAAGGAATTTCTGAATTTAGCTAAAAGCAAGGAGGGCTATCTTTTTCCGGACACTTACTGGTTTTTACCAAATGTTTCAGGTGCGGAAATTATTTCAGCAATGTCGGACAATTTCGATAAGCAAATTATTTCAATTACTGATCAAATCCAAAAATTCGGCAAACCACTTAATGATGTGATAATAATGGCCTCAATCATTGAAGAAGAGGCGAGGATTATGGAAACTAGGCAAACTATTGCCGGAATTTTATGGAAGCGCTTAAAAGAGGGGATGTTGCTCCAAGTTGACGCGCCCTTCTCTTATATCAATGGTCAGGCTTTGCCAAAAGTTTATTTGGACGATTTAAAAATTGATTCACCCTACAATACCTATTTATATAAAGGTCTGCCACCAGGTCCAATCGCAAACCCCGGCCTTGATGCGATTAAGGCGACTATCAATCCAGTTGCCACCAAGTATTACTATTATCTTACTGACAAAGACGGCGTGATGCATTATGCCGTGACGCACGATGAGCATGTAGCCAACAAAAACCTCTACCTGAAGTAGAGGTTTTGGAATCATGAATTAGGATTTAGGAATCAAGAATTGAAAATCCAACATACACTACAATTTCCGTACGGAAATTGTAGTGTATGTGGGGAATGGGTGGGGAAAATTAAAAACCGAGCGCGGGGCGCGCTCGGTGGGTGGGTGGGGGCTATTCAGGGATACTTTTTCCGGTAATATTTCTGAAGAGATTTGGCTAAGCGGTTAAGCTGGCCCTGGGTTATCTTGATTTTAGCGTCGCTGAGAAGGCTGAGGATTAGTCTCCGGCCACGATCCCTCTTCAGGGCATCAGCGCAATCGAATCTCTGCAGTGTGTCAAAATTCAGGATACTGTCGCGGATTAGCCACTTGAGGTTCGCAAGTGCTTGGGGTCTTTTTCTCATTGTCTCTATTGGGGTTGCGGTCTCTACGGTTTGGACGGGTCGATTTCAAAACTGACTTCATAACAGATGGCGACCGTCAGGGCGGAAAAGCCGACTGCCCCTTCTATTGATATTCCACCTTGTCTTGCGAAAATAATGGCAATAACCATTGCACTTCCGGAGATAATAACTGCTCGAACTGCTTTTCTCAGTTTCATAAAGAGCCTCTTCAGTTGAGGTTTTCTATCTAAAGTGATACCATGCGTATCTATGAAAGTCAAAGGTCCAAGGTCAAATGTCAAATGTTCTCGATCGTCTGTCTGTGTCGGCCTTTCCGGCGGGGTTGACTCGTCCGTTTCGGCCGCCTTACTCAAAAAGGCCGGTTTTGACGTGACCGGAGTTTTCATCAAAGTCTGGTCGCCGGATTTCATAAGGTGTACCTGGAAAGAAGATCGACTTGATGCGATGCGGGTTTGCGCTAAATTAAGAATTCCTTTCAAAACCTTGGATTTGGAAAAGGAATATAAAAGGGAAGTGGTTGATTGTATGATTCGAGAATACAAAGCTGGTCGAACCCCGAATCCTGATGTGATGTGCAACCAGCAAATAAAATTTGGTGCCTTTTTCAACTGGGCGATGAAGCAGGGTGCAGATTATGTGGCGACGGGACACTACGCTCGAGTCGCTCCGAGCGTGACTCGGGAAATTCCAAATTCCAATATCCAAGCTCCAAACAAAACTGGAAAGAAAAATTCTAAACTACTCGCTACCCACCACTCACTACTCACTGCCGAGGATACAGCTAAGGAGCAAAGCTATTTTTTGTGGACATTGACGCAGAAGCAATTGGCTAAAACACTTTTCCCAATCGGTCATTTACAGAAAAGTGAAGTTAGAAAATTGGCAGAAAAGTTTGACTTAATCACGGCAACCAAGAAAGACAGTCAAGGACTTTGTTTTATTGGGAGGGTGGATATGAAGGATTTTCTCAAAAGATTTATCAAAGAGAAACCCGGAAAAGCCTTGAATGTCAAAGGTGAAGTAATCGGTTCTCATGATGGTGTCGTTTTTTACACTCTTGGAGAAAGACACGGTTTCCAGATTTCTAAGAAAACTCCCGAGAGCGAGAGGTTGTATGTCGTCACCAAAAATTTGAGAAATAACACCATTACGGTCTCCAACAATCCAAAAGATACTGAAGTTGGACCCAAACAAGAGTACCGACTATCGAAAGTAAACTGGATCTCAAAACCACCGAAAGATTCTGTTAAGTGCGAAGTGCAAATCAGGTATCACGGTGAAATGATAGGCGCAGAGATTTCCAAACTTAGTGGTACGAAAGCCGTTATTCATTTTTCGCTGCCGCAGCTTGTGGCCTCGGGCCAATCGGTGGTATTTTACAAAAATAATGAATGCCTCGGTGGCGGAGTTGTAAACTAGGTAGATAGTATATGGTATTAGGTATATGGTATTATAAAAATAATCTCCCGATTTTTAATTTTTGAGATTTACATTTTAATTTAATATCATGGATTTAATCAAAGCGGACGGTGAAAGGGAAGTGTTTGATGAAGGCAAGTTTCGCAATTCTTTGACACGCGCCGGCGCGCCGGATGCTCTTATCGACAAGATTGTTGTCCAAATTAAGCCCAGGCTGAAGCATGGCATGACAACCAGCGAGCTTTACCGGCTGGCTTTTGATTTGCTAAAAAAATATGAACGACCGATTGCTTCCCGCTATTCTTTAAGACGGGCCCTTTTGAGTTTCGGGCCGTCCGGATTTCCTTTTGAAAAATTCTTGGCCGATTTGATGATTGAGCACGGCTATACCGCGCTTACTGACCAAATTGTAAGCGGGCACTGCATCACTCATGAGCTTGATGTGGTGGCCTATAACAATGAGAAGCTGATAATGATTGAAGCTAAATTTCATAATGAACCCGGTACGAAGACTGATGCCAAAGTGGCTCTCTACATCAAATCCCGAAAAGATGATTTGAGTAATGCGGAATTTAATTATGGTCACAAGCGAAAGATGGATGATTTTTGGTTGATTACTAATACCAAATTCTCAAGTAGTGCGATTCAGTATGCCAAGTGTATTGGTTTGAAAGTTGTCGGTTGGAACTATCCGTCCAAAGGTAATTTGCAAGACATGGTTGAAGCTTCCGGTTTGCACCCGATTACTTGTATGACTCATCTCACGAAAAGTGAAAAAGATATTTTGTTGGGCAACGGTTTAGTGCTTTGCCGAGATGTTGCCGGTAAACCTGAAGTATTGTCATCGCTTGGGTTTTCTGATCTCGAGGTCGAAAAGGTTTTAGCCGAGGCCGAGATGTTGTGTCGTTCCGAGCGACCGGCTCTGCCGACACATCTGGCCTAAAATCAAGGGTTTTTGGGGGCAGTTTGGTGTTTGAAAGCTCTCAAGGATTGACGGCTGGCTTTTTTGGTTTCCAATAAACTCTGTGGGTTTACATTGGGGTAATTTTAGCTAGACTGTAGCTATATAATTTAACTTATTAAGAAATATGGACGAGAAGAAATCAAACGGTAAGTATGTGGTCATCGCAGTAGTCGCCTTCTTGGTCGGCTTTGGCAGTGCCTGGTTGTGGCTCACTAAATCTCCAGCCGGAGTCGCAATCGTTGGTGACAAAACTTCCGGCAAGGTTGAAAATAAAACCGGTCTAGAAATTACCGGCAATTCAATTGTGGTCGGCGACCAGGTTGCAGGGATTTCTGCGAGCATTGATTCGGTGAAAGTCGAGAAGACTTCTTGGGTGGCGATTCATGAAGACAATAACGGCGCACCAGGAAACATTTTGGGGGCGCAGCTTTTCGAAGCCGGTGAGCACTCCGGTTCAGTAGAGCTTTTGCGCGGTATGTTGCCGGCCAAAACTTATTATGCCATGATCCATACCGAAGACGGAGATCGAGCCTTTGATCCTAAAAAAGATTTGCCATTAATCGATGATGTTGGCCAGCCGGTTTGGGCCATCTTCAATACTCTAGCTGAATAAAAGATTTAAAACCGCCCTTCACCTGTCGCAGGTGAAGGGCGGTTTTCTGTTGCTTTTGTTGTATATCTGTGTTAGTGTCAGGAAAGAACAGAATCATCAAAAAGGAACTAAATGACAACTTTGTTTGACCCAGTCTATGACCCGTCTCAAGGAGGGGCTGTGGGTGATCTCGAAAAGTCCGGTTTTGATATCACCATTGTCGCCAGGATGAAGCACGGCGCTCTCTATAACGCGATTAGAAAGCGGGGCTGGACTGTAGGGCAAGCGGCGGAATTTCTTGGACTTCAAAAAGGAGTGCTCTATGAGGTTTTGGCAATGAAGCGCCTGCCACCACTAGTTTTTTCCAAACATCGGGCTAGTCGTAAGGCTGTTGCCAGGAAGGCTGGAATTTTGGAGGAGAAGCTGATGAAGCTCACTGGCCAAACGATTGACGAGCTTTTCCCTGAAGAAGTTCGTAGTGAGTTGTTTCTTGGTCGGGCTCGATTGATAGTGATTGATCGAAAGGTATCACCAAGCCAGTTGCTTGAACTCGCGCAAGGTCATTTTGCGCATCAACTCGAGGCGCCCCCGTCTCCGGCCGAAGAGGCCACTAACAATGAAAAGTGGGAAATCGTCTCAGCTTTTATCAAAAAGCATTTTGACTGGCGGAGTGCTCAAATGTTCCAGTTGTACTATTTCGGCGATGTGACCATGGCGGAAATTGGACAAAAGTTCGGGGTGACCGGCAGCAATGTTGGCGCAATCCTTCGGCGCGTCGAACGAAAGCTCAAGACGCACCCGGAGCTTAGTGAAATTCGTGGTGAGTCCAGTCAGATTGGTGAAACCTCAGATCTTTTGGAGTGGGCCAAAAACAATCGCAAACGGATTTCCTGGCTGGCCAAGAGAAAAAGATTCTAAATATTCCAAACCGCCGGTTCGCTGGCGGTTTTTAAATGCCCAAAGTCCCATACTTTATACTTTCAACTTTATACCTTATACTGATTGCATGGCCTACGAAAAAAAGACCAAAAGGAGCGCCAATTGGAATTATGGCGGGGAAAGGTGGCGTTTATCGCGGTCAAAAATTGACCTCTTTACCGAGTGTGAGAGGTGCTTTTATTTAGATAACAAAATCGGCGTTTCTCGTCCAAGGGGGCCGTCTTTCACTCTGAATCTTGCCGTCGATGCACTTCTGAAAAAAGAGTTTGACATTCACCGTGCGAAAGCGACCCAGCATCCACTCTTGAAGCGCTATGGGGTTGAGGCGGTACCGTTTCAGCATAAAGATATTGATCTGTGGCGCGATAATTTCCAAGGCCTGTCTTTTTATCACCAGCCGACCGGTTTTACCGTCTCTGGTGCGATTGACGATCTCTGGGTTAATCCGGCTAAGGAGCTCATTGTGGTTGATTACAAAGCGACCGCCAAAGACGGCAAAATGGACGCTTTGTCGGATACTAAGTGGGAGGCTCAATACAAGAGGCAAATGGAAATTTATCAGTGGCTCTTGAGGAACATGGGTTTTAAGGTTTCTGATACCGGTTATTTTGTTTATGTAAACGGCAAAAAGGATCGGGAGGCGTTTGATGGTCGATTGGATTTCGATATCACTTTGATCCCTCACCTCGGCAAAACCGATTGGGTAGACGGCATCTTGCTCAAAATTAAGGAGTGTTTGGACTCGGCCGAACTTCCGAAGGCCGGCGCTGACTGTGAGTTTTGTCCTTATCGCGAGGCGGTCGGACTTTCAATTAGAGAATTATATAAAGCTAATGAAGCGAAAAAAGCCAAAGTCAAAGAAGTCGGTGAAGGGAAAACCCTCTTTTAGATCTCAAGTTCTAAGGGTGGTCGCCAAAATTCCGGCTGGCCAAGTTATGACCTACCAGCAGGTCGCCAAGTTGTCTGGGCATCCGCTCTGGTGTCGTGCTGTGGGATCGATTTTAAAAACCAATTTCGATCCACACATCCCTTGTCATCGAGTGATAAAGAGCGACGGCACGCTCGGGGGTTACAACCGCGGCCCGGCTCGTAAAAGGCGAATTTTAAAAGCGGAAAAATTTAAATTTGTTTGAATAATTAAAATGGATAAAGAACAGTTTCTGACTCATCTAAAAGAGGGGACTAAGGTATTTCAGAATGAAGCCATTGAGAAAGCTTTTCGGGCGATTGACCGAGCCGATTTTGTGCCGGCAGATTATCAGATCGAAGCCTACGAGGATTACGCCTTGCCACTGGGTTTTGGACAGACTATGTCTCAACCGTCGACGGTCGCTTTTATGTTGGAGCTTCTGGAGCCTAAAAATGGTGATTGGGTCTTGGATGTTGGTTCGGGCTCCGGCTTCTCTACGGCGTTGCTCTCTCACGTCGTTGGCAAATCCGGAAAGGTAATCGGTGTGGAAATTGTGCCGGAATTGGTAAAATTCGGCCAAACCAATTTGGCCAAGTATAAATTGCCTCAGGCTAAAATCATAAGCGGCAAGGATCTTGAGATTGGTTTCCCGGAAGAGGCACCTTATAATCGGATTCTGGTTTCGGCCGAGGCTGAGTTAATCTCCGAGGAACTGCTAAATCAGCTTAAGATTGGCGGGATAATGGTAATGCCGGTCAACCATGAACTCGTGCAAATCAGAAAGACTTCCGAGACCGAAATCGAGACCGAGGAGTTTCCGGGATTTAGTTTTGTGCCTCTGATATACTAGAAATCTATTTAGCCATCTTTCCTAAGCTTATGAAAAACATCGCCAACTTTCTCTTTGAAATAGGAATCCTGTCCAAGACACCGAGAAGCGGTTTTCATTTCTTGGGTACCGGCGATCAGAGCGTGGCCGAGCATGTCAATCGGGCGGTTTACATCGGCTACACCTTGGCGAAACTCGACGGCAAAGTTGACGCCTCGAAAGTGATTAAAATGTGTCTATTTCATGACTTGGCCGAGGCCAGAGTTTCAGATTTGAATTATGTCCACCAAAAGTATGTTGAACGAAAAGAGGCTAAGGCAGTGGATGATTTGACTCATACCTTGCCTTTCGGAAAAGATATTTTAGAGACCATTCATGAATATGAAGAGCGCAAAACTCCGGAATCGATTTTGGCCAAAGATGCCGACAATTTGGAATGGATTATTTCCTTGAAGGAGCAAGTTGATATCGGTAATACCAGGGCCAAGGATTGGATTAATTCTGCTCTGCAACGGCTTAAGACCAAAGTGGCGGAGGATGTGGCGGCGGAGATTATGAAGTCGGAATCGACCGATTGGTGGTTCGGCGACAAGAATAGTTCTTGGTGGGTGAATCGTAACAAATAAGATGGTCAAGACAGATTTAATGCGAATAATTAAGGAGGAGGTTTTGGCGTTAAAAAGTTCTCCGCTTTACGAATATCGGATTTCAAACAATTATTTCCCGGTAATCGGGGAGGGAAGCCATGACTCGAGGATAATGTTCGTTGGTGAAGCGCCAGGCCGAAATGAAGCCAAAACTGGCCGGCCATTTTGTGGCGCGGCGGGAAAAATTTTGGATGAGCTTTTGGATTCAGTAAAAATTCCTCGCACCGAAGTTTATATAACCAATATCGTCAAAGATCGTCCGCAGGAAAATCGCGACCCTTCACCCGAGGAAATAGAAATTTATGGGCCTTTTTTGGATCGTCAGATTGAAATTATTCAACCAAAAATTATTGCGGCACTTGGCCGGTATTCCTACGGCTACATTATGAAAAAATTCGATTTGGATTTTGAAATGGAGCCGATAGGCAAGGCTCATGGTAAAAAATATCCAGCCAAAGCGAGCTACGGCGATATCCATATCGTAGCCCTCTATCATCCGTGTGTGGCGATTTACAACCGGACTAAATTGCCTGAATTGAAGGAGGATTTTAAAATTCTAAGCAAAGTTAAGTAGGTATTGACAAGAAATACAAAAAATGTTAATCTGAAAAAAGATACTTAGCTGTATGGCTAAGTCGTTCTCTGCACCACAAGGTGGGGAATAAGGGGCTATATCCGTGCCCTAAACGGATTGTTCACTAAGAAAGGAGTGCTGTATGGCACAACAAACCAGAGTTAGAGTCGGGACCTTTAAAGTCACAGACGGCCCATCAAGGGAGCTTTTGAGAGACGCTGTTGGCGGACTGCCCGGGCATCGTCCTGGAGTAGAGTTTGCTCTTGATGTACCAAATCGACATCTTCCTAGGTTTCGTTTTGTCGCAAACAATGATCCGAAGTGGCTTGCTGAGCGAACTACCGTAGCACTGTTTGGTTGCGTGAACAGTTTTACCTGGGTGGGTGATTCTGGAGAGGATTTTATCCTTCGGGGTCGGTTTGTGAGATTGAACTTCCAAGATTCCTTTGGCAGTTACATTGTTAGGTACAACACAAGGAATCGAACTGGATTAATGTCGATTATGCGGGGCTAGAGGTTATCGCCAGGCCTGAATAGGTCTGGCGATATTTTTGTTTGCAAGATTGGCTTTTAAAAATATTAATAGCTGTTATATTTAGAGGATGAATTCCGTTAGAAATAGGTCATAGAGAATGACCGTAATACTTTAAATTATGGTGGCCTTTGCGAGTGAATCTGCTAGACTAAGTAACACTAAGTTATTAACTAAAAATTTCTAACGGGATGAAAACCACTTGGAATCTTGATTTGCTATACAAATCCATCTTGGACCCGAAAATTGAACAAGATATTAAAGCTCTGGAAAGGGCCTACGGCCTTTTTGCTAAGAAATATAGAAATAGCAAATCATATACAACTGACGAAGGTGAGCTCTTTAAAGCACTGACCGATTACGGGTATCTTTTTGACAGTTTGCGATCTTCTTGGGCTTTAAACTATTTGGGTTATCGCCAGGATCTAAATGCTCACGACCATGAGGCAGAGGCCAAGTCCAATCTTTTGCTGGACCGCCTGACCAAAGCTGACAACTCGCTTTTATTTTTCCGGTTGGCACTGGAGAATATTTCTCCGACCCTACAAAAGCAGTTTTTGAAATCAAAACAGCTCGCCCCATTCAAGTATTATCTCAAAACAGTTTTCCGATGGTCCAAGCATCATCTCTCCGAGCCGGAGGAAAAAATTCTCAGTCTAAAAGCCCAGCCGAGTCAGAGTCTGTGGGTAGCCGGCAATGAGAAAATTTTGGGCAGGAATTCAATCACCTTCGGCAAAAAGAAATTGTCGATCGGCCAGGCCATAAATTTGGTGGCCGATTTGCCAGGAGGTGAAAGAGTGCTCCTGCACCGCGAGATTATGGCCAGACTGAAAGATTTGAGTAGCTTTGCCGAGGCCGAACTCAACGCGATTGTCATCGATAAGAAAATTAACGATGAATTGCGCCACTTTAAAAAACCTTATTCAGGTACGCTTCTCTCCTATGAAAATGAGGAGAAAACCGTAGAATCCTTAGTGGCGGCCGTAAATGACCACGCTTCAATTAGTCATCGCTTTTATCGCTTAAAGGCCAAACTATTGAAGGCTAAAAAACTGACTTATGCCGACCGCAATGTTTCAATCGGCCACATTAACCATAAATTTGCATTTGCCGATGGGGTGGACTTGATTAAGAAATCTTTTGGCGCGGCGGATCCGGAGTTTGCCAGAATTTTTTCGGATTATCTTGAAGCCGGGCAAATTGATGTTTTTCCTAAAGTCGGCAAAACTGGCGGAGCCTATTGCTCGAGCAACCAAATCGGTCCGACTTTCGTGCTCCTTAATCATGTGGACACGGCCGACTCGGTGATGACCTTGGCACACGAGATGGGTCATGCAATTCACGGTGAATACAGCCGTAAAAACCAACCACCACTTTATCGCGATTACACGATTGCCTCGGCTGAAGTTGCCAGCACCTTTTTTGAAAATCTGGCTTTTGAGGAAATCTTCAGCCGTTTGACCGAGGCTGAGAAGGTTATCGCCTTACATGATCGGATCAACGATGACATTCAAACTATTTGGCGTCAGATTGCCTGTTTCAATTTTGAATTGGCGCTTCATAATCAGATTAGGGCGAAGGGCGCTTTAACTAAAGAAGAGATTGCGGCTCTAATGAATTCAGAAATGAAAAAATATTTGGGTTCGGCGGTCGAGCTTACCGAGGACGACGGCTACTTCTTCGTCTATTGGTCCCATATCAGACGCTTTTTCTATGTTTACTCCTACGCTTTCGGCCAGTTGGTCAGCAAAGCGCTCTACGAAAGATACCGGGCCGATAAAGGCTACCTGGCCAAGATTAAACAGTTCCTAAGCGCCGGTGGCAGTCAAAGTCCTGAAGACATTTTCCGGTCAATTGGTATTGATGTATCTGATCCGGCTTTCTTTGTTGAGGGCTTGAGATCGGTCTCGAAAAACATCGACCGGCTTGAGTCGCTCCTCAAAAAGCGGTAAAGTGGAGCCTATGAAGCTAAATGATGTTAGGACAAAATACCTAAAATTTTTCAAAAGCAAGGGACACAAGATAATCCCTTCGGCCTCTTTGATTCCAGAAAACGATTCGACGACACTTTTTACCGGTTCAGGTATGCAACCCCTGGTGCCGTATCTTTTGGGCCAAAAGCATTCGGCAGGCACGCGCTTGGCCGATTCACAGAAGTGTTTCCGGAGCGAAGATATTGAAGAAGTTGGTGACAATCGTCATACGACTTTCTTTGAGATGTTGGGTAATTGGTCGCTGGGGGATTACTGGAAGGAAGAGCAACTCAGCTATTTGTACGAGTTTTTAGTTAAGGAGATCAAACTTGATTCTAGAAGACTTTGGGTGAGCTGTTTTGAAGGTGACAAAAAGCTCGGACTTCCCAAGGATACTGAATCGGCGGAAATTTGGCGAAAATTAGGGATCGAAGATAGTCACATTAGATTTTACGGTGCCACGAAAAACTGGTGGTCACGTTCTGGGGTGCCGGAAAATATGCCAGCGGGAGAACCAGGAGGTCCGGACTCTGAAGTGTTCTTTGATTTTGATCCTGATGATGAAAAGGGAACTCATGCTGGTTCACAATGGAAAGCTGATAAATGTCATCAGAATTGTGACTGCGGACGTTTTATGGAAATCGGTAATTCGGTCTTCATGGAATATCAAAAACAGGCCGATGGAAGCTTTAAAAAATTAGCCCAGAGAAATGTAGACTTTGGTGGAGGGCTTGAGCGAATAACTGCAGCGACGAATTACGACCCAGACATTTTGACCGGGAGTGTGTTTGAACAGGATGGCCTTTCGGTAGTCAGAGCAATAACTTCTGTTCTTGGCGATGACCTGAGATCGCTCAGAATAATTGCAGATCACTTGCGTTCAGCGATATTCTTGATTGTCGACGGCGTGCTTCCGTCAAATGTTGATCGTGGATATTTTTTGCGCCGTTTGATTCGTAGGGCAGTCTCTGTTATCCCAAACAAGACGATTTCGGAATTAGAAATAAAATCGATTGTTGAAATGGTTGCTTTTGTCTACAGCGATACTTACAAAGAAATTGATAATCGGAAAGAGGAGATTATCTCGGTGATTTTTCATGAAGTCGTCCAGTTTGGTAAGGCTTTGCAGCACGGTTTGAGTAAATTGGAAAAAAACGCAAATTCAGACATCTCAGGTGCAGATGCTTTCTTGCTGTTCTCGTCCTACGGTCTACCTATAGATATGATAGTAGATTTTGCTAAAAAGCGTGGCCTTTCGGTCGATGTTGCTGGATTCCGAGATGAGATCGAAAAGCATAAAGAGATTTCTCGCGCCGGTGCCGAGAAGAAATTTAAAGGCGGGCTAGGGGACACATCAGAAATGTCGGTTAAGTACCACACGGCAACCCACCTGCTTCACCAGACGCTTCGAGATGTTCTAGGTAACCACGTTTCTCAAAAAGGCAGTAATATCACGCCGGAGAGATTGCGTTTTGATTTTACTCATCCGCAAAAAATGACCGATGAAGAGAAGAAAAAAGTCGAAGCGATTGTAAATGAGAAAATTCAGGCCGAACTCGATGTTCATCGAGTCGAATTGCCAAAAGCTGAAGCGGAAAAGTCTGGCGCCCTGCATTTCTTTGGTGACAAATACGGCGAGACGGTTTCAGTTCACTATATCGGCAATGATTTAAGCTCAGCCTACTCAAAAGAATTTTGTGGCGGGCCTCATGTGAAAAATACTTCCGAGCTCGGTCACTTTAGAATCCAAAAAGAAGAAGCGGTTTCAGCTGGCGTGCGGCGTATTAAAGCTGTACTCGAGTTATAATTGTGTCAGCCTAGAATTTTTCGCCACGCAGGCACTCTTTTTCCAATCTAAGATAAACCGCCACATGTGTGTGCTCTGTAGCTTTTCCTACAGGTTTTCTTTAGCTGTTCCTCATACATTTTTATCGCGGTCGTGGAAAAAATGTATGAGGAGGCAAGGTGGGCTGGCGAGGATCTGCCGTGGGATTGGAATGATTTTCCGGAACTAAATGGTGACAATATTTTCAGGTCTGTCGCCACCTTAGAATTTGGGACTGATAAAATTTTGAAGGCAAAAGGGTCAATGGTTGCTAGTCATTGGTCAAGCCAAATTTGGTGCGAATTTGGCGATCGTTTTCAATGGAGTCAGCAATCACATATAGCAAATCTTTACCGACCTTTAGGTCGGCCTTTAATAAGGTGATGAAATCTTCACAATCGTAGGGATAAACCCAGACACTATTCTGGAGTCGAATGAAGCCGATACTGCCTAAAATATTTCTGATTTTATCCCGCAAACTGTGCCGATACTCCGGAATATCAAAAACCAAGATTCGCCATTTTTTGTCCCATCGGTTAGGCCGCTTAAGCGCATAGCTTTTAGCCTCTGATATTCTCAAAAACTGTTCGCCTTTGTCGGTTAGTCGTAGATAACCACCGGCTTGCCACTTAAGAAGACCCTGCTTAATAAGTCGATTTCGTGACCGATTTACCCGTGATGTTAGGTTTGGGCTTTTTGAATTTAGAGATCGAAACATTTTTAGAGCGTTGGGTGCGAGCAGGGCAACGGACAACACCCCGGCCGCTTTTACAGCCAGCAGAAGTGTCTCCTTGATTTTCTCCCTCTGCTCCCGTTTTCCTGATTGTTCTTCAGCCTTTCCCATAACATACAAATTATACACGACCGCGAGTAATTTGTATGGGGATAATGATGAGGGGATAGGGGGAAGGCTTGTTGCAAGGTGTTGGTCGGGTATTGGACTGCGGTTCGAATTTTTAGATAAATTAATGACCTCCTCCCCGGCCTCCGCTCCGCTACGACCGAGGTTTCCTTTCAAGGCATCAGAATGATTACGGCTTAGCACATCAGAATGCGCTAAGCCGTTGCCCACTCAGCCCCGCCCTAGAGAGGGAAGAGTCGGACGGGGTTTCCTGGGATTGAAAAAACCTCACCCTGGGAAGAGTGAGGTGTGAGCGAATTAAGTCAGCTCAAGATTTGATGGTTCGCCAGCCGAGCCTGAGGGAAAGAATTTTCCAATCGAGCCAGGCCAAACCAAAGCCGGTGAGGGCGCCAACCAAGGTGGCCGTCAGCCGGCCAAGGTGAGGCAATTCAAGCGAACGGCCGGCGATAAATCCGGCGATGGTGCCGGCGGTAAAGCAGATCGCATAAACGGCCCGCTCATCACTGTGGACAAGACGAATCAGGTTTTTCAGGTGGCGAGCTGTGAATTTCACGACAGTCAGAGGAATGAAGGGGACCCAGAATAAGGGGTTCAGGTATTTGAACCCGGAACTAATCTGGGCGATGTCTTTCTCAAAGTACTCCTTAGATTCGTTGCGGAGCCCATGGGCGGAGAGTACCGCAACGGTAATCCCCAACCCAAAACCGAATTGTAGGCCGGTGATAGTTGCATTAGCAAGAGCTTGGAGTGGCGACAGAAGGAACACCTGGCCAGCGCGATGGAAGACTGTTAAGTCGATTGTTGTGCACACAAGAAAAGTTGCTAGGAATACCTGCGGCACGAGAATGGTGATGAATGCGGCCCCAAGAGTGTAATCGCGGATTTTCAGAGACCGCATTTCTGCGTTGCTGTTCGGCATGGTGTGGCCGAAACAATTCTTAAATTTGGCCGAGATTTCCGACTTGGCCTTGCCGTAGGTCTGCCGACAGCCGACGAGGAAGCCAGCATAATCCGCCGAAATCCAGCCGGTCAAGGCGGAGATGGCCGAAATGAGCCACCACCAGGCTTGAAACTCAAACGCCAGAGTGGCGCCAATCGCTCCACCGCACGCACAAAACAGAAACCGCTTTTGAATGCTTGTCATAATTTCCTCATTTTTTGATTGTTTTTCTCAAGGAGCTGCTCTCTAAATAATACATAATTAAGGAAATTTGTCAAACATCACAAGTTAGTCGTAGGTGGCGACAAGTATTCACAGTTCAACCGCCAGTCTTCATGTTATAATTTATAAATGAATTTTTTCCCTTTCAGAAGACAGCCAAAGGAAGAAGTTAATTTGATTTTGGAAATTGGCAGTTCAAGTATCGCGGCCACCATTTCAAAAATTTCTAAAATTGACCGGCCGGAGGTTGTCTACACTTATCGAGAGCCGATTCCAATCGAGCCAAATCGGGACCCAAAGCGTTTTGCGATATTGACGCTCGAGACCTTGAATCGTGTTTTAAAAAGAATTTCTAGAGAGGGCCTGGAGCACCTGCATTTTACTCGTTTTGGTGCTGGGAAGATTAGGCAAGCTCACTGCATTTTATCCTCACCGTGGTTTGCTTCAGAAACGAAAAGACTAGTGATGCGACAAGACAAACCTTTTGAAGTTACGCCAAATCTGGTCGCCAAATTGATAGAGGGTGAGGAGAGCCGGTTTTTGACCGTGGAGGAGGCGAGTGATTTTGGCGAGCACGGTGGTCGGCAAATGGTGAAGCTGGAAAAACACGTCATCCAATTGAAGCTCAACGGCTACGAAACCGCCAAGCCATACGGGAAAGAAGCGGATGAATTGGCTCTAACACTTTTCTTGAGTGTGGCTCCGGCTGATTTACTCCAAAAAATTCAGGAGATGGTGGCGCGAGAGTTTCTCGGTGTCTTACCTAAATTTCACACCTTCACTTTGTCTAGCTTTTCGGCCCTCCGAAATATTTTTCATTCCGAAACCGATTTTCTTTTGGTTGAGATTGGTGGTGAAGTCACTGAAATCTGGTTGGTTCGGGATGGAATTTTGCATGAGGCGGTCTCATATCCGCTTGGCGGTAACTCTCTAGTTCGGGCGGTGGCCAAGGCGGCCGGAGCGCCGAACTCGGTGGCAATTTCGTCAATCAAAATGCACCAAGAACGCTTGGTCAATTCGCCGACTGAAGAAGTCAAAACACCGCTTGCCCTTAAAGAAGCCAACGAAGAAACTAAATTGGCATGGCTCAGGCAGTTTGATTCGGCCCTGAAACGGCTCGGTGCCAACGAAGTTTTGCCGGAAAAACTTTTTTTGATTACCCACGAGGAATTTATGGAAACTTTAGTTCTATGGGTTAAGAGTGCCAAGTTTACTCAGTTTGCCGCACTCGAGCAGACTTTCTCGGTCAAGGTTGTCTCGGTTGCCGATCTTCGGCAATTTTGTCGACTCGGCAAAAAGGCCCAAATCGACCCGTTTTCAATCCTACATACCATTTTTCTAAATAGTCTTTAGGGGTGCGACTTATGCACAGGCGAGAATTATCTAGACCTGTGTTAAAATTTAGGAAATAACCTCTTTTGCCATTTTAATTATGCCTAAAAATATTTTACAAGATGTTTTGCCACCAAATGAGCGAAGTATTCGCAAGATTCCTCTGCCTAACGGCCGGAAAGTTCGACCGGTAATGAAGCGCAGTGACCGCCTGCAGATGCCCGATGACGACCGACATTCTGGACTAGCTCGTAAAGTGCTTTGGGGTTTGGCCGGCTTGGCCGTGATTTTTGCCGCGGCCGCTTTCATGTCCTTATTCTCAAGCGCGAAAATTAGTATCAATCCAAAATCAGCGACGGCAAATCTAGACGCTTCTTTTGTGGCCTATCCGGAATCAGTGAGCGATAGTAATTTAATCTACCAAGAGTTGTCACTGAAAAAAAGCGATAGCGAGGAAGTCAAGGCCAACGGCGAGGAAGCGGTTTCGCAAAGTGCCTCCGGTCAGATCATCATTTACAACAACTACAGTGGGGCAACACAGAGGCTAATTAAAAATACCCGCTTCCAGACTGCCGAAGGTCTAGTCTATCGCATCCATGATTCGGTGACTGTGCCGGGTCGAACCAAGAGTGGCGGAGTTTATGTGCCGGGCAGTGTGGAGACAACTGTTTATGCTGATGAAGCCGGAGAGAAATACAATCTCGGCCTGGTTGATTTTACAATCCCGGGCTTCAAGGGTGATCCAAGGTATCAGGGTTTTTATGCCCGTTCCAAGACTACTATGATCGGCGGTTTTGTTGGCACGGTGAAAAAAGTTGAGGAGGCCGATCGAATTGCCGCCCTTGCCAAAGTTGAGGCTCGCCTTAATGAGGCTTTGCGCGCCGAGGTAAAAAAATCTATTCCTCAAGGCTTCACAATTTTCAATGAGACCATCAAGATTGGTTTTACGCCAACCCCGATTGCTACGGTTGATAAAAATACGGCGTCAGTCGGCGAAACCGGTGAACTTAAAGCTGTGATTATCGAGTCTGGTCGCTTGGCTCGGGCTGTGGCGGAATCGACTCTGGCTACATTCGATAAGAAACCCGTCGAAATCGCCAATCTAGCCGACCTGAAATTCGCCCTGGTTAGCCAAGGTGCCGGCAAGACCGGGAGTGATCAGGCCCTAACCTTTACTTTGAAGGGTCAGCCGATAATCGTGTGGAGTGTTGATACTAAGGCCTTGAAAACCGATTTGGTCGGCTTGGTAAAGTCTGACACTAGCCGAGTCTTTGCCAACTATCCTGGCATTAAAGATGCTTCGGTCTCAGTCCGACCTTTCTGGAAGAGTAATTTGCCGGACGAGGAAAATCGAATCAACATCGAAATTGTTGAGCCAAAAAATTAGTCACCAAAAACCGGCGGGCGCCGGTTTTTTGTATTCACTGCGATAATCTGATTGGTGTAAAATGACAGTATGGTCAAAAGCCGAGGAGTCAGAAAAAATCGCCAGCAGAAAACTCTTTTCGAGCCAATCCTGCCGGAACTAAAAAATAATCCGAAAAGAATCATCGCCCATCTTGATATGGATGCTTTTTTCGCTTCGGTTGAAGAAAGAGACCGACCGTATCTTTCTGGTCGACCAATTGTGGTTGGCTCGGATCCAAACGGTGGTCGAGGTCGGGGAGTGGTTTCAACCGCCAATTATTTGGCCCGAAAATATGGGATTCGCTCGGCCATTCCAATTTCTCGCGCTTGGCAGTTGGCCAAGGAGGCCAAAAAGCGCGGTGAGCCGGAGGTGATTTTTCTTTCGACCAACTTTCACGCTTACGAAACTACTTCGGAGAGGATTGGTGCCTTAGCCTTGGCCACCCTACTTAAAAATGGGGCTGATAGTCGAGAGCCAATTCTTGAGAGTGCCGGAATTGACGAGATGTATCTTGATTTAAGTTTTGCCGGCAGTTTCGCCAAAGCTCGAAAAATTGCCACTGCGATTAAGTTGGAAATTAAAAAACAGGAAAAACTGACTTGCTCGATTGGCCTTGGCCCCAACAAATTGATTGCCAAAATTGCCTCCGATTTTAAAAAACCTGATGGTTTGACGGTAGTCGAAACTGGCGAGGCGGGAAAGTTTATCGAACAAGTGCCCCTGCGTTCGATTCCAGGAATCGGGCCGAAAGCTGATTTGGCCTTCAAAAAAAGACGGATTTCAAGTGTTGCCAAGGCCAGAGAGCTATCTTTAGCGGAAATGATTGATATTTTCGGCAAATTTGGCCACGAGCTGTTCGGAAGATTGAGGGGGATTGACCTCCGGCCGATTGAAGTTGTCGAGGCGGCCAAATCGATCGGCCAGCACGAGACCTTGCCGGAGGATTCGAATGAGCTTGGTCAGTTATTGCCGAGAATCGAAGAAATGGCCAGGAAGATTTGTGTCAGATTAAAAACCGGCGGTTTTCAGAGTTTTAAAACCGCGGTGCTTACGGTGCGTTTTTCGGATTTTACAACTAAGACCAGATCAAAAACTTTCACTGTTCCAACTGATTCTGAAGAGGCGCTCGAAAAGTGGGCAGTTAAGACTCTTTTGATGTTTTTGGACAAAAGAGAAAATAAATACGGTCAGCCGATTCGTCTAGTCGGTCTGCGAATTGAGCATTTAAGCTGATGCGGACAGGGTAGGGTTCGAATGTGCTATCCCGTTAGAGATATTTTTGTTCTGTACATTATTGCGGCTCCAAATTTTACATACTCTCTCAAAATAAAGTGGTTATCCCCACGTGACGGTCATCCGGGATGACCTATCTCTAACGGGATGCTATCATAATAGCCTATGAGTTTTGGGCCGGAACAGTTATCGGATATTGGAACCTTCGCCGGACACCTTTCTTACTTAGGTATCTTTTTGAGTGCGATTTTTTCGGGCGGTATTACTTTCTTCCCGGAGGAGATTGTTCTAATTACGGCGGGCTATGTGAGTAGTACCGGCTCACTCAACCTTTACGCGGCAGTCTTGGTCTGTGTCGTGGCAATGATTTTGAGCGATACGATTTTGTTCGGCTTGGCTAGGCGCAACAATAAGCATATCAAGACCCTTCGCTACTATGCCGGTAAGGTAAAAATTACCCGCAATCTGGAGTTTGTCCGCGCCCACCTCAAGAAATTTGTTTTCGTGGCCAAGTTTTTGCCTCTCTTCCGTTTCGTTGGCCCGATTATGGCCGGTACTCTGAAAATGAAACCGTACCTATTTCAAATTTACAATCTTTTCGCAATTGTTCTTTACACTCTGCTTTATGCCGGCATCGGCTATATTTTCCATAGCCAATTTTTGGTCCTGGTTTCAAAATTTGAAAATGTTCGACATGGAATTTTCGTTTTTGTAATGTTTATCTTGGGTGTGGCCAGTTATATTTTTGTTCATAACAAAATCGATCGTTGGTTAGACGAGAATACTCCCGAAGAATACAATGACTGAAACAATTTTAATTATTGGTTTTGCAGTTTTGATGCTACCAGCCTTGGGTTTGGTTTTTATTCCCTTTGCCCCGACTCTGCCTTATCTGGTTTTGGTGTCTTTAATTTTCAGCGCGCTCGGCTCCTTCAAGGCCTTAACTTTCAAAGAGTTGGGTGTTCTTGGTTTGCTTTGGCTCATCTCAATTCTGGTTGATTCATTTTCCGGACTTTTAGGAGCGCGATATGGCGGAGCTTCCCGCCAGGCTATGCTTTGGGGCCTGATAGGTGCCCTAGTGGGCTCATTTTTGCTACCTTTCGGGCCTTTGGCCGGCCTATTTCTGGGAGTGCTAATAGGGGAGATTTATGGTCGTAGGGGGCCAAAATCGGCCCTAAAAGCGGCCACGGGCAGTCTTATCGGGACTTTGGCGGGCATAATCATAAACCTGGTGATTGTTGTCACCTTTATAACGCTTTTTCTGGTTTTTGCTTTTTAGGAGTAGCTAGCTAATCAGACTCTGGCCAAGCATACTCTTCGGCGCCCCGAGATTTAAAAGTTGCAAAATTGTTGGGGCAATATCGGCGAGTCCGCCATCTTTCAATTTGTAATCGTGAGAAGTCAAAATGGCCGGGACCGGGTTCGTGGTGTGCGAGGTGTGAGGGATTCCAGTCTGCTGGTCAACATTGATTTCGGCATTACCGTGGTCAGCTGTGATAAAAGCGACTCCGCCTGCAGCCGTGAGGGCTTCGATAACTCGCTTGAGTTGCCGATCAGTCTCCTCGATAGCCTCGACAATTGCCGGGACATTCGCGGTGTGGCCGACCATGTCTGGGTTGGCAAAGTTGATGAAAATAAAATCATCGCCGGCCTTGATTTCCTCAACGGCCTTATCGGCAATTCCTTCGGCCCGCATTTTCGGAGCCTGGTCGTGAGTCTTAATATCCTTGCGACTCGGCAGCATAATGTGCTTTTCGTTTTTGTAGGGTTCTTCTCGTCCGCCATTTAAAAAGTAAGTGGCGTGAGGGAATTTTTCTGTCTCGGCGATGTGGGCTTGAGTGAGTCCGGCTTTGGAAATTTCAGCGGCCAAGGTCGTTTCGATTTTGATTGGCGGGAAGGCGACCAGGCATTTGTAATCCGGGTCGTATTCGCAAAAAGTGACCACCGCCAAATTGTCGGCTTTTTGGCGCTCCAAAATTTTCTCGGTGAGCATTCGGGCACGGTCAGCTCGGAAGTTGAAGAAAAGCACGCCGTCATTTTTGCTGATAGCGCAACCCTGACCTTTTTCGTCCAAGCAGACAATTGGTTCTAAGAGTTCGTCTTTAAGATTTTGTTTATAAAGTGATTCAAGGTAAGCGGAGGGCTTGATGCTGCAAACATTACCCTTGCATTCAAAAATTGCCTCTTCGGCTTTTTTCAGACGGTCCCAGTTTTGATCTCGGTCCATGGCATAAAATCGTCCGGAGATTGAGGCGATAAAAGCGTTGCCAACTTCGGCAACAACTTTTTCCAGGTCTTTCAAATAACCGGCGCCACTTTGCGGGGCAGTATCTCGGCCGTCAGTGAAAACATGAATAGCAACTTTTTTAATTCCAACTTTTTTGGCTAGACGCAGGAAAGCATAAAGATGCTCTTGGTGGCTGTGGACCCCGCCGGAAGAAACCAGACCTTGAGCATGCAGGACCGAGTCATGTTTTTTGACATGCTCGAATAGGGAAGTGAAGGCTGGATTTTTATCAAACTCGCCAGATTCAATTGACTTGCCGATTCGTACAAGTTCGGTATCGCAAATTTTTCCGGCGCCGATCGTGGTATGTCCGACTTCGCTGTTGCCCATCTGACCTTCCGGGAGGCCCACGGCGTTGCCAGAAGCCTTAAGTAGGGAGTGTGGGTAATCTCGCCAAAGGGAGTCGAAGAACGGCTTTTTAGAGGCCGCGATGGCATTATCTTTTGGGTCCTCTCGATAACCCCAGCCGTCGAGGACGATTAAAGCAACTTGTTTAGATTTGTTCATAGAGCCTATATTTTAGCCTATTTTGAGGCCGGTTTCTAGGGCTTGATATTTTGTATGGATATGTGATATAAGGATAAAAGAAAACCTGGACCGTATTCAACAAATACAGCCCATACAAGTAGGAGAAAAAAATGAACCTTGTTCTAAGAGTCCGACACGGGTCAATCTTGCCGGAGTTGCTGAAGATGCTTCTCAGTCTTGAGGGTGCGATTATCCCCAGGCTCGGTCAGGCTTTTGACCCTCGGGAAATGGATCTCGTTTGGACAGTGTCCAGCATTTGGGGTGATGACAGAGAGATTGAGGCCGAGCGGCAGAAGGAGTTTGAGTTGGAAGCCGCGATTTGTCGGCATGGTCGCACAGTTTCCGTTGGACCACATGTCGGAGATGAGGATGCGCCTTCTCCGAGAACCTGGGTTGAGATTGTGGCGTGTTCGACCGCGGTTCGGCCCCGGGATACGCAGTTTACGTACTGGACCCATTGGTTGTGGGACGGTCCAGGTTCGGGGATGTTTGAATCTCCTTGCGTAAAGATCACGGACTATTTTGTGCAGGAACTGGGTGAGGGTCTTCATTAAAAGGGGTTGTGGATTTGTTCTCTCAAACCGCCTAGGCGTAAGCTTCGGCGGTTTTTTAATTTACCGCGACCGCTTGACATTTAGCTACGAAGTATGATATAATAAGTGGAGAACAAGTAACCTCCCGCTACCCCTCAAGTAGGACACTCGTTAAGTTTGTAATAATACTCCGAAGGTGTCTGGAAACCAATGATTTCTCTCGGTCGGTCGTTTAGGAAGGACTGTATTTCCTGCAACTCTTCCTCAGTCACTGACCCGATGTCTCTTCTTTTGGGCACAAAACATCTGATCCAACGGTTGGTATTCTCAACCAAGCCCTTTTCCCAAGAATGGTAAGGGTGTGTAAAATATATTGGTACCTGCAGGAGGGCTTCCAATTCTCTCCAGCAGGTGAAAGCCAGGTCATTGTCCGTGGTGATACTTCTCAAGGCAACACCGTGGAACAGACCGGAAAGCGCGGCACGAATCGTGTCGCGTTTTCTGTTGGGCAATTTCCTGACCCAAGTTTTCTTGGCCACGAAGTCCACCGCGACCAAAAGTACCCACGAGCTTTCTTTTGACACAATGAAGTCGAGCTCGAGGTGTCCCGGTCCGTTCCGGACAGGGCGGGAATCGATATATTTCCGGCCGTCTTTCAAGGTTTTCCACCGCCCCCGTTTCCGTCCGCCCTTGTGATTGTTCCAGCCCCAAAAGAGCAGGTGTTCCAGGCCTCTCGACTCGGCAAATTTGTAGATGGCCTTGGCAGAACAACTGATTCCGAGCTCTCTTTTCAAGTACCCGCTGATTTGCTTGGGTGACCATTTCTTCTCCAGTCTTTCTTCGACAAACAGACACAGGAAACTTGAGAGTGCCACCTTCAAACATTGTCGCTTGGCTCGTCACCTTTTCATTGAAACCCGCTGTTTGGCTTTGGTCGCATCATATATGCCATTAACACTGTGTTTCTGTATTTCTCGGCTGATTGTATTCGCGCTCCGACCGAGAAACTCGGCAATTTGACGAACAGCCGAACCGGCGCGATACATTTTCTCAATCGCAAACCTCTCCTCAAAAGACAAATGATGATATTTCATATGACAGTTGATTAATTGCTAGTCCATTAATTCTAACTGTCCTACTTCAAAGGTATCTGGGGGAAAAACAACAAAAAAAGAAAGGAACTCAAGTGAAGACTCTGAAAAATATCGGTTTGACTATTGCTTTGATCGTTGCGATTGCTTGCCCGGCCTATTGCATCTGGAAGCTGATCAGTAAAAGTCAGCACCTGGCGGAGAAAGGAAAAGTTGAGGGCCACTTCTGGCTTCCGGAAAATTCAAAGGTCTTTACGAATTATTCTGAATGGGACAAAGCCTCTACCAACGGTTGCCTGTTCCGCTTTGGCAGAGACACGATCGAGTTCGGAAAGTTCAAGGAACTTGACGGGCAGTACCTGGTCTATATCTCGGAGTATGAGGCTGTATACAGGAACTGCCAAGGGGCGGTTATGCTGCAAGCTAGTCGCAGTTATGCTCCTGAAGCACTTGTGGTCTCCACCAGCAATTTCAAGTACCTCGGTGGTGGCAAGGTTAGCTGGGATGTCAGTTTCGACAAACGCAGTACGGCTGTTGCTGTGGTCGGAGGTTTACTGGTGGGGGTACTTGTGGATGTGGCAATTTTTATCGGTACCGTCATTTCGGTCGCCATTTTCTGCGGTTTAGCCAGCTGCATAATGAACTGGTGGGACGAACGCAAAGAACGCTGTTCAGCCACCACTCGCTAAAGCTGACGACGCCGATTCACCCCCCTCGACGGAAGTTGAGGGGGGTTTTAATTTACAAAACGCCCCGCGATTCCGATCGCGGGGCATTCTTCTTCTATTTTTTTAAAGCGGACTTGCCGGCATATTTGGCTTCTTTGCCAAGTTCCTCCTCAATTCGCATCAGTTGATTATATTTGGCAATTCTTTCCGAGCGGGACATTGAGCCGGTCTTAATCTGTCCGGTACCAAGACCGACCACGAAATCAGCAATGGTGGTGTCTTCAGTTTCTCCCGAGCGGTGGGAGACGACGGCAGTAAAACCAGCCTCGTGGGCCATGTTGATGGCATCAATAGTTTCGGAGACTGTGCCAATCTGGTTTAGTTTAATTAAAATCGAATTGCCAGCCTTTTCCTTAATGCCTCTTTCGAGTCTCTTGATATTGGTGACAAAGAGGTCATCGCCCACAATCTGAACTTTTGAACCAAGCTTTTCGGTGAAGAGTTTGAAACCGTCCCAGTCATCTTCAGCCAAGCCGTCCTCAATCGAGACAATCGGATATTTCTCAATCCAGCTTTCATAAAGGTCAACCATTTCTGCGCTCGTCAGATTTTTCTTTTCTGTGGCCAAATCGTATTTGCCATCTTTGTAAAGTTCAGTGGCGGCGGCGTCAATGGCGATAAAAATGTCTTGGCCTGGTTTGAAACCGGCCTTTTCAATGGCTTCGATGATGACCTTGAGTGCCTCTTCGTTGGAAGGTAGAGACGGAGCATAACCGCCTTCATCGCCGACAGAAGTGTTGAGGCCGCGCTTGGCCAAAATTTTCTTCAAAGCGTGAAAAGTTTCGGCGCCATAACGGATTGCTTCGGAAAAAGTCGGCGCGCCCAAAGGCATAATCATAAATTCCTGAAGGTCGGTAGAATTTTCGGCATGCTTGCCACCATTTAAAACATTCATCATCGGAGAAGGCAAAAGAAGCGGTTTTTTCGTACCACTGATTTCTCGGAAATATTGATACAGCGGCTTCTTCTCCGACTTGGCCGAGGCATGAGCAAAGGCCATCGAGACGCCGAGAATGGCGTTAGCACCAAGTTTGCCTTTGTTCTCGGTGCCATCAAGTTCGATGAGTTCGGTGTCGAGTTCGCGCTGATTGAACTCGTTGCCGACTAGGCGGTCTTTAATTGTCGTGTTCACATTCTGCACAGCTTTAAGGACTCCCTTGCCGCCAAAGCGAGTTGTGTCTCCATCTCGAAGCTCCACGGCTTCATGTGAGCCGGTTGAAGCACCGGAAGGAACGGCCGAACGGCCGAAAGAGCCGTCAGATAGCGTTAAGTCGACCTCGACCGTCGGATTACCTCGAGAGTCAATAATTTCACGAGCCTTCAATTCTTTTATTTTTGCCATGGTTTTAAATTAATGAGGTTCAATTATAACTCCGCCTGCTCCAGCTTGCCAGTTGTGGCAAAGTGTTGGAGTTAGTATAATTTGTTGGTTATCATTAATTTTAATTTTAAATGCGGAAATTAAATCAATACAAAAATCAAGATCTCGGCTTATTCTTGGTGCGGTTGGCTTTGGCGGTTGTCTTCATAATTCATGGTTGGCTCAAGCTTACCGACATGTCCGGGACTGTTAGCTTTTTCGAATCGATGGTTGGTGTCGCGGGTTTTTGGGCTTATGTAGTGGCGCTGGTCGAGTTTGTTGGAGGAATCACGATGCTTCTGGGAGTCTGGACTTATTGGACCGGTGTGCTTCTGGCCATCAATATGCTTTTTGCCATTATACTCTTTAAGCTTGGCAAGGGCTTTGTCGGCGGTTGGGAGTATGACTTTGTGCTTCTGCTCTGCGCTTTATCGATTGCCACGGTTGGTCCGGGGATTTATACGGTTAAGAAAATTATTGGGCGTTAAAGAAAAACAGCCCCGCCTTGCGACAAGGCGGGGCTGTTTTGTTTTCCGCGTTCTAGACTCGGCTTAACGGAGCTCTCTTTATAATTTCCAAAATTTCATCCACACTGTCGGTAATCGTGTAAAGTCTGGTATCCGGTTCGTCGATAGTTTTATGTTCATGTAGCATGACTGATTTGATCATTTTATCGATAGGTGCCCAGTAGTCTTGGCCTACGAGAATAACCGGCGCCCAAGGGATTTTATGTGTTTGAATTAAGGTTAAAATTTCAAACAATTCGTCAAAGGTTCCGAATCCGCCTGGGAAAAATAAAAAAGCTTCGGCGGAAAATGACAGGACGACTTTTCGGACGAAAAAATAATAAAAAGATAAGGATTCATTGACATAAGGATTAGCAACCTGCTCCTCGGGTAGTTGGATCAAAAGCCCCACCGATTTGCCGTTGGCGTCTTTGGCGCCACGATTGGCGCCCTCCATGATTCCCGGACCGCCGCCGGTGATAATGGCATAGTCGAGTTTCTTAACAATTTCCGAAGCAACCTTTTTAGCTTTTTCGTAGTGGACATTGCCTTCCGGGAAGCGGGCTGAACCGAAGAAGGTGACCGACTTGGGGTATTTACGAATAAAAGAAAATCCATCGACAAATTCCTGTAGGATTACTGATAGGCGGTGCTGTTCTTTGGGGCCGAGACTGGCCACAATGTCATCGATTGTGTGAGGGATTCGGTTTAATTGGAAGTCCGGGATATTAATATTCTTGCGCTCTTTATCGTCTTGCATATTTTTTAAGTTTAATTAGGGCAATTGTACGCTAGGGCAAGAGTCGGGGCAAGCTATTAATCTGTGGAAGAGTGCTTTGTTGAGCTTGGCTTTCGTACTATAATAGAGGAACTATTAACGCGGTTTTAATTTAGTTTAAATTATTATGAAATCACTTTCGACTAAAGAGGCGATTGCAGTCGCTGTTGCAATCGTAATCCTCCTCGCACTGGTTTTATTCGAAAATCCTATTGGCTCAGGAATCAATTTCACCAACAAAGCACAAACGGCCGCGCCGGTCGTTCAGGACTCCGGCTCGGAGGCGATCGTCGTCGACGATGTGCTAATCGGCACAGGTGTAGAAGCTGTGGCCGGCAAGACGGTGAGTGTAAACTACACCGGCAAATTTACCGATGGCCAAGTTTTTGACACGAATCTTGGAAAAGCGCCTTTCGGCTTCGTACTGGGCTCCGGACAAGTTATTCCGGGTTTTGATAAGGGTCTAGCTGGAATGAAAGTTGGCGGTAAGCGGGTGATTACCGTGCCACCGAGTGAGGCTTATGGTAGCCAGCAAGTTGGCCCAATTCCGGCCAATTCCACTCTGGTCTTCGAGGTTGAAATGCTCGATGTAAAGTAATCTAATTTGATGAAAGCAGATTGGGCCCGCCGAATTTTTGCTCCGCAAAATTCGGCGGGCCGTTTGCTTATCTTGAATTTCTCTGTTAATTTTGATTGACATGACTAAGGAATTTGGTTTTAAAATTGAGAAAAAACTTGCGAATGGTTTGGGACGAGCGGGTGTAATCCAAACTCCCCACGGCGAAATCAAAACGCCGGCTTTTATTGTGGTTGCCACTAAAGCCAATGTGAAATCACTGACGGTTGAGCAGGTCAAAGGTTTGGGCGCGCAAGCGGTTTTGGCGAATACCTACCACTTATATTTGGAACCGGGCGATGAGTTGGTGAAAAAGGCCGGGGGTTTTCCTAAAATGATGAATTGGCAAGGCCCAACCTTCACCGACTCCGGCGGATTCCAGGCTTTTTCGCTTGGTGTGGCTTTCGGTACGACAATCACCAAACTTTCAAAAGGCGAGACTGAAGCGGCCGATTCGACCAAAAATTTTGCTCGTAGTACCGACCAGGAGCCACTCGCAAAAATTACCGAGGACGGTGTGGAGTTTAAATCCTACCGCGATGGCAGTAAGCATTTTTTTACGCCGGAAAAATCGATGGAGATCCAACGCAATCTTGGCGCCGATATTATTTTTGCCTTTGACGAATGCACCTCGCCGACAGCCGACAAAAAATATCAAAAGGAGGCGATGGAACGAACGCATAGATGGGCAGCGCGAAGCCTGGAAAGGCATCGCGAGTTGCAAGCTGAAAGTGAAAAGTTGAAAGTTGGAGAGGGAAACAGAAAACAAGCCCTATTTGGTATCGTGCAAGGTGGTAGATTTCAAGATTTAAGAAAAGAAAGCGCCGAAGTAATAGGGAAGATGGATTTTGACGGTTTCGGCATCGGTGGCTCATTTGATAAGACCGATATCGGTCTTTCAGTTGGTTTGGTCAACAAAATTTTGCCTGAAGAAAAACCGCGACACCTTTTGGGTATCGGCGAACCGGAAGATATGTTTTTGGCGATTGAAAATGGTTGTGACACTTTTGACTGCGTGGCTCCAACTCGCACTGCAAGAAATGGCACGCTTTATACCAAAGAGGGGAGAATTCACATTGAAAATAATCAGTATCGGGAAGATCTGGGCCCGATTGAAAAAGGCTGTGGCTGTTATACCTGTAAAAATTATTCAGTCGCGTATCTCTCCTTTCTTCACCGTGCCCACGAATTAACTTTTCATCCACTGGCTTCAATTCATAACCTGTATTTTTTGGTTAATTTGGTAGATAAAATCCGTCAGTCAATTCTCGACGGTAATTTCGAAGAATTTAAGAATAGCTTTCTAAAAACCTACAAGTAAAAAAGCGAGACTCAGGTCTCGCTTTGATTTTTCCGGCAGGCTAGTGGTCGCCCATGACATGTCCGCAGTTTAAACATTTGTAAACTGCACCGTCAGGTGTGGTCAATGTGCCGCAATCTGAACACGTTGGCGGATTGCCAACCGCGTGACCGCAAGTAATGCATCGGTAAACTGATTCATCCGGCATCATTCCGCCACCACATTTCGGGCATTCCGGAGGATTGCCACCGGTAATTCTCCTTTGATCACCACCGTCCGGCACAACACCGTGTTGAAACGCTACTCCGCCTCCGTCCGCTTCAACAAATTTGCCGGGTATCGGGTTGCTTCCGCCGTCGGGACACAGTTGTTGATTGCAATATGTGCAGGTGAAGTGGTCTCGGACCCAAGTCCTCACAGTCTTGCAGGTCGGGCATATCGGATGCTCTACCGGCGGTTCAGGTGCTTGAAGCTCCAGAGTATCTGCCGCGCCAAGCTCCTGGAGTTCGACATCAAGCACCAATCCGGGCTCAGCCTCCGGAGGTATCCGATCAAGCAGTTCATTGCTGAATGCCGTGATGTCATCGGTTCTTTTCTCCACTACTGCTTCGACCAGGAGAACCATTAATTGATCCTTCCTAAGTGATTTTAGGTTGGTCGCCATATAGTCCTTTCTTTTAAACAAGTTTTCCTCAAATCATCCTACTCGTTCCTGACTATTTTGCAAGTGATTCTACATAGGGCAGTCCTATGACATAGGACTGCCCTATGTAGAGAAACTGTGTAGAGAATGCCGGATATCCACAGGAGAAGCTAAAAAGAGGTGACAAAATGCACAGGTTTTGCTAGGATTTACCGACACCAATGAAAATTCATTCCTACATTTCCATTAAGAATTTGCCTGTCCTCACAGAAGATTTGAGGGTTGGTTCTTGGTGTTAAGAAAATTTATCTCAACATTAAAAACGAGCCCTCAAGTCAAAAGCTTGAGGGCTCTTCGTTTGGCTTATGCTAGGCGGATTGTTCCTTCGGTAAAACTCAATAAAGCACAACAAAGAGAAAGGTATAAAATGACACCCGAGATGGTTATGAAGACCTCGCACGAACCGGTTTACGCTGAACTGTCGCAATTCAAATTCAAGCGAGATGAAGTTTACACAACTCCGGCCTGCGGGAAAATCGCTATGCCCAGACACGGTCAGGAGGGTTATCGGGTTGTTGGTGACGCGAATGTCCCAGCAACTCAAAAAGTTGTCTTCTGGAACCGAGACGGCTATAACAGCTGGATTACCATGACGAAGCGCGAGGAAATTCGGCTGGCGCGCAGGAACGATTGGCTCGTTAGTCGGGCCACAGCCGAATGTCAGGCCAGACAGCGGAAGCGAGATTGCCTAGGCCTGGAGAATCAGTCTCCATTTGCGGGTTATGCTCCGGGATAATTCTTGAGCAATCTTTGGGTGGGTTTGCAAATGCCTCGGCATAATGCCGGGGCTTTTTTGTTGGGAACCCTTACAAATAGGGCATGCGAATAAAACGAGAGTTGGGAACTGACAACTAATAGCCCACAACCTACAACAAACAAAGGTATTAAAGTTAAGGATTTTGTTGTATAGTGTTGCGATGGAATTTAAGCTAAGAACTGGTTATGAACCAGCAGGAGACCAACCTACGGCAATCAAGGCCCTGGTTTCAGGGGTTAGAAAGGGCCTTACCAAACAGACTCTTTTGGGCGTGACCGGTTCGGGCAAGACTTTTACCGTTGCTAATGTGATTGAGCAAATCCAAAAGCCGACTTTGGTAATTGCTCACAACAAAACTCTCGCGGCCCAACTGGCCCAGGAGTATCGGGAATTCTTTCCAGAGAACGCCGTTCACTATTTTGTCTCTTATTACGACTACTATCAACCGGAAGCCTATATGCCGGTTTCCGACACTTATATTGAGAAGGAGGCGATGATTAACGAGGAGATTGAGCGCCTGCGTCACGCTTCGACTCAAGCCTTACTCACCCGCAAGGATGTGATTATTGTAGCCTCGGTCTCCTGTATTTATGGCTTGGGCAGTCCGGAAGAATACGAAAAAGTGAATTTAAAGTTAAAAATTGGTGACAAGATTTCTCGTGCCGAAATGATTAGAAAATTGATTGGGATTTATTTCGAGCGCACCAATGCCGATCTTGAGCCGGGTAAATTTCGGGCAGTGGGGAATACGGTCGAAGTGATGCCTGTCAACGAGAAGGTAATTTACCGATTTGAATTTAGCGAGGAGATAATTGAGAAAATTCGGCAGATCGATGCGATTTCGCGTTCCGAAATCGGTGGGCTGGATTCGATTTTTATCTTTCCGGCCAAACATTTCGTGACACCGGAGGCAGAGCGGGCTCGCGCGATTGCCGACATTAAACTCGAGCTTGAAGAGCAGTTGAAGGTTTTGAAGAAGGAAGGCAAGGTGCTCGAAGTAGAGCGTCTGAAGCGTCGGACCAATTATGACCTAGCGCTTATTCGAGAAGTTGGCTATTGCAATGGTATCGAAAATTACTCGCGCCATTTTTCCGGTAAAAAGCCTGGCGAAGCGCCTGATACCTTACTTTCATATTTCCCGCACAAGGCTGACGGCTCACCGGATTTTCTCACTATCATCGACGAATCGCACGTGACCGTGCCACAACTTAATGGTATGTATGCCGGCGACGCCTCGCGGAAAAAAACCTTGGTTGATTTCGGTTTTCGCTTGCCGTCAGCGAAGGATAACCGGCCTTTGAAGTTTGATGAATTTGAAAAACGAGTCGGCCAGGTAATTTATACTTCGGCCACGCCGAGCAATTTCGAAAGGGAAAAGAGTCAACAGATTGTTGAACAGGTGATTCGTCCGACCGGACTTATTGACCCGGTTGTGGATATTAAGCCGGTTGTTTCGAGTAAAGAATATTTGGGTCAGGTGAAGGATTTTATTGAAGAAGCCGAGAAAACCATTAAACACGGCGGTCGGGTAATTGCCACGACTTTGACCAAGAAGATGGCCGAGGATTTAAGTGAATTTCTCAAAGAACGTGGCATCAAAGCTGAATACTTACACAGTGATATCAAGACGATTGATCGAATCGATATTCTAACTGAATTCCGACGCGGCAAATTCGATTGTATTGTCGGCGTGAACCTTTTGCGTGAAGGTTTGGACTTGCCGGAAGTCGAGCTTATTGGAATTCTTGATGCCGACAAGGAAGGCTTTTTGCGTTCGGATACTTCACTCATTCAAACTATCGGCCGAGCGGCGCGAAATGTGCACGGGCGGGTGATTCTTTATGCTGATGTGGTGACCGGTTCAATCAAGCGGGCGCTCGACGAGACTAATCGCCGACGAGAGATCCAGGTTGCTTACAATACAAAGCACGGTATAACTCCGCAGACGATTATTAAAAAGATTCACGATATCACCGAGGAGATGAGAAGTGAGCATGACAAAGCTGTGGCCTCGCTCGTTGAAATTGATACCCAATTGTTCGGCAAGAATATCCGCAAACTAATTAAAGAAAAAGAAAAGCAGATGAATGAAGCCGTAAAGGTGCTGGACTTTGAGACAGCCGCTTTAATGAGAGATGAAATTGAGGCGATCAAAGTCAAAAGTGGCTCTAATAAGTCAAAAAGTAAGGTCAGGAGGAAGAAAGAATGAAAATACTTGACAAAAAAGGTGGCGTATGCTATACTCTAACAGATGAACATTGAATTCGGGCCACACCAGCCTGCGCTCTTACATTATAAAATTAATTTAAAAACTAATAACTAAAGAGCGCAGACTGGTGTCGCTAAAGCTAAAAACAAAAACCCCGCGAAGCGATTCGCGGGGTTTTTGTTTGTGCGGGTTTGACAGCTTGTCATAAATGTGTAGTCTTAAGACAGAAACGAGAAAGGGAATTTATGATGAATAATATGACCGGAATGATTGTGGACCGAACTAGGACCATGATTGCCGATTGGCAACAAGAAGGCACCTGGGCCTATTGGATTGTGGACGATTACGACACGGTGCCGATGACTCCGGTTCGAGTCCGGTATACCAAAGGGGTTTGGCAAAATGTCGGCTGTTGCCTTCAAGATAAAATCGACATTCCTCCCGAAGAGGTTTTGGAATTTTGAAGAGTGGCGCGCGGGTGATTAAAATTCACCGCGCGCCTTTAAATTTATCAAAAAGAAAAGGCGCGGACAGAGTCCGCGCCTTAATAGTGAAAGTTGCTGATGTTCAATGGTGCCAAGGGGGCGGGCATTTTCTGGTTTCGGGCTTCACTCGTTCGGTGTGCCGGTTGGGCTTGAAGGATTTTCGCGGCGGGGCTTCTTCGGACGCTGTGGGGGTTTTGCCGTGGCTGCCTATGCTACCACCAAACAAGGAACCCGAACGCAATCCTGAAGGAATGAGACCGCGACTACCACTGCCGATACCAGAACTGCCTGAGACTCGGAACATCATCACTGCCATAACTGCCTTTGGTTGAGGTTGGTACAAGACTATCCAGCTTTAATTCTACACGAAAATATAAAAACGGCGAGGGGTTCGCCGTTTTAGGATCGAGCCTTATGGCAAGGGGAGTCGGCCTTGTCCGGCCACAGCGTCCTGACTTAACGCGGCCCTTTGGGCGAGCCTTTTCAAAGAAGGGCTTTCGGTCCGTTTCAGGCGATCCTGTTGAGCCTTGCTTAAAGGCGATACCGGTCGATTGCCGATTACTTCTGCCAACTCGGGCCGGTCAGCAATCGTTCGAGCGAAGTTGAGGAGCGCGTGGCACCTCGAAGCGGAAACAGTCTTCATAAATTATTCTCCAATCTACCGCCATACTACCATACTTTATATGGAGAAGTCAATAGTAGAAGAAAAGCCCGGTTTTCTTATATGGATCCATCGGCTGCGGGCACATAGCCTGATGTGTCGGGCAGTTCGCACTTCAGCTCTTTTAAGGCGGCAATTTTGGCGGCAGCCCTAGCTCGACAGTTTGGGCTTACACAAATGCTATTAACCATGGTGCCTGCAGGGTTCAGTAAGGTGGCATAACCTGCGTCATAAAGTTTACCGCTGAAGCTGTATGCTGGAACCACGACAGTATATTCCCCAACTGTTGGAGGTTCACAGGTGGCGATGTATTCTTGGTCCGAATTGTAGCAGGTTAGCTCGTCAGTGACCTGGCTTTTAAGAAAAGCGAGGGCCATCTCATCGGCCAACTCTTGGGAGTCAGCAAAAATCTGATTTTTGGGAACACTCTTGCTAATAACGGTATCTCCGACAGGCATGTCGGCGGCCGCAAATTCCTCGCAACTCAGCTGATAACTTAGGGCGCTATTACCGTAAGCTTTGTACTTAAAACCGCCAAAAAGCCCGGCAGTTTGGGGGCCGATCAAGCTACCGTTTCGGGCTAGGATTTTTGAGCTATTGCGCCCGGCAAAAACAATCACCGTAATAATGGCGATTAGTAAAATCGTTCGGAATAAAATAATCAGAGCGCGGGTTTTGCTTTGTGGGCTCATGATTTAAAACAAGGATTCCACTACTTTTTTAACGGTGGCGCCGTCAGCTTGGCCTTTAAGCTCTTTCATCACGGCTCCGACTAAGACACCGAGTTTGCTATTATCGGTCACTCCTAGTTCCTTTTTTTTGGCCTCGGCGACTTTTGTGATGTCGGCTTCGCTCATCATTTGAGGGAGAAAGGTTTCTAGAATTTTCAATTCGGCAGCTTCACTTTCAGCCAAATCGTCACGGTTGCCGGCTTTGAATTGCTCGATTGAATCCTTTCGTTGCTTGACCGAGCGTTTGATTACCGTGAGGACATCTTCATCGGCTAACTCTTGGTCCGGCTTTTTGCCTTTGGCGACCAATTCGTTGGTGAAAGCGGCCAGGAGGCCACGCAAGACTCCTAAACGCACCGCCTCGCGTTTGAGCATAGCGTCTTTGACTTGGCTTCGAATATCGTTTTGTAGAGACATGGTAAGGTGAGTAAAAATTTGGTCTTAATACCATATACTATATACCCGATACCTTATACTTTCCAGTCTTCTGGAGTATAATGTTTTTATGTCAGACACACTTTTGATTATTCTTACGGTTTTGGTCGCGATCCTAATTGGCGCGGTTATTTTTTTAATTATGAAATTTAATAGCCGAGCGGGTGCGAATGAGGAGGCGGAAACTAATGGTATGAAGCTTTTGCTTCAGCAGGTCAACGAATTGTCTCGCACCGTCGATGCCAAGATTGGCGAGGGGACCAGGCAAATGAATGATTCTGTAAAGATGCAATTAAGTGAAAGCCGAAATGTGACAGGGCAATTTTTAAAGGAGCTTTCCAACATCGCCGACAAGGTGGCGAGAGTTGAGGAGACCGGCAAAAACATGGTGACTTTTGCTGACCAACTGCAGTCGCTTCAAGATATTTTGAAAAATCCAAAACAGCGGGGGATTTTGGGGGAGTACTATCTAGAAACCCTTTTGAAAAATGTTTTGCCTCCGGGGAATTATCAAATGCAGTATGCTTTTAAAAATGGCGAGATTGTCGATGCGATTGTGCGGGTAAAGGATAAAATTATTCCGGTTGACTCAAAGTTTTCCTTGGAAAACTACAACCGTTTAGTTGAAGAGAGAAATCCGGCGGAAAAGGAAAAACTGGAAAAAATTTTCGTCAATGATTTAAAAAATCGAATTGTTGAGACTTCGAAATATATCAGGCCGGGCGAGGGGACGATGGACTTTGCTTTTATGTTTATTCCGCACGAGGCGATTTACTATGATCTGTTAATCAATAAAATCGGCGCTTTAGCCGACGATACGGAAAACCTAATTCAACGGGCGGCGGGGAAGTACAAAGTGATAATTGTTTCGCCGACCTCGTTTTTGGCCTATCTGCAGACCGTTTTACAGGGCCTAAAAGCGATGCAAATCGAGGAGCAGGCCAAAGAGATTGTGAAGAATGTTGATGGCCTAATGAAGCATTTAAAGAGCTATGATGAGTACCACAATAAGCTTGGCAACGCTCTCTCCACGGCGGTAAATCAGTACAATATTTCCGGTAAGGAATTTAAAAAAATTGATAAAGACATCCTAAAAATTACCGGCGTTTCGGCCAAAATTGAGCCGGCGCTCCTAGCTAAGCCGGAGAGTGATGAACTGGAGGGGTAATCTTGCGAGTTCGTCGCAACCTTAGGGGTTTTCCATATCTTTATATTCGTGTGTGCGTATTCGTGGTCTCGCTATTCGTGCACTTGCTTTTTAATTGGCTTTGTGTAAAATAGTCCCATTATGCCAATCAAGAAAGGCGCAAAACCAAATAAGACTGAAGAATTTGCGGTTATTGCTACTGGCGGAAAACAGTACAAGGTTTCCGTGGGTGAATCAGTGCGAATCGAGAAACTTCAGGGCGAGCACCAGGTTGGTGGCAAAGTTTCCTTTGATAAGGTGCTTTTGGTTGATAATGGCCAAGATACCACTATCGGCACCCCTTACATTTCCGGTGCCAAAGTTGAGGCCGAAATTGAAAAGATTGGCCGATTGCCAAAGGTGACTGTCATCCACTACAAGCAAAAGAGCCGATACTACAAAAAGGCCGGACACCGACAAGATTTCTTCCAAGTTAAGATTACGGCGCTCAAGTAAAAAAACCGATCCACTAGGGTCGGTTTTTTTATTAAGCTAAAACCGCAAGCCCGGTAGGGTTTGCGGTACAGTTGGGACGGAGGTTTTTCTCTTGGCCACTTTGTACTGGCTAGTGGCAGATTATGGCGGCGAAGCCAAAACCGAAGGCGCATGAGGCGGCAATCCAAAGCAGTTCCTGAAGTTTGCCTACTACAGGCTTGTTCGGATCGTGAATCGAAAGTGCCCAGCCAATGATTAAAAGGATGGGCAGGCTAAGCAGGGCTTGCATAACATCCTTTTGTTGAGATTTCTACTAAAATAGTATCACCCCGCTTGGAAAAATCAATCGACTTGTCTACCGAAAGCTAGAAGCGATTTTTGAGGGCGCTCTTGATTGTCTCTCGGTCGGCGTATTCGAGTTCCGCACCGGTCGAGAGGCCACGGCCTAGGTGGCTAATTTTAATGTCGCGGTCGGCAAAGTTTCTCCTCAATTCAGCCTCAACAAAATCACCGGTGTGTTCGCCGTCGGGGTTTAAATTCATGGCCAAGATGATTTCCTTGATTGCCGGCTCGGATCCGACTCGATTAAGCAAAAGTTGTAAACGAATTTTCTTTTCGGGCTCCGGTTCGAGAATCGGCAGGTTGCCGCCAAGAATAAAATAGTTGCCGTGGTAGCTGTTGGCTTTCTCGATGCTTTCCAAATCAATATCTCGGGCGACTATCATTAAAGTTTCGGCTTCGCGATTTTTGTCTCGGCAGATATTACAGATTGGATTGCCTGCGCGCTCCTTTTCAAAATAACGCTGACATTTTTGACAGGCGATAATGTTGCCTCTTAGTTCGGCGATTAGTGAAGCGAGCTCTTTTAGGGCGGTGGGCGGTTGGCTTAAAAGGAAGTAGGCGAAACGACGCGCCTGGCGGGGCCCAATTCCCGGAAAGTTTCGAAACTTTTCAACTAATTTGTCGATGGCGTTCATATAATTGAGGCACCCTCTCCGCCGGCAGTGTCAAAATCGCCGAAGTCAGATTTTTCGACGCTTAGGAAGGTGGACTTGCGGTCATCAAAGTAAAGTTGAACTGTGCCGGTTGGCCCGTTGCGGTGTTTTTCGATCATAATTTCTGCCACATTTGATTTGCTACCCTTACTAGTGTCTTCCTCGCGTTCACGATGAATGAAGAGAACCACATCGGCGTCCTGCTCGATGGAGCCGGAATCGCGGAGGTCGGAGAGGCGAGGTTTACCGCCACGAGCTTCGACGGCACGGGATAACTGGGAAAGCGCTAGGACCGGCACATCAAGTTCGCGGGCCAAATTTTTAAGGGAACGGGAGATTTCCGTGACTTGCTGGACCAAGTTGTCGGTCTTGTGGGAGTTGGTCGGGACCATGAGTTGTAAGTAGTCGACCACAATGAGACCGAGACCCTTTTCGCTTTTAAGTCTTCTCGCAATGGCGCGCATTTTCAAAATGTTGTTGCCGGCCTGGTCATCGATGTAAATCGGGGCCTTGGAAAGGCTGGCGAGCGAATCTCGAATCTTGCCGAAGTCTTGCTCCATGGAGAGCTTACCGGTGCGAAGTTTCCAAGCGTCGACTCGGGACTCGGCGGCGAGCATACGGTCGACCAGTTGCTGAGAGCTCATTTCCAAAGAAAAGATGGCCACAGGAATTTTGTGGGTGATGGCGGCCTGGCGGGCAATATCAAGAGCGAGCGAAGTTTTACCCATCGACGGTCGAGCGGCCAAAATAATCAGGTCGGATTTTTGGAGGCCAGCTAATTTGTCATCTAGACCCGGAAAACCGGTTGGCACGCCACGCAGTTCGTTGCCGGACTTATGAAGCTTGTCGAGGCGCTCCCAAGCTTCATCGAGAGCATCCCCCATGGTGATATATTTGTGGACGCTTGAGTTGTTGGAAATGTCATAGACATGTTTTTCCGCTTCGTCCATAATCTCTTCGAGCTCATTTTCCTCGTTGTAGCCTAAAGCGCCGATTTGCTCGGAGGCGTGAATAAGCCGGCGCATCATATATTTTTTCTGAACAATTTTGGCGTAGTGCTCGACATTGACGGATGAGGGGACGGCGTTGGTGAGTTCCGAAAGATAACTCATACCGCCGACTTGCTCCAAAGCTCCCTTGTCATTGAGACGAGCGGAAAGAGTTAGGCTGTCGATGGCTTGGCCTTTGCCCCAGAGCTCGATCATGGTCTCATAGATCAGACGATGTCTTTCGGTGTAAAAAGATTCGGCGTTTACGAGATCCAGAACTTCGTTTAGAGCATCCGGGCGTAGCATTACTGATCCCAAAAGCGCCTGCTCGGATTCGAGGTTGTGTGGCGGTACTCGCAAAGATTTTTTATTATTCTCGTGCATTGGATTAATTCTACGGGCGTTCCTTAAACTGCGCAATCCAAAAAATCGCACAAACTGTGGTCAAACTGTGTATTGCTTTTTGTCTTGACCTCTGCGGTCTGGGTGCTACTATTTGCGAAGAACAGTCCACGAAAGAGAGACCAAAATGAGCTCACAACCCAAAAGGCGGTTAACTGGTAGGACAGCCAAACCTAAACGTGGTTTTGCGGTCTCGAGCGAGGCCTTACGAGAACAGGCCGATTGGCAGGCGTTGAGTCTGGAACTTCGCAAGGTTCGTCACGCCGGTCACAAGCTGCCAAGAAAGCCTGATCCTTTGGAGGTTCTCTAGAAGCGAGTAAGTTAAGGGCCGATCTAGCGATTGGCCTTTTTAATTTCCTGGCCGGATTTGGAGTCCAAAACTTCGAAACCTTGATCCTCGATTTGCTTGCGCAATTGATCCGCCAAACTCCAGTCGGATTTCTCCCGCGCGGCTTGTCTCTCTGTGACAAGCTCCGCTATAGCTGTCGGGATCTCAAAAGTTTCAACTCTATCTAAAGTGAGCCCAAAAACTCGATCAAAATCAAGCAAGGTGGCCTTTTTATCCGGTGCAGAAATTTTGTCATCTTTAACTAATTCCCAAGCCAGGGCCAGAGCTTTTGGCAGGTCTAAATCGTCAGAAATAAATTCGTTGAATTGTTTTTGGTAATTCGGTTCAATTTTTCCGGCAGATTTGATCCCGGAGACAAAATTTCGTAAACGGCCGAGAGCAACTTCGGAGGCTGTTACGACCGGCACAGAAAAATTTAGCGGACTTCGATAGTGAGTGGTAAGCAGCAGATAGCGGTAGGCGAGGGGACTGGTCCTGAGCTTGAGGAGCGAATCGATAGTTAAAAAATTATCTTCTGACTTGGCCATCTTTTCGCCGGCAGCCAAGGTGAGAAAAGCGCTGTGCAACCAAAAGTTAGCGAGTGGTTTGTCATTAGCCGCTTCGCTTTGAGCAATTTCGTTATTGTGGTGAACCGGAATGTGGTCGATGCCGCCGGTGTGAATGTCAAAAGGTTGCCCCAAATATTTTTCCGACATGGCGGAGCACTCGATGTGCCAACCGGGGAAGCCTTTGCCCCAAGGACTTTCCCACCCGATTTGGCCATCGAATTTCCAGAGGGTGAAGTCGCGTTGGTCCTGCTTTTCCAGATTGGCGGAAATTCGCGCCTGCTTATTTTCCTGATTTAAGCCACCCAGCTTTCCGTAAGTTGGCAGTTTGCCGACAGCAAAATAAATTCCATCGGAGGTTTTATAAGTGAAGCCCTTAGTCTCCAATTTTTTGATGACCTCAATATCGTCATTAATGTGCTCGCTGGCTTTTGGCAGATAGTCGGGAGTGAGAATGTTCAAAGCTCTGAGGTCAGAGACGAAGGCTTGGGTGTAAAAATTGGCCAATTCAGCCATAGCCTCCAAGGTCAGAGGCTTGCCTTCGCGTTTCAGGGCTTTAGTCATCTTATCCTCGCCGGAGTCGGCGTCACTTACAAGCTGGCCGACATCGGTGATGTTCACGACTTGTTTAACCTTGAAATTTTCATATTCGAAAACTCGCCTCAGCAAATCGGCAAAAACATAAGCGCGTAAGTTGCCCAGGTGCGCATAGTTGTAGACCGTCGGTCCGCAGTGATACATCGAAACTTCACCTGCTTTTATCGGGGCGAAATTTTCCTTTTGCTTGGTCAGAGTGTTGTAGAGTTGAATCATGAATTATGGGTTATGAATTAAGTGAGGAATTTGAATTCATAATTTCCAATTCCTAATTCTGGCGCGCCTCGCGCCTACAGCCAGCGTTTCCGCTTGAAGGCCAGGAAAATAATTATGCCGATTATTGCCATCGTGCCGGAGATAATCCAGAAGTCATTTTTCACGCCAACGAAGGGCCAAAAGGAGGTGTTCATGCTGTAGAGCGAAGAAATGAACGATAAAGGCAAGATGATGAAGGCCATGACCGTGAGGGTTGTCATAATTTCATTTTGCTTTGTAGAAAGAAGGGAATTGTTCGTCTCGCGCAATTCGGCCAAAGCCTCGATGTGGCTTTTGATAATCTTGTCGACTTTGAAATATTCACTGCTGATTGCTTGAAGATAGTGCTCAAATTCGCCAGCGAAAAATATTTTACCGGCTGCTTCGAAGGATTGAAGAATGTCGTTATGGAGTGAAATCGTGGTTTTGAAATTCAGCAAATTTCGGCTGATTTTGGAAAGAGCGAAAACCATGGCGCGCTCTTCGCCGGCAAAAATCTGGGTCTCGATTTCTTTGAGCGAGTCTTCAATCGCCTCCAACTCATTGGTGCTGGCGCGATAGATGCTTTTCATCATGTGATAGAAAATGAAGCCGGCATGGTCGCCAATATGACTTTTGTCGAGAATGCTGTTGACCTCGAAAATTTTTGCAAATTCATGGAGAGGGTCGACTGTGTCGTAGTGCGAGGTGATAATGACATCTTTGCCGATGACGAAATCAATTTCCTGGTTGGCGCCGGCAGTTTTCTGGTGACTGTGCTTCAGGGCGGGGAAGTGGAGAATTAGATAAATGAAATCCTTATAGAGATCAACCTTTTGCTTGAGGCTGGGATTGATCAATTCATCGGCGATTAGGGGGTGAATCCGGTACTCTTCCATAATCGAACGAATTTCATCCTTGGTCGGAGACTCCAAGTCAATCCATTTGAGTTTTTTGTAGGTGTAGATATTAATCATGGGAATATTATATCATCCCGTTAAGGTTAGGCTATGTCCGATTGAAGTTGGCTGCAGATTTCTTGACATTGTTTCAGTGTCGAAGTAATATGGTCGCTATGAATAATACGAGTCACAAGAGTTTGCTCTCGGGTCTCTTGCTCCTCCCTACGGTGGAGAGTTTGCTCGTATTCAAAATCTAGTTAATGTAGACAAGGAGAATTAAGGTAGATTGTGAACACAAGTCAGCTCTTCACCCGAAGACGCTGATTTTTGTCTAGACTAGAGTCTCGATAAAAAGTGGGGGGCTGTTCCTTGAAAAACAACATAATTGTATCCGAAACCACTCCTTGTTATGAAAATTAAACCTGGCAAGTACGCGTCTTTTCCTGTTATTGTCTTACCTGACCGCAAGTGGCCGTCCCGAGTTTTGACACGGGCGCCAATCTGGGCGAGTGTAGATCTGCGCGATGGCAATCAAGCTCTTCCGGTGCCGATGAATGTCGCCCAGAAACTGGCGATGTTTCAGTTACTCGTTAGGCTTGGTTTCAAAGAAATTGAAATCGGTTTTCCATCTGCTTCGAACACCGAGTATCGCTTCACGCGGCTTCTAATCGAAGGCGGACATATCCCCGATGATGTGACCATTCAGGTGTTGGTTCAGGCCCGCGAAGATTTGATTGACGCCACTTTCAAAGCGCTCGTTGGGGCCAAGCGGGTTATCATTCATCTGTATAACTCAACTTCTCCGGCGCAGCGCCGGGTTGTTTTCTGCAAGTCCAAGGCCGAAATCAAGGCGCTTGCTGTCTATGGCGCAGAACTGATAAAAAATCGGTTGGGGTTGCTTGTTGGGACCCAGGTGACGCTCCAGTATTCTCCTGAAAGTTTTTCAGCCACTGAAGTTGAATTCTCAAAAGAAATTGCTGAGGCGGTCATGGATGTTTGGCAGCCGACACCGGAGCGGAAGATGATTCTAAACCTACCGTCGACCGTCGAGGTTGCGATGCCGAATGTTTACGCCGACCAGATTGAGTGGATGTGCACAAATATTAAATGGCGCGAGTCTTTGATTATCAGTTTGCACACACATAATGATCGGGGTACGGGTATTGCCGCTACCGAGTTGGGATTGTTGGCAGGCGCCGACAGAGTCGAGGGTACGCTTTTCGGAAATGGCGAGCGGACGGGCAATTTGGACATTGTGGTCTTGGCCTTAAACCTCTTGATGCACGGCATCGACCCTGGTTTGGACTTCAGTGAACTTGGCGCGATTCGCCAGGTTTGCGAACAGTGTACGGGCATGCTTGTCCCGCCTCGTCAGCCATTTTCGGGTGAGCTGGTACTTACGGCTTTCAGTGGCTCTCATCAGGACGCCATCAAAAAGGCCCTGGCGGAGCGCGAAGCGGATGGTCGAATAGTTTGGGATGTTCCGTATTTACCGATTGATCCGCAAGATATCGGTCGGCAATATCGGGAAGTCATTCGGGTTAATAGTCAATCCGGCAAAGGCGGGGTTGCCTACCTCTTGGAAAAAGAATTCGGCATACTTTTGCCGAAGGAAATGCAGAGGGAGTTTGGACCCATCGCAAATGACCAAGTAGATTCTCTGGGGCGCGAAGTGACGCCGACCGAATTGAGAGAGATGTTTTATAAGGAATACATTGCACTCGATTATCCCTGGTCGCTCGTTAAGTTTAAATCGACAGGTGACGGCGAATGCGTCTGCAACGCCGAAATTCTTCACGACTACAAAGTGGAGTGGGTTACCGGTGCTGGCAACGGTCCCATCTCGGCCTTTGTTCAAGCTCTGCTAACTCAAGCCCTGGCGGATTATTTTACTGTTGTCTCTTACCACGAACATTCTCTGGGTGTCGGCGAGAGTGCCGAGGCCATTGCCTATGTTCAGATTGAAAATTCCAAAGGTTGGCGTTGCTGGGGAGCAGGTACGGATACCAACAGCGAAAACGCTTCGATTAGGGCGATTTTAAGTGCCTTGAATCGACTTGATCTAAAAATTCGCAAGGCTCAAGGTCTGCCGTCCTCAGAATAGTTATAGTTCTTGTTAAAGCCAAACCGTTGCGACTGAAGTCGTGGCGGTTTTTTTATGTGGCTTTCAAGTGTTCGTAAAGCTTGCTCCTGGCGACTAGCTTTGAGATAATGGAGCCCATGCGAAACTGGCAAAAAATTGTTGTTGCTTTAGTTGTAATCGGGGCATTAGGGATTTCCTTTGCCTCCGGAGTTTACCTTGGACGGGAAAATCAGCCGGCAATTTCACAAATTAATTCAGTTATTAACAAAGAGGCTTCAGCTTCGGTGGAGGCTGTCGACTTCGCTCCTTTTTGGGAAGCCTGGAAAACTATCGATGATAAATTTGTGCCGACGGGTAAAGCGGCTACGACTACCAGCAATCAAAAGCGGGTTTGGGGTGCAATTCAGGGCTTGGCCTCCTCTTTGGGCGATCCTTATACGGTTTTTTTCCCGCCGGATGACGCGAAAATTTTCGAAAGCGAAATTAACGGTAATTTCTCTGGCGTTGGTATGGAAGTTGGAATTCGCGAGGGAGTCCTGGTGGTAGTTTCGCCACTTAAAGGTAGCCCTGCCGAGCGGGCCGGACTAAAACCGGGCGATAAAATCATTAAAATTGACAATCAACTATCATCGGATTTTCCGGTTGAGAAGGCAGTTAAACTTATTCGCGGTAAAGAAGGTACGGTCGTAAAGTTGACGGTTTTGAGAAATGGCGACGGCGGTCCCAAGGAGTTCTCAATTACTCGCGAGACCATCAACATCCCAACTGTCGATACCGAAGTCAGAAGTACTCTCTCGGTTGATGCGCAAGGCAACGGCACTCTCGCAAATGGCGTTTTTGTTCTGCGACTCTACAATTTTTCGGTTAATTCGGCCGATTTGTTCCGCCAATCACTTCGTGAGTTCGCCCTCTCCGGTACCAACAAACTGGTTCTTGATTTGCGTGGCAATCCCGGCGGCTACCTGGAGGCGGCGGTAGATATGGCGAGCTGGTTTTTACCGGTTGGTAAGGTGGTAGTAAGCGAAGATTTCGGCAAAAAGCAGGAACCGCTAATTTATCGCAGTAAAGGCTACAATGTCTTTAATGATAATCTGAAAATGACAATTTTGATTGATGGCGGTTCGGCTTCAGCCGCCGAGATTTTGGCGGGGGCGCTAAAAGAGCATGGAGTCGCCAAATTGGTGGGCGAGCAAACTTTTGGTAAGGGGTCAGTTCAGGAATTGATAAAATTGACTCCAGACACCTCGTTTAAGGTCACGATTGCCAGGTGGCTGACTCCAAACGGCAAATCAATTTCCGAAAATGGCTTGATACCGGATGTGGCGGTCAAGCCGACCGAGAAGGATGTGAAGGCCGGCAAGGATGTGCAGTTGGATAAAGCGATTGAATTATTAAACAATTAATAGAGTTATCAGCAGTTAATTTAAAAAAATGAAAGTCATCTTAATGAAGGATGTGCCGAAAGTCGGAAAGAAGTTTGAGGTCAAAACAGTTGCCGATGGTTTTGCAATTAATTCGCTCATTCCACAGCAGTTGGCAGAGGCCGCTACTCCCAAGGCACTTGCGCGTCTGGCGACAATGAAGGCCGAGAGTGAGACTGAAAAAAAGATTCAGGAGAATTTGCTTCTCAAAGACTTGAATTCAATTAAAGGTCAGACAATCAAAATTGAGGAGAAGGCCAACGAGAAAGGTCACTTGTTTGCTCAGGTTCACAAGGTGGAGATTGTAAAAATTCTCAAAGATAACTTGCAGGTCGACTTTTTGCCGGAGAATGTGATGCTGGATAAGCCAATTAAGGAAGTCGGAAAATTTAAATTGGTAATTGCGGTTGGTGATAAGAAAGCGGAGTTTAGTCTTGAAGTGTCACCGAAGAATTAAGTTCAGAAAACAAAAAACTCCCCTAGGGGAGTTTTTTGTTTATACCTAGTTTACATTTACTACTCGCTTAGTGACAACATCAGAGTTAAATTTGGTTTGGCGCTTGGTACCAAAAGAAACTGTGCCATCCTTAAGAGCGAAGAGGGTGTGATCTTTGCCGACGCCGACATTTTTACCGGCCAAAGTGTCTCGGCCCTTTTGTCGAATAATGATCGAGCCGATTTTAGCTCTTTCGCCAGCATAAAGCTTCACGCCCAAGAAGCGTGGATTTGAATCGCGACCATTTTTAGTTGAACCGGCGGCTTTTTTATGTGCCATGGGGAAGTTGGTAGTGAGTAGTTTGTAGTGAGTGGTAAGGAAAAAGACTACAAATAATCACTAAATTACTGATATAATAACCAGGTGAGTATAAAGGAAATGGCTTTAAAAATCAAGGGGGTGGGGGAAAGGCGGGAAATCTTCATCTCGCTTCTTATTATTCTGGTGGCTTTTGGCAGTTTTGGGCTTGGTCGGCTCTCTAAAATCTACGATACTCGGCCAGAGGTTAAGGTCAGGCTAAGTGACGGTACGGAGGCAGTTCCAGAGGCTGATTTGAGTGGCAAAGTTTCGGTCAAAGCGTCAAATCTGGCGGCCGTTTCAGTTGCCGAAGGCTCCGGAAAAGTGGTAGCATCTAAGTCTGGCACTAAATATCACTTTCCGTGGTGCGCCGGGGCCAGTCAGATTAGTGAGGCCAATAAAATTTGGTTTGACTCGGTGGCAGCCGCCGAGGAGGCCGGGTACAGTAAGGCGGCAAATTGTAAGGGACTCTAACTAGCCCCGACGCTTTGTCTGACAAAGGTCGGGGTCCCGACTTCTGACGTCGGGATTGGTAGTTAAGAAAATAAGGAGGAGAAGAAAGAAACGGGATGTAGTATAACGGTAGTATGTACGATTCGGGTTCGTACGATCCGGGTTCAAATCCCGGCATCCCGACAAGCGGAGCGAAGCGGAGACTTTCGGGATGAGTGAGCAAACTGCTTTGCTCACATCCGGGATGTGAAAGGCTTTTCCTTATCGAGTCTGCGAGATGGAAAAGCACCTGGCTATGTAGTAGCCAAATCCCGGCATCCCGACAAGTCGAACGAAGTGAGAATTGGCGGGATGAGCATGTGCTGGGGAGCACATGCGCCCGGGATTTGAAGCCCTGTTGAGTATAAATTTGAGTCCGTTGCGGGCGAAAAATTTATCCAACAGGGGTACTGAAACTGTAAGTTTCAAATCCTGGCGCACTTTCTCCCTAACCCATAGGCTCTGATCCTGTAAGGATCAAATATCCCGGCATCCCGCAGTTGAATTGTTACAGTGAATTAAATTTATGTTTTCTAGACCAGATAATTTTGAAGCGATGCTTGGTGGTAGCCATGTCAATTTTAGGAAGCGTGAGAGGTCACCACTTTCCGAGCAAGAAAATGAGCTTAGATTGGAGAATGAACGGAGACTGCAGGAGGGGATTGTAATCTTGCGGAAATTTAGAACGCAAGCACTGGCAGATCAGGATTTTGCCGAGTGCCAGAGTCATCTAAGAAAAGCGCATCAATTCTCTAGCAGAATGGCCGATGTAATTCTTGATCAAGCAATTAGCGAAAAGCCAACATCGGTTAACCCTGATTTTTTGGAGACATTGCGGAAAATGCGGGATGATTATCAGGACACAGGCGCAGGCTCGGCACATGATCTTCCTCCCCAATTTTCGATAGGTAATCTGTTTAGGGCGGTAGACGATATGCTGGTCAGGGTTGAAGAAAAGTGTCAATCATTGAAAAACCCGAATCACAGATTGACGGAGGAGGAAACACGGTATGTGTTGCAAGAGTTTCTGTTGGGTACAAATGATCTTAGTGTGAATGCAATAAAGAAGTTTTTTCTTAAAAATACAAAGATTGGTGGAATTTTGAGCGGCGGAAGTGTTTATGTTGAGGTTGTTAAAAAACTAGTCGAAAGATATTCTGACCAGGCTCTCACTGTAAATACTTTTGCAATTGCTGTCGATAAGGAAAAGAAAAAAGCAGTTTTTGAATCTGATGACGCCGATGATACTATGCAAACAGTCGTAGTTGTTGATGATATGATTGATAAGGGTGGTACGATACTGACCGCCCTTTGGGCTGTCGGCGAACAGTTTCCAAATGCTACAATTTATTCAGGAAAGGGCACTGACCAACCTGGTGGTTTTGAAGAGCGTCGGATTCGGAAGCACATGACCCACCTTAGTGTGCTATTTCAGGATTTTGCCGACTTTTCCGAGGCGGGCAGGAATGATGAGGCACTTATGCTTTTTGAACAAGCAGAACAATATGCCAAGAGTAATGGAGTGCTTTTGCAAAACGGCTGGTATAAGCGGAAAGAGCGGATTGAAAAACTAACTGGTAAGGGCGGAGGACAAAAGTGATTGTTCAAATGGTTTAGACTCACCAGAGATTTCCTTATTGAATGAAAAAGAATTTCAAAAAAATTGCTTGGCAGGTTGTGGCGATCGGCCTCATTTTGGTCGGTGCTGCGGGGCTTCTTTTGCCGTTTCTTCAGGGGATAATTTTTATTTTGCTTGGTCTATTTATTTTATCCCTAGTTTCTGACCCTTTTAAGACTCGGTGGCATAACTGGCGAAAAAAATTTTCTGGTCTCCACGCAAGGATCTCAATTATTGAGGAGAAAATCGAAAAGAAAATTGGTCACTGGTTCCATGATTAGATTTTGTCTTCTTTGATTCTTATACCGCATACCTTATACTTAATACCATATACTCTTAAAATGATTGTCGTTGATGTTGAAACATCAGGTTTAAATCCGGACAAGCACTCACTTCTCTCAATTGGGGCAGTCGATTTTAGTAATTCAAAAAGGCAATTTTATGAAGAATGTCGGATTTGGGACGGTGCCCATATTGATGGCGAGGCTCTGGCGGTTAACGGTTTTACTAAAGAGCAGATTGTTGATCCAAAGAAGAAATCTGAGGCCGAGATCGTGAAGGACTTTCTGGATTGGGCGCAAGCTTCCGAAGAGTACACGGTAGCGGGGGAGAACCCGTCGCTTGATGTGGCTTTTATTGTGGCGGGGGCTAGGAGAGCTCATATGACCGCGCCACTGCATCATCGTACAATCGATTTGCACTCAATTTGCCTCGCCGACATGATTAAAAGGGGAATCAGGCTTCCAATTAAGGACAAAAAGACAGATTTGAATTCGGATAAAATAATGGCTTATATCGGAATTCCGGCCGAGCCGAAACCCCACATCGGAATCAATGGGGCGAAGTGGGAGGCAGAGGCCCTTTCCAGATTGCTATATAACAGGCCGTTTTTCGAAGACTTTGGACAATATCCAATCCCATGGCTCAAAAACGGCCAATCCTAGCCGTTTTTATCCAAAGACTTCGGCCGGCTGTCAAGTAAAAAATGGCTTCATTAAGCCATTTTTTGGCATTTGACACAAGGTTCTGACCGTTGTTTAGTATTGACAAGTGCCCACGAATATGCTAAACTATTGCAAATAGAGCTTCGGCTCTGTTTTTGTTTCTCTAAAACGAAACAAGGTGAGATTTCCTCGAATATTTGTGGCTTTACTACAAACTACTAACCACTCACTATAAACTAAAATATATGATTGAACTTGCAACCACTTTGACACTTTTAGTCTCAACTTTGTACGGCAGTCCGGTCGCTTCGGCCGAGGGGATTGCTTCGGTAAGCTCTGAACCGCAGGCGATTGTAAGCCCGATTACTTTGGAGGATCATGTGAAGGAATACTTCAAAGATGCTCCGATTATGGCCGAGATCGCCAAGTGCGAATCGACTTATCGGCAACTTACTAAAGATGGCAGGATTCTCCGTGGCGAGGTCAACCGAGCCGATGTGGGCGTGATGCAGATTAATGAGTTCTATCATGCCAAGCAGGCCAAAGAAATGGGCTTTGACATCAAAACTCTTGACGGCAACCTGGCCTATGCCAAGTGGCTCTATGAGAAAGAAGGTACCAGGCCTTGGGCTTCGTCTAAACCATGTTGGAAACAGTCGGTAGCCGCTTCGGCTCCGCTCATCGCGAAACTAAACTAAGTCAATTAAAAGAAATCCAGTTTTCCAGTCATACAATTTACTCGCGGTCGTGAGTAAATTGTATGACTGGAATATGGATAAGGAAAACAAAAACCTCCGCCACTCGCGGAGGTTTTTGTTTTCTGGTAGGGTTATTTAAGGAGAAGTTCTTATGAATCGAGAAAAAGTTCACCCGGTTGAAGTTCCCGGTCGCGCACTTGAATCAAACAGTATTCTCGGTGAAGCCATTGGTCGGCTCAGATATGATCAACAGCCTTTGATTCTCGAGGCCCTGGCCAAAGAGCTCGGCCGACAGTCCAAAGGTGATAGAAAGCGAGGTCGCATTAAGCTTTCGGCCTTGCTCGCCAGAGCTCAAACTGAGACCTTGGCCCTAAAGAAAACCTTTGGTGAAATCCTGAAGTTGTGCCGGCCCTACATGAGTAGGGAATTTGAGATTTGGCCGGAAGCCAAAAAAATTCGCCGACGGCGGTGAGCCATAACACCGATCGATTACTTTTTAACCCCTTAACGAATTTATTTGTTGAGGGGTTTTAATTATTCCGGAAATACAATGTATCAAAAGAAAAAGGAGACCTCCAGATTGAAGATCTCCTCATTGAACGCGCTCGCAGTTGGCTTTAAGGTACTCGTAGAGCCGCATGCCAGTGCTCTCGTGGTCTGGGCTCTGTGGTGGGTTCGGAAGATCTGTCAGAATGACGAATGTGGTCTTAATGTTCCGTTCGTCATCCTGCCAGTGAACCTGCACCTGGTCACCTGGCTTTACTCTATACCAATCACGAGTATAGCTAGAGCGGGCATGGCGACGAGCAGTGTTGTCGTCCATTAGGCCCATCGCGCGAGCTTCCGATTCTGCGATAGGTGATCCATTGCATTGGACATCGAAAATGAAGTCGGATAGTCCGATATAGCTTCCGAGCAAGATAATAGTACTCACAGCTAGATTCCTTTCTTGAGCAATTATAGCATATCAACCTCTCACTGTCAATTATTGGGGGAGGGGGGTCAAAAGGTGGACACGCATCGTCTCGCTTTAGATTATGTGTCGCACAATATATCTTTTGTACATTAATAAATCCCTGAACCGGATTTGTACATATTACAAAAACGAAAACCGAGGCCTAGTTGGCCCCGGCAGTATTTAATAGATCGACATTTGGTCCTGAAGTATTGAGCTGTGGCTGCTCGCCATTCTTGATGTGGCCAAGCGCTCCGGTAAAACTCTCCCAGAGTATTCCGATAAAGATATTGTTCCAAAAATAAGTGACCGGCTGTGATAAGTAGTTATTCCACACATTGGTGACGATACCCCAGACATAGCCTAAGTTATTTTGGGCTAGCGGTGACTCAACTATGCCCTTGATATCAATATGAAAGTAGCTTAAGACCAGAATTGCAACCAGAACGATGAGAACGGTTCTAACTAGACCTCGATTCCTGGGAAAATTGAATATATTCATTGAGTGTAATTATACAAAATAAAAGCCACTAAAAACAAGCCTACAAGTAGGATAACGGATTCAGGTATGCTTTCGGGTCAGCAATCGGAACGATTGCGTTTTTGCAGTTGAGGCTGTTCTCGTACTTGACAATTCTTATACCCTGTGTTGCATAGACACCAAAGTGTAAGTGGGGTCCGGTCGCATAGCCGGTACTGCCACTATAGCCAATAATATCTCCGGTATTCACGGTTTGTCCCTGTCTTACTGAAATTACCGAAAGATGGGCGTAGAGAGTAGAGAGACCGTCGTTGTGGTCAATCATGACCCAGCGACCATACGAGTAGCAACCTTTAATCAAGTCGGTATCCCCTACTCCGGTGATTTTTCCGGCGCCGGCAGCCTTGATGGCTGTGCCGATTGAGGCGCGGAAATCTATGCCGGTGTGGCCTTTACCGTTATAGACTTGAGGATTCTTTGAAGCAAAATCAGTGTTGCCGAAATATTGAGTGATTAAGACCTTGTCGACTGGCCACTTAAGTACTCCAGTCCCGACTGAGGGTAATTTTGAAGGGTCGATCGCAATTTGCAACTGCGACTCAAAGGCAAACAACTCGGCCTCGAAAGCGGACTTTTTTGCCAGTTTATCCTTTAGGATGCGCTGATATTCGGACTCCTGATTTTTGGTGGCAATTAGCAAATTATTTTGGGCAGCCTTGTTCTGGTTTACAACCTGCTTTTGACCGGAGAGATTGTTTTTGAGCTTGCCGAGTTTGTCCTTTTCGGCTTCCTGGGATTTCCTTTTGGATTCAAGGTCGGCCTTGGTGGCGATCAACTGATTGATTTTTTCACGCACACTTTCTTGCAGTCGGTTTGAGGCTTCGATATCGTTCCAGACTTCACTGAAGCTGTTGTAAATAAGAGCCGCCTCAACCATTGATTGGCCCTCACTGCGGTCGACTTCCCGTAAGATTTTTGCCACCGCCTCGGTATTGGTCTCAATGCTCGCTTGCTGTTTTTTAATCTCTAGTGTCAGCTGATTGATGGTATAGCCGGTAGCGGCAATTTGGGTTTCGGTCAGGGCGACATCGCGGTTTAGTTTGGTGATGGTTAGGTTTAGGGTCTTGATATAATTTTGCAGAGTCTTGGCCTTGTCACCGACTTCGTTGATTTGTTTCTGGTAAGTCTCAATTTCCTTTTCCAAATCTGAAATCGCCTGATTTTTTTCGGCAATTTTGGCCTTGAGATCGTCAATTTCGGCTCCCAGAGATGGCGAGGCCAGGAATCCAAAAACGGCAAGAATCGAAACTGAAATTAGAATTCTGGAAACAAGCGTCTTCATTTTGGCAGTTATTTCAGACTTAGAATTCGAACCGCTTCCTCCAGCCGTCTTACAGTCGCGGTTTTGCCAATCATGGCGGCAACACTAAAGGGGTCGGGTGATTTATCCAGGCCAGTCAAGCCAAAGCGCATTGGCCAGAGGACCGCCCCGCGCCCAGTTTTCTCGGCGTAATCCCAAACGGCAGTCCTTAGTCGGTCTTTATCTGCAAAATCGCTCTCGTCTATCGGCCGAATGAGACCAAGGATTTGCTCGAGGTTTTGAGCGGTTCTCGTGGCGTCACTCCCCTTCCAAATCAATTTTTCTCCGTCATATTTAGGGTCGGATTTTAAGTAATTAATCTCGCCTGAGGTGAGCATTTTTTTAATGTCATCCCAAACCTGGATTCGCTCGAAAATCGTCTCGAAAATCAACTTAATTTGGGCGGGGCTTTTACCTTCCAGAATTTCTGTCGGCAAATAGGTTGTTGGCTCGAAATCAGGTTTTCTAATTTCCAGTTTCAGGTACTCTTTGTTTAACCAGTTTAGCTTTTCGAGGTTGAAAATTGCCCCACCCTTGTTTACTTTCTCGAGCGCAAATTTTTCAATCAGCTCGCTTTTGGTAAAAATTTCCTTGGTGGCATCGGCGCCCCAGCCCAAAAGTGCCAGGAAGTTAAGCATGGCTTCCGGCAGGTAGCCGGCATTTTTAAAATAACTCAAGGAGACGCTCTCGCCATGTTTGCGCTTGGAAAGTTTGGATTTATCCGGAGCTAGAATTAAAGGAATGTGGGCATAAATTGGCTGAGGGGCGCCAATGGCCCTTTGGATCAAAATTTGCCTTGGTGTGTTTGAGATGTGGTCTTCACCTCGAATGACATGGGTGACGCCCATTTCGAAATCGTCGACTACCACCGCCAAATGGAAAATCGGTTCATCCAAGCTTTTGGCAATGACAAAATCCTTGAGCTCAGCAGTGTCAAAAGTAATTTCACCTCGGATTTCGTCGTTGAAGGTAATCTTCTCGCCCGGATTTCTAAAACGAATTACTTCGGCCCGGCCGCCTTCCTTGGGGGCTTCCTTGGAAATGTAGGCTGTTCCATCGGCAATCATTTTTTCCAGATAGCCACGGTAAATCGTGGTTCTTTCGGATTGGCGAACGACCTTGTCTTGATTGTCGAATTCCAGCCCGAGCCAGGCCAAGGAATCGAAAATTTCTTTCTCGTATTTGGCTTCCGATCGCTCCTTATCCGTGTCTTCAATTCGGATCTGAAAACGGCCCCGATTGTGCCTGGCAAAAAGGTAGTTAAAAAGCGCGGTCCGGGCACTGCCGATGTGAAAAAGTCCGGTTGGTGATGGTGCAAAACGAACAACTGGCTTCGTATTTGAAGTCTTAGTCATAAATCTATTATAGCAGAAAATCGCGTAGTTTTAAGGCTGCCTGCCGGTTAGATTATTTTTCGTGGGAGAGACCAATTCGAATAAGTTCTCGGGCGATTTTATCGGCGGCGTCGGGTCTAGCAAAAGCTTTGGCGCCTATCGACATATTTTTTAAAATACCCGGGTTCCCAAATAGGCGGTTAATTTCGGAAACTAGCAAGTGGGTGGAAAAATTCTCCTCTTCAATGACTAACGCTCCCCCACTTTTGGCATAAGCGAAAGCGTTGCTTTTCTGGTCGTGGGAAATTGACTCCGGTATCGGCACGATGATACTTGGAATTCCCCAAATGGCAATTTCAAAAATTGTTGAACCGGCTCGAGAGATTATCAGCTTGGCAGCGCCGGCGCCCATTCGCATTGCTAAGTCGTTTACATAAGGTAATGGCTTGTAGCGATTTTTGTAAGTATTGTCCTTGAGAATTGATTCGGCAGTAGCCCTGACCTCCTCAAATTTCTCCTTGCCGGTCTGATGAATAATCTGGTAGCTGGCCAATAAATCTGGCAAGGCATCCAAAATGACATCATTAATAGCGGAAGCGCCCTGTGAACCGCCGAGAATCATGATGACCGGCAGGGTCGGTGAAAATTGCCAATATTCGAAAACTCCGGCCGTGGTTGGGGTGACAATCTCGGCTCGAACGGGGTTGCCGGTGTAAGCAACTTTTTCTTGGTCAAAAAATTCACCGGCTTCGGGATATGAGACGGCAATTCGCTTGGCGAACTTCCCTGCCCATTTGTTGACTCGGCCCGGCGAGCTGTCTGACTCGTGGATCATGACCGGAATACCGAGCAGTCGGCCGGCGAAGAGTGCCGGAAAACTGGTATAACCACCTTTACCGAAAATAACATCAGGAAAAATTCTAAAAATAATGATGGTGGCCTTGAGAACCCCGAAAGCTGTTTTGAACAAATCAAAAAAATTTAACAGTGAAAAATAGCGTCGGACTTTGCCGGCCGGACTTTGGACAAAGGTGATTTGATTATCGAGCAGAGCGCGTTCGTTGTAAGGCGCATTCGACATAAAGTACAGACTGGCCTCTAGCAGTTTCTCATCCTTGGCAATTTTGTTAAGGGCTTCAGCGACGGCGATGATTGGGTAAAAGTGTCCGCCCGTACCGCCGCCTGTAAATAGAATTTTCATAGCTAGTAGTTAGTAGTAAGTAGTTAGTAGTTAGTAGGTTCAGAATGAATTTTGCTCCCATACACCATCACATTAAGCATTTTCATGATTTCGGTTAGCAATGAATCAATTTTCTCATACTTTAGATTTTTACCAAAAGGCAAGCGTCTTAAGATTTCAATTTGTGTTTCAAGTTCTGACCCTGAGCCAAAGGAAATACTTAGGAAGTGCTGAAAATCCTTCTTGCTCCGTCGCCGGCTTCCTTCAGTTATATTTGACGGAATCGAGACGGCGGATCGTTGGATTTGTGAAATTAATCCGTAGGTTTCTGACCTGGGCAGTTTCGCGGTAAGTGCATAAATCTCTGTCACCAGGTCAACTCCTTTTTGCCACACAATAAGTTTTTTATAACTTTTTTCCATTTCCGCTATTCTGCATTTCCTACTTACTACTTACTACTAACTACTTACTATATCTAGAAATGTTCAAAATAATTCCAATTTCTGCCAGGACAAAGAAGAGTGCTGTGCCGCCGTGACTCACGAAAGGTAGAGTAATTCCGGAAAGTGGCAGAAGACCAAGCATCGCGCCGATGTTCAGATAGGCTTGGATAATGATAAGTATAACAATGCCGACCACTACGAGTCTACTGAAGGCGTCCGGTGCTTGGGTTCCGATTTTAAGCCCACGCAAAGTAAAGTACAAAAATAGAAGTAAAAGCGAGACTGTCCCCACGAAGCCAAATTCTTCTCCGGCTACCGCGAAAATCGAGTCCCCAATCGGTTCTGGTAAGAAGTTAAATTTTTGAATACTCTGTCCGAAACCGCGCCCCGTGATTTGGCCCGACCCAATGGCGATTAAGGACTGCTGGATCTGATAGCCGGCACCCAAAGGGTCGCTGGCCGGGTTTAAAAAGACTGTAATCCGTGACATCAAATATGGTCGCTGCATCGCGAGGAGACCGATGGCAAGGAGTGATAAAATTCCCAGAATGAGGATATCTCTAAAACGGCCACCTTCCGAAATAAACATTGCCAAGCCGGCAGCAAAAATAACCATAAAAGTGTCGGTGTCTGGCTGGGCCAAGAGGATGGCCCCGACAAGCCCGACAATAATCAAAAATGGCAACATGCCAAACCTGAATAATTTTATCTTCTCCTTCACACCGGATAGCCAGGCGGCAAAATAAATGATGAAGCCGATTTTAATCAGCTCGGCCGGCTGGAAGGAAATTCCGGCAACAATTATCCAACGGGTGGCTCCCCCATGACTGAAACCGAGTCCTGGAACATAGACCAGCAGGCTCACAAGCAGCGAGCCGAGAAAGATATAAAAAGCGTAAGTTCGCCAGAATTTGTAATTTAATCTTGAAGTGAGATAGGCGGCGATAGAGCCAAAGACCAGTCCGAAGACAATTTGGTTAAAGGCGGTACTGCTAAAACTTGCCCCGGTTCTCGCGAGTAGCCCCATCGAGGCAGAAATGAAAATCAAAAGGCCGACAGCTGCAAGCAGGAAAACCGCAACTAAAAAAGGTTTGTCGAGAGGTTTATCGCGCATACCTAGCCAATTAGTCCGAGGATTAGACCGATAATGGCAAAGACGACACCTAAAACCCAGTAGCGCATGGTGACTTTATAGGCCGGCCAACCGAGCGCCTCGAAGTGGTGATGCAAAGGCGCGACCAGAAAAACTTTTTTCCCATTTCGGAATTTTTTTGATATATACTGGATAATAACAGAGGCTGTGGTAATGACGAGTGGAAAGGCGATAATTGGCAAAACAATCAGTCCGTGCCCTTCACCAACTGCGTCTGTCATAAACGCCACAATCGTGAGGGTAATCGTCAGGGCCATGCTACCGGTCTCGGACATATAAAATCGCGCCGGCGGGATATTGAACCAAAGGAAAGCGAGAATGGCGCCGACGATCGTCACGCAAAAAGCCGCCAAGTTGATTTGTTGCTGGTAGAAAGCAATGCCGGCGTAGGCGGCAAAAATTGCCGCAAAAATTCCACCGGCCAAACCATCGAGCCCATCGATGATACCGCCAGAGTAGATGGCGGCCGCAACAATAACAAAGAGTGGCACGAAGAGCCAGCCAATCTGCAATTCCCCACCAAACGGGAGACCGATTGAAGTGATGCCGAGCTTAAAGTAAAACCAGAGGGCCGATAGCAAGGCGACGAAGCCGACAATCAAGAGGCGTTTCTTCAATGAGAGCCCGCCGGCAATATGATCACCGGTGCCACGGATGTCCAAAAGGTCATCGACCCAGCCGACCAGGCCGCCGAAAACCATCGCAAAGAGCGGTACCCAGGTTTGTGAGCGACTTAAAAAGTCCAATTTTTGCGTAAAGTCCGAAGGGAAAAACCGAGCCAAAAGCCAAATGAAAATTACCGTAATGGCAGTTGAGCCCCAAATAATGATGCCACCTAATCGGGGTGTGCTGGTCTCGCGGACCTGGTGAAGCTTATTAAAAATTGGCGTGCTACTGCCGTCAAAAGAGACGGTCTTGGCCTTTTTTTTCCACATTTCCTTTCGATACAAAATGGCGGTTAGAGATGGGGTCAGTAAAATTCCGATGATGAAGGAAAGTGCGGCCGGAATAAAAATTTTTACGATGTCGATTATCATTTAGTCTTATTTAGAGTTTACTCTAGGTTCGTGGTCTCCGAGATACTCAATGGCGGATTTGACAAGCGCCAGTGCGTCATCGAACCGGCCGGTTTCAGTTGATCCCAAAATGGAAACAATGACCGGGTGCATCAGGCCGGCATCGAAAGCGATTACCAAGTTGCCGCCGGCCAAATCGGTGAAGCCGGTCTTAGAGGCGACGAGGCCGCTAATTTCCGAAACGATTTTGTTGGTATTTTTCGCGATATGGATACCATCATTAATTTTAACAGAAAAATCAGGATAACCGGTATCCAGAAAAACATCTGCATGTCTGTTTAGGGCATAGCCAAACAGTTTGGCGACATCCCGCGCAGAGCCATAGGCGCCACTTGTGCTACTGCTTACATCAAGTCCGGTTTCGTTGAGGAAAAAGGTTTGGGACAGTCCGAGGGTATTTGACTTCTGATTCATCAGGTTAACAAATTTACCTCGATCGGATAAATCGGCAGTTTGGTTTTGGTTTAGTGCCTGTTCGCCGATGGTCTCGGCGATGGCTCTTACTCCGTCATTTGATGAGGCGGTAAGTGAAAAACCTAGAATTTTGCGAAGTGGCCAGTCCTCCCCGACTTTAAGGCCACTGTCCCCTTCTTCTCGAAGTGAAGAGTTGCTAATTCTAATATTTGTAAAATCTGGTACCGCCTCGAGAGCGACGATTGCCGCCATGGTTTTCGTGAGCGAAGCCAAAGGCAGTTGCGCCTCGGCGTTCTTACTGAAAATCTCCCTGCCGGTCGTAAGGTCGAAGACATAGGCTGCCCTGGCCCCGAGCTCAATTGACTTGAAAGGGTTGGCGGCTTCTTGTTTGGCGATTAGCTCGACCTTGGTTTTCTCTTCTGCAACTTTAATTTCCGAATAACTGATGAGACCTCGGATAATCGCAAAAATAATTAAAATAACCGCCACCGAAAAAATTGTCGGGTAGTATTTTTTCCAGAAAATTATGTAGTTTTGATTACTGGGTGGCATTTTGGTTGTTCTCATCCTGATGGCTCGCCTGCTCGGGCGCTTCGAGCTTACCCTCACTTGTCGCCTTTTCAGTTTGAAAGGCCTCAAGTTCCTTTTTGACCGCCCCGTATTCAGGTAAGTCACTGATTTTGCTGATACCCAAGAGGGTTAGCAATTCGAAGGTTGGTCGATACAAGAAGCGGCGCTCATCTTTGGGATCGCTGATTCTTTCAACTAAGCCTCGGATTGAGAGATTTCTTAAGATAAAACTTGAATTGACACCTCTAACATAATCAATTTCTGATCTGGTAATCGGTCCTTGATATAGCACAATCGCCAAAGTCTCGAGACCGGCCTTACCAAGTTCTCGTGTCAGCTCTTCTTTAGTCAGCTCTTGAATCAGGGTCGAAGCATTGGGTGCGGTGGCGAGTGTGACTTCGTCGTCTTTCCTCACCAGTCGAACACCACGAGTTTCCAGGTTGGTTGCAAGTTCGGCGAGCCGGCTTTCGAGTTCAGGAATGGAAACTTTGACCATGCCGGCCAGTTTTTTGACAGTGATCGGCTCGCTTTGCCAAAACAAGACTGCCTCGATTAAGTTTAGAGTTTCCTTTTCCATTTGATTAATTATAAGTTGGTAAGCCGACGTGATTGGTCTCCATAAAAATGTCATCGAACTGTCTTTCTTGTCTGACCTGGATGCTACCCTGCTTGACGAGCTCGAGCATTGCCAAAAAACCGACGATGATATTAACTTTCCCGGCTTTGCCGAAACCGGAGAATTCCTTAAAGCTCATTTTCAGATTCCTACTGATTCGTTGGGTTAGGTTGCCGATCATTTCTTCAAGGCTGATAACTTTGTCGACAACCGCCTTGGGTACAAATTGCTTCTTTGGCAAGTTTTGTAGGGTGTTATGAATGGCGCCAAGCAAGGATTCCAGAGTAATGTCGGCGCTTGGCGAAAAAATCGGAGCTGTTGGTCGAGGCTCTGATAAAAATAATGGTGTGGCTCCAAGTTTGGGCCGAATCATGGTTGCCAAGGCTTTGAAGCGTTGATAAATCTTAAGTCGCAATTCCAAATCTCTGATGTCACCCCGCTCTTCTTCGGTTAGCTCCAGGGTCGGCAGAAGCGATTTCGACTTGATAAGCAAAAGTGTCGAAGCAATCAGGACAAAGTGGGCCGCCTCCCCGACCGGAAATTGTCCCAGGCCTTTAATATAGGCAATATAGTCGTCAGCTACTTTCGAAAGGGCGATATCATTAATCAGCAGCTTACGCTTCTCAATCAATTGCAGGAGCAGGTCTAAAGGGCCTTCAAAAACAGCGGTTTTCACCTGATAGGTTGCGCCAATCATCCTTGAAATATAACCCAAAAAGGCCATTTCCTCAAGATATTGATTATTTCCCATACCTCTTTTCTCTATCCTTGGTTATTGTTTCTTGGTGCCTGATTATTCCCCACCTTGGGCACGGGGTTGTCCACAGTTTTTTTGAGTTTTGGATTTTCTCTTTGTTATACTACTACTTCCCTCCGCTCCGGCGGATGTATTTTTTTCTCAAAATTCTAATCAAAAATAGTTCTTATGATTTTTACACCCAAAATTCAAAAGGCCATCGATGTCTCGGCGCTTGCCCATCGCGACTTCAAGCGAGTAGGCCTTGATCTACCCTACGTCGTTCATCCTTTTGCGGTGATGCTGATTCTTTCACAATACACTGAAAATGAGGATTTACTTTGCGCCGCCCTGCTTCACGATACGGTTGAAGATAATTTCAGTTATTCAATCGACTATCTGACTCGAGAATTTGGGCAAGGTGTGGCAGATTTAGTTGATAGTGTGACGGAAAAACGGACCGCCGATGCGAGCGGTTGCTTCAAGGAAAGTTGGCAAGAGCGTAAGGCCGGTTACCTGGCGAGGTTGTCCTCTGCCACCGAGGGTGCAGTTTTGATTTCAGCAGCGGACACAATTCAGAATTTGGATTCACTGGTCGCAACTTATGAGAAGTGCGGGCCACAGATTTGGAAGAAATTCGGCGCTTCCATTGAGCGTAAACTTTCCTATTATCGGCAGATTGAAGCAATTGTGAAAGTCAAAACCACCTGCAGGATTCAGGACGATCTGACCTGCTCCTTGCGCCGACTCGAATCAGTTTTAGCTGCTCCGCTTTCTTCAAGAGTTTTTACCGAAAGTCTACTCCGACAATCGGACGTCAATTCGGTTTAGGTCTCGTGGGAAAAGAGTAGCTTCTTTCACGTTGTCCAAGCCAAGCATTTTTTGGGTCAATCTCTCCAAGCCCAAGCCGAAACCACCGTGCGGCGGCATGCCGTATTTGAAGGCCTGAAGGTAGAAAGCAAATTTCTCCGGATTTAATCCTTTCTCTTTCATCGAAGAAACCAGAGCGTCATAGTCGTGGATTCGCTGGGCACCGGTCGTAATTTCCACTCCCCTGAACAAAAGGTCGAAGCCTTTGGTGTAGGTCGGGTCTTTCTCATCTCGATAGGTGTAAAAAGGCCTTTTAGCAGTCGGGAAATTGGTGACGAAGATAAAATCTGAACCAAACTCTTTTTTGGCATATTCACAGAGCCATCTTTCATGCTCCGGCTCGAGATCCGGCTCATGGGTGCAATCCTTACCGGTCTCCTTGGTAATCAATTTCTGGGCCTCTCGCAAAGACAGAGCCGGAATTTCTTTTGGTACTCTTGGAATTTCGGCTTTCAAGGTGGCGAACTCACCGGCGCAGTTGGCCTGTAAGTCAGCCTCCAATTTTTGGAGGAAGCCAGTCTCGGTCAGCATCACATCTGTGTGGTCTTTGATGAAGCCCATTTCAATATCGAGCGAGGTGTACTCGTTTAAGTGGCGAGTGGTACTGTGCTTCTCGGCTCGGTAGACGTTGCCGGAAGTGAAAACTCGCTCAAAAACTCCCACCATAATTTGTTTGTAAAGCTGTGGGCTTTGCGCCAAGTGGGCCACATGCTTGAAGTAGGTAATGTCAAAAGAGTTGGCTCCACCTTCAGCATCGTCACCGATAAGCTTTGGGGCCTGAAATTCAATGAAGCCCTCGCTCATAAAATAATTGCGAAAACTCTTCATGATTTGTGACTGAACTTTGAAGATGGCTCGGGAGCGATCCTTGCGCAAGGTGAAAGGTAGGTTGTCGAGATAAGTGTCGATGTTAACTTCAGTATTTTTTTCAAACGGCAATTCTTGGGCTTTGCCGAGCACCTTTACTTCAAGCGCCTCAATTTCAATTGTCCCATTAAGCTCATCCTTGTTAATCATTTTCTCGGGCCGGGCGTTCACCTTGCCCTTGATTTCCAGTACCCACTCCGGCCGCGATTCCTTTGCCACCTCTTGCGCCTCCTTATGGTTTGGCAAAATTACCATCTGAACTTTGCCGGTGACATCTCGCAAATCCATAAAAATCAGCTTGCCGTGATCTCGCCTGATATCGACAAAACCGGCGATTGTAACTTCCTCGCCTACCTTGGTTTTTAAGTCCTTGATGTATGCTCTTTCCATGTTAATGGTGAATAGTTAATAATATAAAATAAAACGCCCTTGCAAAAACGAAACGATTTTCGTTCTTGCAAGGGCGTGCGATGATTCGCCGCGGTACCACCTCGCTTATTTCTCTTTTAGGCTTTAACGGGCCACCCGTGAGGGTCTAATCAGGTATTTGTACCCTTTCTTCCCCAAGCTCCGCCTTGTTTTAGGCATCAATGCTTTCCTGTATATTAGCATATCCGATAGGGCTGCCAATGATTGACAAAGTACACCGTTTATGCTATAATAGCCAAAATTGATCTTTAAAACTCTCTCTAGCGATACCAGCTCCCTACTTATGAATTATAGGAATTTGGTATCGCCGGAGAGAAAAGGCCGGCGATGTCGGGTTGGTCACTGTGTGGTCAACTCTTTGCGTGTCGCTCTATCATAATTAGCGACAAGCCATGAGTCATCCGAGACTCTGATACGGACGGCATAGAATTGGCCGCAAACTAACTTAAGGAAAAGTTATGAAAACATTAGTTGGAGTCGCAGAGCTATGGGTTACCCTAGTAGTGTCTTGTGTGCTGGGGTGGCTTATCGCCGCTCTGGTTATGGAGTGGCACGAACATCATCGTCGGGGGAATCCGCAGATCTCTTCCGGCCGGAAGTTGCTCGGCATTTGGAGGGGGTTCCTCCGATTGCTGTTCTTCTTCCTGCAACTCCCCAAGCTCAGAATCGTCCGCCGACTTCTTGGCGGTCACTGGGAACGTTGGTGGGTTGATCATCCGGTTTGCTCTGATGTCTGGCACTGGGTGCCAGAATGTCACGTACAAAATGGCAACCGGCCATCAGCCATATGCCGGGGTCGTCCGGTCTGTGAAGACCACGGCAGGCCGACGTGGTCCGTCAAATACCTAGAGGGGGCATAGTCGCCTCGACCAGCAGAGGAGCTCACGCTCCCCTGCTGGTTTTTAATTTCAAGGGTTGACAAAAACACTGTGTCATGCAAAATATGGAGAGAAATGGAGAGTACTTATTATGAAAAAAATATGGAATATTCTTATCGGTGCCAGTCTTTTAAGTCTGTTGCTACTCTTGCCAGCCTGCAACGACTCGAACGGTGAAAATACGCGGATTGAGCAGGGTCGTGTCGAAAAAGTCTTTATGCATACGGGAACCCACTTCTCGTTTTTAGTTGAGCAAGGCACGAATAGCTATGTCCTCAGGGACTTCTACCTGCGCCGTCAGCGGGCTCGGTTTATTGTCGATGTCCGGCCGGAGGATAGTATGTGGGTCAAGATTAAAATGAACAGGATGGGAATGGCCGAGGAAATGGAGATTCATCTCCGCTCTCTGTCCGAGGTCAACGGTTCGGGCTGGCAGGGTACTAAGGGGCGCGCCGGCAGTACCACGGTAATCGAATAATCTGCAACAAACTCCGAAGCGGGTCGCCTCGGAGTTTTTTCAATCCCAGGAAACCCCGTCCGACTCTTCCCCCTCTAGGGCGGGGCTGAATGGGCAACGGCTTAGCGCATTCTGATGTGCTAAGCCGTAATCATTCTGATGCCTTGAAAGGAAACCCCGGTCGGAGGCTTGGCGGAGGCCGGGGAGGGGGTCATTAAAACCAAAACTTTAGCTCCCGACCTACCCCCATACATTATAATTTACGACCGTAAATTATAATGTATTGCGTTAATGTTACTCCTTATATCCCTTGGCTTGGAGCCTAAAGAGACCAGCGTAAATGCCATTTTGAGCAATCAGTGTCTTATGACTGCCGATTTCAGCTATTTTTTTGTCTTTCAAGACAATAATTTTGTCGGTCTTTTTAACAGTCGAGAATCGGTGAGAAATTAAAATAGCCGAGACCGAATCCGGCAGAGCGGTAAATCTCTCGAAAATTTTAGCCTCTGATTCAGCATCTACCGAAGCGGTCGGTTCATCCAAAACCATAATTTTAGGGTCGCGGAAGAAGACTCTGGCCAAGGCCAGTTTTTGGATTTGACCCTTTGAAGGGTCAATCCCCTCCTCAAATTCTTTACCGAGCATCTGTTCATAGCCTTTCTTCCATCTCATGATAAATTCATCGGCCTCCGCCATTTGCGCAGCCCTGGAGATGTGCTCGTGCTTGGCTTCGACCTGTGAACGCCCAAGCGCGATTACCTCCCGGGCCAAAAAATTGTAGGAAGCAAAATCCTGAAACAGGACACCTAAATGTTTCCACCATGAGTCCAGGTCGATTTCTTTCAAATCAACACCATTCACCAAAATCTGTCCCGCAACTGGATCATAGAATCGGCACAACAGTTTAATAAGCGTAGTCTTCCCTGAGCCATTGATTCCTACTAGAGCCAGTTTTTCACCCGGCTCAATTGTAAAACTAATGTCTTTAAGAATTAAGCTCTCACTCTTCGGGTATTTAAACGAGACATTTTTGAACTCAACCCTGGGCGCGATTGTGTAGTCCACGAGGGTCGGATTTTGCGGCGGTGTGATTATTGGCTGAGTTTCCATAATACTGAAAATATCAGTCACAAAAAGATTTTCCTCGTATCTCTTGCCGACATTCAAGAAAAATCCGGATAGTGCGTTGCCAAACTCAATGACCGAACCGATTACGAAAATCATCGTACCGGGACTAATCTGACCGGAGAAAGCTGAATTGGCAACAGTAAAACCAAAAAACAGATAGGCTAAGCCACTCAAAATCAGAGCAAATAGGGTCAGTCGTGTTTTGCGCCACTCGTTAGCCTTTTGGTCGCTGCTAAAATCGGCTAGAATTTTATTGATGCGTTTGGAAAATTCGGAGACGTTCTGAAATAGTTTTAGTTCGGTAAGCTTCGGTACGTCATAAAAATGCCCGCGCAAATCCCAATAGCGTCTTCGGTCGTGCGCGCTCGCGTTAAAAATTCCCCAAACATCGCGGCTATATTTGATTTCCACGTAGAGCTTGGGAATCAAGGCTACGAAAATCAGCAGGAAAAACACCCAATTGTAGAAAATCAAAATTATACCGGCCACGATGACCCCGATAATGTTGGAAATGTTGGCAATCAGGCCGTCAGCTAAATTTACAATCGGCCACATCCCCCTTTCAGCCGCATTATTCAGTAAATTATTGAAGTTCGAATCTTCATATCTCGCCACATCAATTTTGGCCTTGTGTTTGAGATAGCGCAATTCGAAAATCTTCTGAATATCAATATAAAATCTTTTATCAAAATAACCTTTCAGACTGTAAATAAATTCTGGCAAAACCAGAAGCAAAACCACGAGCCCGAGCACGTATGTCAGTTTACCGGAATTCGGCACGGCAATGACGTCAACCAACAAGGCATAGGCGCCCTGTTTCAGAAACGGCAAAGCCGAAACCACCAGGGTCAAGCTAATGATCGTTATTAGGAGACGGCCCTGATCTTCAAAGCAGATTTTCAGGATCCTAACGGCGTTTTTCCAAAGGCTTTGGAGCCCCGTCAACTTCCACTCCATTTTGTTGTAATCCATAAGTTTAAGCGGTCAAAGTCAGGCCGGTCAGTTTACGGACCTCTGCCATTTTAGCTTCAGCGCGGGCGCGGGCTTTGTCGCCTCCAGCTTTGAGAATTGCCAAGACCCCTGCCCTATCCTTAAGCAGTTGCTCCCGTTTTTCACGGAAGGGTGTCAAGAATGAGACGAGGTCATTGTAAAGAGCCTCCTTTAATTTTTGATACTTGCCGGCAAATTCTGTGTAAACTTTTTCAAGCTCGGCTTCCGGTTTAATCAGCTTATGAATGGCGTAAACATTTTCGGGACGTCCGGAGTTGGAATCGGTGACAATCCCCATAACTAGTTTTTTGATCTCTTCATCTGAAGCGAAAATAGGAATGGTGTTGTTATAGCTCTTGCTCATTTTTTGACCGTCAATTCCGGGGACCACGGCGACATCTTTCAGGATGTAAGGTTCAGGAATTTTAAAGGCTTTACCGAAGGTGCGGTTAAATTTTTCCGCCGTGTCGCGAGCGTATTCGACATGTTGTTTCTGGTCTTGCCCCACCGGTACGATATCAGCATCCTGGATTAAAATATCAGCGGCCATCAAAATTGGGTAATCAAAAAGTCCGATGTTGGCCTCTTTACCTTTGGCGACCGCGTCCTTATAGGCGTGAGCTCTTTCGAGGTATGGCACAGTTGTTAGACAGTTGAAAATCCAGCAAAGTTCGGTCACTTGGGGCAGGTCGCTTTGCTTGAAAAGCGTCATTTTCGTCGGGTCAAGACCCAAGGCCATGTAATCTACCGCAATGTTAAAACTATTCTCTGATAGTTCCTTGGCATCAAGGAGAGTTGTCATGGCGTGATAGTCGGCGATGAAAACATAGGAATCGTACTTATTTTGCAATTCTACGAATTGCTTGATCGCTCCGAAATAGTTGCCCAAATGCAAATTGCCGGTTGGTTTGATGCCCGATAGTAAAATTTTCTTTTTGTCGGCCATAGTTGCTTCAGTATATCTCAAAATTTAATTGTGATAAAGCAATTAAAAAACCTCCCGAAGAAGGAGGCTGGGTTTTAGATTGCCACGATTTCGACCTTGGGCAATTCGGCGAAAATACTCCTCTTGGCTTGCAATCTGTCAGGTGTGGTCATCACCACGAGCCGGTCAAAGCCAAGGTAGGCAGTTTTGACCATCTGGTCACCGTTAACATGGGTCCTAACTCCTCCTAGGTCTAAAACAGGCACAATCACCTTTGCGGTAATTCCTAAACGTGCCAGTTTGTCCTCAAGAAGCGCTTGATTTTTCAGTAGCTCGCCTTCCGCCACCTGTCTCAGTTGTGGGGTTGCCAATTCCCGACCAAGTGGACCATGGGATTTTCGTTCGATTCCGATCTTTTCGAGGGCAGCATTAATCTGTGAACCACCACCGACACAAATCACCAGTCGGTGATACTGTAGTCGCGACATCATTCTTAGAAACTCTGCTGAGGTAAAAAGACCCCCAGAAACCTTTACAAAAATTTTAGGTAACATAAAAGCCTTTCAGTATTCTAGGTTTAGAATACTCATATTCAATTGAATTGCAAGCTGGTGTCCTCTAGGCTAATTTGTTCTTAAAAAATGAGACGAGTTCGTCGGATCTAATTCGGACTTGTTCCATCGTGTCTCGGTCACGGACAGTGACAGTGTCATCTTTTTCAATGGTGTCGAAGTCGACAGTAATGCAAAATGGCGTGCCGATTTCATCTTGCCTGCGATAACGCTTGCCGATGTTGCCATTGTCATCAAACATCACTCGGCCAAATTCCTTTTTCAAGGTTTTGTAGATTTCTTGGGCTTTTTCAACCAACTTCGGCTTGTTTCGGAGAAGCGGCGAGACTGCGAGCAATACCGGAGCAACTTTAGGGTTAAATTTCAAAACAATCCTCTCATCCTCGCCAGTTTTCTCTTTTTTGAAGGCGCTTGAAAGGACCGCCAAAACGGTTCGATCAAGACCAAATGATGGCTCGATGCAGTGTGGCACTAAAGTCTCGTTGGCTTCGGTGTCAGTATAAACCAAAGTCTTGCCACTTTCGGTTTCGTGGGCTTTCAGGTCATAATCGGTACGGTAAGCCAAGCCGTAAAGCTCGCTTTGGCCAAAAGGGAAATCAAATTCAAAATCAATCGTGCGTTTGGAATAAAAGGCCCGATCGGCATCGCCGATTTCTTTTTCGTGGACTTTGTCCGCAGAAATTCCAACGGCCGAGATAAAGTTTCTCATTTCAGAAACGAAATGTTCAAAAATCTTCTCCCAACCCTCTGGTTTAACAAAATATTCAATCTCCATTTGTTCAAACTCACGAGCTCGGAAAGTGAAGTCTCGAGGCGAGATTTCGTTTCGGAAAGCCTTACCGACTTGGGCCAGACCAAAAGGCAATTTAGGATGGAAGGAATCCAAAACATTTTTGAAATTCACAAACATACCTTGAGCGGTTTCCGGTCGCAAATATGACAAACTTCCTCCACCTTCTTCAGGGCCGACATTGGTCTTAAACATCATGTTGAATTTTCTCTCTGGGCCGAAATTGCCCCCACATTCCGGACACTTGGTGGCGCCGTTTAGGTGGTCAGTGCGGAATTGTTTTTTGCATTTTAGACATGGGGTGAGAGGGTCGGAAAAGTTAGTCGCGTGGCCGGTCGCCTGCCAAACTTTTTGATTCATCAAAATCGCGGCATCCATCCCGTACATATCGTCACGGTCGAGTACAAATTGTTTCCACCAAATCTGGCGGATGTTGTCTTTAAGTGCCACACCCAAAGGGCCGTAGTCCCAGGTTCCGGAAAGACCGCCGTAAATCTCGGAGCCTTGATAGATAAAGCCTCGCCTCTTGGCGAGTGAGATTATATCCTCCATGACGGCCGGGTTGTCCTTGGCGGGAGCTTTTTTCATATGAGAAGTTTATCAGAATTTACCAAATTAGAAAAGCGGCAATGGATTGAATTGAGAATTATGAATTAGGAATAATGGGAAACTGATAACCTACAGCCATAGCCAAATTCGTAGGGGCTTTCAACTCCGTGCCCCAATTTGTGTGCGCGTATTCGTGGTTTCGTGATTCGCATACTATATTCGTGTGCCCTATTCGTAAGGGTTCTTAACTTCTTTGTATTCGCATGCCCTATTCGTAAGGGTTCTTAACGATTGATGAAATCGCGATTTTTGATATAATCCATAACAAGTTAAATTTTAAATATGTCTATCGAAGATACACGCTCTGAGCGTCTGGCCAAATTGGAAATATTGAGGGGACACGGCATCGATCCTTATCCGGCCGAGTCTTTTCGTAGTCATGATAATCGGACTTTTGCCGAGTCTTTTGAGGCGCTTTTGAAATCCGGAAAGTCGGTCACCCTGGCTGGCCGGATTATGTCTCGTCGAGATCAAGGTAGCATTATTTTCGTCGATTTGTTTGATGGCACCGCTCGTGTCCAGGCATTGATTAAGAAAGATGACTTGGGTGAGGACAGTTTTAAATTGTTCACTGAAACAGTTGATACCAGCGATTTTATAGAGGTGACAGGCACCCCATTTACTACCAAACGCGGGGCCAATTCCCTACTCGGCACCAGTTGGCGAATGCTCGCTAAAAGTCTGCGCCAAGTGCCGGACGAATGGTTTGGTCTGAAGGATGAGGATGAACGGTACCGCAAACGCTACTTGGATATGCTTTTAAATCCCGAGGTGGCCGAAATTGCGAGGAAGCGCTCGATTTTTTGGAATGCGGTCCGTTCGTTTATGCTTGTGCGGGGTTTTGTTGAAGTTGAAACTCCGATTCTGGAGACCAAAACTGGTGGCGCTGAAGCCCGACCTTTTATCACTCACCACAATGCCTTGGACTTGGATGTTTATCTTCGCATTTCGACCGAATTGTGGCACAAGAAGTTGATGGTCGGCGGGATTCCAAAAACCTTTGAAATCGGACGAGTGTTCCGAAACGAAGGTATGTCCTACGAACACGCTCAAGACTACACTCACTTCGAATTTTACGAGGCTTTTCAAGATGCGAGAAAGGGTGTGCCGATGTTGATTGATTTGTATCGCGAAGTCGCCCAGAAAACTTTCGGCACTCTGAAATTTACGATTGGAAAGTTTGAGATTGATCTCGGGGCAGACTGGCAAAAGCTTGATTACAACGACCTGATGTCTGAAAAATATGGTTTTGACCCCTGCACGGTTGATTTGAACACGGTGTTTGATTCTCTGAAAAAAGAAAAAATTCCTCACGAACCCAAGATTGATGTCGGGCGAGGCGTGGATTTGCTCTGGAAGCAAATCCGCAAGACTCTCGGCGGTCCGGCAGTTTTGACTGGTATTCCGGTGTATCTGGAACCACTCGCTAAGATGAATGCTAAAGATAATCGGGTAGTTGATCGCTTTCAGATTGTCCTGGCGGGTAGTGAAGTTGGCAAGGCTTTTAATGAGCTTAATAATCCTATCGATCAGCGTGAGCGCTTTGAAAAACAGCAAAAACTCCGTGATGCCGGCGATGAAGAGGCCCAAATGGCCGACTTTGAATATGTTGAGGCGATGGAATATGGCATGCCGCCGATGTTTGGTTTCGGTGTCTCGGAGCGACTCTTCAGTTTCCTCTCTGGTAAAAGCATCCGCGAAGCTCAGCTTTTCCCTCTCATGAGGCCGAGGGTATAGTCGCTGATTATGCTTTTTCCCATTCGTCACTTGTAATTTCCGCCTGCCTAAGTATCTCTGCTACCAAATGTTTTGAAATGTCGCCTTTGTGTGGGTTGGGGATTCTCACTTTTAGATCCCTTTTGGCCATAAAAAGATGACGACTACCGGAATAGGGGCCGTCAAAACCCAGTGCCCGAAACTTTTTAACTAACATCCGAAGCGAGATGTTCCTAGGCATAGGAAAAATCTTTGCGTCGATCGAAACTCAGTGGTAAGCCGGAGATTTTGTTTCCGTTTCGCACTTGCAGTAAAATCCAATCCTCAAGCACCTCACGGAGCTCTGCCCGACAAGACTCAAGGGTTTTGGCATTTGCCCAAACACCCTTAACCCCTTTGATTTCGCCAAAGTAGGTCTTGTCTTCTAGGATTTTATATAGAGCATTTTTAAGCTTATTTTCAACAAATTCTGAAATCATATATTTGATAGAATAGCATATTTTGTGTCATAAAACAACCTCAGCTTAATTCTAAAACTCTTTAACTCCTCAACATCTAAACTTCAAAACTTCTCAACTAATCCCTTGCTTCCTCAACCTCCACATAGAATTGGCTACCCTTGCCCTTACCTTCGGATTCGGTCCGATCCTACCTTCGAATGGAACCGATGGGAAACTCAAGATAACCTTTTAACAAAAATCATCTCTGGATGACTTGGGGGTAGCAAAATAAAAGCCCACCCCGATATGAACGAGGTGGGCTTGTTTGTTGCCGAAAGAACTACTTCTTCGGCCGACGAGAGATGTTCCGGTGTTCCCCGATAAGTCGAAGGAACTCAACCTTCGGAAACAGAATGCCTTGACGAACACAGAATTCCTCCAAAAGATCTTCGGGGATGCCTATGCCGGTTTTCAAAGTGAATGCGTGTTGCGCATCCAACTCCTTAGAGGCCACGATCTTGTCGAGATACTTCCTGCTGCGACGCATCAGCTTCTCGAAGCTGTCACGCTCCTCGCTGAGCCAGTGAGCAATAACAGATTTCTGACGGAAGGTCAGGTCCTTGTTATCAATCACTTGACTAAGGGAGTCTGCCCACTCCTGAAGAATGGTCAGATTGATCCCCCGCAGGAAGACACCAATCATTGCACGCCGAAGCGCACGACGGAGAAGATACCCTTCCCGAGTGTTGCTTGGGACGATACCTTCCCGAATCATCAGAATCGAGGTCTTGACATGATCAAGTATGACCCGTGTCCATGCCGTATCACCAACGCGCTGATTGATGAGTTGATAGGTCAAATCGTACTGATCGATTTCGTGAATCGAAGCACGATCCTGAAGAATCATTGCGAAACGCTCGAGCCCTGCGCCTGTATCCACACACTTCATAGGAAGCGAGGAAAAATTCCCCTGCTCATCCTTGAAGTATTGCATGAACACTCCGGCATTCCAGATCTCAATGTGCCGCCCAGGAACCAGCACGTCGTCGATTTTTTTCTCGGCGAATTCCTCACCTCGATCAAAAAAAACTTCAGTGCACGGTCCACATGGACCACTGGTTCCAGCTGGACCCCAGAAGTTATCGACTGGCGGTCGGCCAATGATACGATCTCGTGGCAGGAACTTTTCCCAGATACGGGCTGACTCTTCATCGCTCGGCACACCGGGTAGACTTTCGTCGGCCATGAATACTGTGGCAGAAAGTCGGTCAACAGGGATTCCGAATCCGTCGGTAATGAGTTCAAAGGCAAGCTCAATAGCTCGTTCCTTGAAATAATCTCCGAAGGACCACGACCCCATCATCCGAAAGTTCGTTCCGTGATAAGAGTCGCCGACGCTTTCAACATCCACAAACCTGATGCAGTCCTGCACATTCGTCAGACGTGGGGATGGGGGCTTCTCTTGGCCCGTGAAGAAGGGCTTGAGCGGAGCCATGCCCGAGTTAATGAACATGAGGGTCGGATCGTTCTTTGGGATGATCCCTGATGGCTCGATGAGACGATGATCACGTTTCAGAAAATGCCCCAGAAATGTCTGGCGCACTTCCTCTGTTGTCTTGTACGGCAGTTTCATTGCAGTATCCTCTCTTTTGTTAAGGTTTCAAATCCTAGAATAGATTAACATGTATTCTAATTATTGACAAGAGTATAGTTGACCTGGCACCGATTTTGTTATAGTCTTATGCTAGAAGCAATTAACTAAAAGCTCTTTAACAACCTCAAAATTAGGAGAAAAAACATGAAATGGTTTGAACGGCTCTACTTCGGCACATGGCAACTTGGAGGACAGTTCAAAAATCTGTCCCCCGCCTACATTGAATCGCTTCTACTTTTCGCCATCAGCTACGGTATTCGTCGTTTTGATACGGCGGCTGTCTATGGTGGAGGGGAAGTTGAAGAGATACTTGGTTCATGCTTGCCGGAAGATGCGGTCATTGTGACCAAAATTCCCGCGATCAAAAAACCTGATTTGAAAGCTCCTGCTCCAATCAATGAATTCTACTCGCGTGATCATCTCGATCAAAGTGTAGAGAACTCACTGAGTAGGCTCAGGAGAACACAGATCGACACAGTCTTACTGCACAACTGGCTTCCTTCATGGTCGTCAGACGCAGTGTTTATTCTTCAGCACCTGCAAGAGGTGAAGGATAGTGGTATCGCTAAAAAGGTAGGAATTTCTCTGCCAGACGATTTTTCATCAGACATCAGTGATAAGGTCTTGCCTTACATTGATGTTGTCGAAGCTCCTTTCAATCGGAATCAAAAATGGGTGCTTAAGCAGCTCCCTTCTTTACTCGCGATGAAAAAGGAAATTCTTCTGAGAAGTCTTTTCTGCCAGGGTAAGTTGCTTACCAGTCACACCGCCGAGCAGCTCGTCAAAGATGCCCTGCAGCTTAAAACATCCGTTGTCATTGGTATGACGACGGAAGAACAAATAAACCGCAACATCAACCACTTGAAAGGAGTTGTCACATGAATTCCAAACAGGAATACTTCGCGGCAGCCAGTTCGGAACCGCGTGTCACAATCAACGGGATGACTACGGGCCGAGAATTTTCTGTGCGTGAATACACGTATGGAGTTCTTGTTCCTGACAGTAATCATCCCCTCTCGTGCGTCAGTGTGTCTAACAGCTCACTGAGTATTGATCTCTGGATTGGATGCTCGTGGCAGTGCAGATACTGCCACGTGCAAGACACCAATCAGGATCTTGCTGATCAAGGCACAATGCCGAAAAGACCGAGGCGACGCAATCAGTTCACCGTTGACCAAATCATCGACGAACTGATCAAGCATCCATTCTTCGTTGCAAATGAGACAATCATCAGCATCGGAACCGCAAGCACTGAACCGTTCGCTCCTGGACCGGTCACAGATAGCACATTCGAGATCATGGAAGCATTCGTGCAACGTGGTCTGCGAAATCCCTTTTGGATCGTCACTAAAGGTGGCGTTCCGAAAGGGAGAAAGCTCGATATCGCCCGCATCACAAATGCGACGCGGGGCTTGATGTTGTCTCTGTGCTGGGCAGACAATCCTGATACGATTGAACCTGCTCACAACAACCGCTTTCTGAATGCTGAAGAAGCAAAGGAAGCTGGTGCCACCATCGCATGGTACATGCGACCGATCGTTCCTGAATGGAGCGGAAACAAGGATCGCATCGAAATGATGATGCTCTGGGTCGAAAAGCACTATGGCAACGTCATTGACATGATCATCCCTGGAGGATTGCGTTGGACTGAAGGTATCGAAAATGGCCTGGTGGAGATTCACAAACTTCCCATGCCAAAAATTCCTAAGAATGACAATGTGAAGATGCTGCCTCAAGATCTGATAGACTTTATCTTTTCCTTGAGCGCTGAACACTTCTCTGGAGTTCCAGTATACCTGAAATCCTCATGCGCGCTTACTCGGATGCTCAAGATTCCTAGCATCACTTCGGTTCAGGCATTTGCCAGACACGAGTGTGAGGAGTCTCGTTGTCCTCTTGCTCAGCGGCAAATCTGTGCTCATGGATCAGCATATTCCATGAACATCGAACGTGCTCAGGCAATATTGGATAATCTCGGGATTCCGGCTCATGTCGTAAGTTGGGACACTAACCACGGACTTGTCACTCATCCCGTGATGAACAAGTTCACCTACGCAGTCAGGCAGACTGTATTCAAACACTTGGCAATGGGAGGTTCCACATGAAGTCGTATGCTGAAATAAAGCGCCACTTCGGGACCTTCGGTTTCAAGTGGCAAGACAGTGTTCCGATCGCAAGTTCAAATCCGAAACTCCTGTTTAACATCTCTGGTGGAGTTGTATTCGAAGACGCGATCTCTAATGGGACATCTCCCAAAAGTAGTCGCGTCGTCTCGGTGCAAACCTGCTTGAGAACTGATGGATGGGAGAAAATCGGTCGTTCAGGAAGGCATCATCTAGCATTCGACATGCTTGGCCACTTTTCCCTCTACGAGGACAAAGAAGCTGAAGTGAAGGATGTGATGATCGAAAGTGCATGGAGATATTTGACGGTGTGCTTAGGTATTAATCCCAGCACACTGTCAGCGACCGTGCACCCACAAGATGAAACGTCTCAAAGAATCTGGGAAAGGCTAGGTGTTAGGATCATCAGCAATGATGGAAACGTCACTTATACACCGACTCGGAACCGATGCGGCGTTCGTACGGAGATTGTTTGGCAAAATCCAGGCACAGGGAAGTCAATGGAACTTTGGAACTTGGTCTTTACCCAATTCCAAGGCGAAGTCCTCTTTGAATCTCCGCTGGAGATGATTGCTGCCGATTCAGGGGCTAGTATTGATCGCATCGTAACTGCCGTTGAGTGCAGCCGAAGCGACTATGAAAACTCGAACTGGGTAGGTGTGGTCAGCTCTCTCACTAAACGATCCAAAGTTCAGGATCAAGCCAACATGTGTCGCTTAGCCGATCTCGGCAAGGCGGCGGTGATCCTGGTATCACAAGGGCTTCGGCCTGGAAACAAGGCAGCGGACTATGTTCTTCGGAAACTTATCCGAGAAGCATTCATCCTCTGTCAGCAGGCATCGATTCCATTTGATGAGTTTGTCATGATATCAGGAAACCAGTGGTCTTCGGCCGAGACGGTGAAAACCGTATTTGCTGAAGAGGTGTCAAAATTCGAGAAAGGCCTTGAGCGTGGGAGAAAAGAGTATCAAAAGCTCGTTTACCACAGGGATGGCCCTCTAACCGAATCAGACATCGAGTATCTGGCATCCACATTCGGTTTTCCAAAGGCCTTAATCGGGTTTGAGGAAGCGAAACGCGGAAAGGGGGCGCTATGAAAAGTAGCGTAACCTCTGATCTTGCTCACGTTCTGCGTGAGATGCAGGGTATGAAAATGCTCTTACGTGTCGGACGGAAGAGGAATTCGTCGGAAGGCAAAATTGATCTCTTGGCAGGTTGCGATGAGGGTAGAATTGAGACATATTCGTCCATCATCGAATCTTTACTGAGAAAACGATGGCCTGATGGAAACTTTTTCGTGTGCGACGATAGCGTACGCTTTGATCTACCAGCGGGTACGGGTGGTGTCGCAGTTTGCGATGTGGCCCTACTTGTTCGGCAGGTTGAAGGATGGATCAAGGGCAAGAACCTGGGCGGTCAACATCGCTCATGGGCTACCGGGTACTGGTTGCCGGAGGCGTTGTGCGGAGATTTGGCTACGGCTGAAACTTTGTACGACGTAACCGACACCGGTGACCGCTTGAGGGAGTTACTTATTCCCTATCCTGCTTTGCTCTCGAAAAACATCATTGAGTTGTGCACTGAAGAGATAAAACAAAAACTCTCAACACTTGAAAAATTGCATGGAAATGCAACCATCGAGCGAGAGCTATGCCTCTCAGATGCTACAGCTGCAATGATCAGGTTGGCGTTTGCACGCAGCCGCCAGTACCTCCGTGGATTCCGTTCGCTTGAGCGACAAGCAATTCTCCTTCGGCCCTCGGACCGGCCTATCTATGAAATCGCCCTCGGACTTTCTAAAAGGAAAAGGGTGAAGGATCTGACAGGTAATATTGAGAAGTTGCTCTAACATGGAGACATACGCAAGTGTGTCTCCATTTTTATTCAACAATAGTTTCTTCTCCGTTTTCTAGGAGAGCAGCCTGGGAGTCGTTCAAGCGCTCAACTCTCACTCCGTATTTTTTCTCAAAATCAGCCGTTGCCGGCTCCTTTTCTGAGGAATAATGAGGAAGAATAATAAGATTAGTAATGCTAAAACCAGCAAGATCTTTTAAGCCGATATCATTTGGTTCGGGTTCTACCTCGTTGGTGATGTCAATTGAAGGACCGACAATAATGCTTCCGGCACTAACGCCAACATATACACCACCTCGACTCAGGAGGTTTTCAATTGAAGTTTTAAAATTTGCTTCTCGGGCAAATTTGAGAAGCTTAAAAGTGTTTCCTCCACATACATAGATAACTCCGTATGAAGAAAAGTCTCTGCTTGGCTCTGCCTCAAGATCAACAAAATCAATCTTAACGAATCCCATTTCCTCTAACTGTTTTTTTGCCAATTGAGAATATTTATTTTGATCCTTACCTTCTGCCGCCGTTGTTACTATTGCAACAGTCTGGCTTCTAGGATCAGCAAAAAAACTCTGAAATCTTTTTGCGATATTTCCAGAAGATAAACCTGTTGATGTTAGAAGTAATTTGCCAGATTTCATATGGCTTTTGTTATTAAATTTACTTATGTCTTCGCTCGGCGAGCTTAATGAATAATTCTTGCATGTGCTCTAGAAAACCAGACTTATAGTCTCTCAAGAATAAATCTCGTACTTCCAATTGATAAAGCTTGAGTTCGGACAGTTTACTAATCTCGATCCACATTGGTTCATATACTTGTTTGCCACTCTTCATCTGATGAATTTCTTCCGAGTCCGATCTCAATTTCGGCTCTCCTGAAATGTAATCGCAGAGGTAGAAAAAATTCTCTTCACCCGTATCCCAGGTAATGTGATATACGGGTCTTCCTACCTTTACTTTGATGGTTGTTTCCTCATCAATTTCACGGACCGCTGTTTGTTCTGATGTTTCGCCGTCTTCCTGTCCGCCACCAGGAAATACCCAGTATTCATCGCCTCTATTGATACGATGCATCACAAGAACTTTATCGTCCTTAATTACTATTCCAGCTGAACGGTTTCTTTTCATGAAATGATTTTAATTCGTTATATCCCTCCTTTAAGGTAGCGTACCTCACAGGAGGGGGCTTAAATTACCGAGTCCTAATTATTCCTTGGCCCCCAGCTCCACATAAAACTGACTCCCCTTACCTTTACCCTCGGATTCGGCCCAGATTTTGCCTTGGTGGGCTTCGATGATTGATTTGGCGAGAATCTAAAATTACTGATATAGTGAGTGGTCCCCTATGTCGAGGAATATGACATTCTTGTCGACAAATTCAAAAATAATTCTACACTTTCTATTAACCGAAAAACTCCATTGATTTCTTAATTTTCCGTGAAGTTTGTGAGTATCGAGACTCGAATTAAACGGATTAATTCGAAATATCTTTTCCCTATCGATTGCCCTTGCCTTGAGCGTAGTCGACAATTTGCTAAATGACTTTGCAAATCGTGGATGAAAATAAATTTTCATGCAATCTTTTACAAAAGATTTTTAAGAGAGTTCAGAAGAGGTAATTTACCAGCTCTTTTAAGTCTTTTAGCTTCTCGAGACCAGCGTAGAACATCATCACCTTTTATTTCTTCATTGCCGGAAATAATGGCTAAAAAGCGATCATACTCCCGTCTAGGAATAATGACTAGTTCCTCCCCCTTAGTTATTGTTTTGGGAATAGCGATTGTGCTCATATCGTAAATAATACCACAGCGAAATTGGATGCGCAATAAGTCCACTACCTTCTAAACTTCCAAACCTCCCAACTTCAAAACCCCGGCGTTTCAGTCGGGGTCCCGACCTTGCGACAAGCGTCGGGGCTTTTTAACTTCTCAACTAATCCCTCGCCTCCCTAAAACCGTTCCGAACGGTTCGGGCGACCAAATTTACTAATCTGGTTTAGCCTCCAACTCCACATAAAACTGGCTGCCTTTGCCTTTGCCCTCCGACTCGGCCCAGATGTAGCTCCTAATAATTTTTTCAAAAGATTGCAAAATTTAAAAACCCGACAAAATACATCGGGTTTGCGTGGTTGTTTTAGTCGCAGTTAAGATAGTCTAGCAACGCTTCGGTTATCGGCATGCCGGTGAGATTTTCAATCCAAACCCATTGACTATTAGGGTTCATTTCAAAAAAAATGTACTGGCCGGACTGGTCAAACGCAAGATCAAAGGAGGCGAAGTGAATTCCGAAGGTGCTCATCACAGAGAGAATTTTCTCATTAATTGCGGGTGGTAATTCAATCTGAGTATGTGGCACATTCTTGAAATCATATTTTCTCCAGTCGATTTTAGTTTTCTCGCTCTTTTGGGACTCAATTTTGCAAGAGAAGATTTGATCACCTACGACCGTTGCCCTGATCTCGTAGAGTTTTTCGATACAGGTCTGGAAAACAACTGGCACACATTTCAATTCCGATAATCTAGCCAAATCCTTTTCTGTAACTTGGCTCGTATAGATCGCTTCAAACTCTTGCCGATCGGTATGGACTTTACCAAAACCACCAAGAGATTTGACAACAATCATGCCACCGTGCTTTTCATAAAATTGCTCCACTAGCACCCTGTCTGTTGTGACCAAGGTGTCAGGAACAGTCAATCCCACTCGTTTCGCACACTGAAGCTGAAGGAGTTTGTTGTAAGCGAATTTTAGCCGGTGCTCGGGATCCAACACCCGGCCATCCGGAAGTGAATTAATCCACCACTCAAACAATAGTCTCCATTCTTTTTCCGCGTACTCGTTTGCTTCTGGGTCAGGAAACCCCATTTTGATTGTGGGAATTCGCCTTTGCCACACCCTTTTAATCTCCCTGCTATCGATTTTGCCGGTGTTGGCATCAATAGCCCAGGAGCCGTTACCCATGATCGACACTGTTCCTTCTTTCGGCAAGGAGTCCAGATCAACCCTGTGAACTCCTATCCCGCGCATTTTTGCTTTTTCACAGACAAAATCTGCCGTTGGGTCGTAGGACTTGGTTAGAATAAGAATCATAAATCCTCAATTTTTGAATGTTCGGTTGACTTCAAAATTAGAGTAATATAGCATGGTAGACATGTCAAGGAAAAGATTGAGTAAAATTGTGGGTCTGTTCTTAGCTGGCCAACGAGATAGAAAAGCGAAACTTTTCGAAAAAGACTTCGCTCTTATGGTTAAGAGGGACAACTATCGACTGGCAGAAGCTAAGCGGATAGTTAAAAGTGGACAACTAAAGAATGGTAAGGAATTTTACTGCGCAGCTATGATATTTCACCATAGTGGCAAGCTCTCCGACACAAAAATTGCCTTGCGACTTGTCAATGGGAGTATGGAAAGGAATTATAAACCAGCGAAATGGCTTTTCGCTGCCGTCACAGACCGAATTCTCACCCAACAAGGATTAAAGCAGAAATTCGGGACTCAATTTCAGAGAAACATTAAGACCGGCAGGTGGAAGCTGTTTCCGATCGATCCAAAAACGACCGACTCGGAAAGGATTGAGTTTAATGTCCCAACCCTAAAGGAAATAAAAGCTAAACTGGTGAGACTTAATAAAAAAACACTTTGACTAGAAATCTGATCTGATCAAAGTGTGTGCTTGTTCCGTCAAAACTTACGGGTCCTCATCATATTCGGTTTCTCTTCCGCCGGAGCTTGTGGTGTAGTAGGTACCGCCACACGCCTGCGAGTTAGCGACCTCTTCTTTCAAGTCGACGCTAACCTTGAAACCGAACATGAAGGGTTGTTGGGCCTGGGAATCCATACAATCGCCTTTCATTTTGGGTTTTTTTGGAGCAAATCCGACACCTATCGGCTGTTCCCTTGTATTCTAGCTAAATTTTCTTAGTTTCGTCAAGTTCGACATAGAATTGTGAACCCTTCCCCTTCCCCTCCGACTCGGCCCAGATTTTGCCCTGATGGGCTTCGATGATGGCTTTGGCGAGATACAAACCGAGACCTGTGCCGCTAGTGTTGGTCAAGCTGGCATCTTGGGCGCGGCTAAATTTGGCAAAGAGTCTCGGCAGAGTATCTGGCGAAATTCCCACCCCCGTATCCTTGACGGCAAACTTGATTTTCTTGCCATGCTTAGTGACGGAGACTTTGACGGAGCCTTTAGGTGTGTATTTGACCGAATTGTCGATGATGTTGGCGATGACCTGCTTGAGTTTGACCTGGTCGCCGTTGATTGGGAATTTTTCCTCCTCCTTGGATTCAAAAGTAAAATTCAGGCCGGCTTTGTCGATATTCGGTTTTAATTCATTGACAATCTCTTTCACCAAATCTCGAAAATCAAAAATTTTAAAATCATATTTCATTCGGCCCTGCTCGATGCGCGAGACATCCAAGAAGTCACTAACCACGAGGACAAGTGATTCGGTCGATTTATAAATATAGTCGAGCGCCTCCTTCACCTTGGCCGAAATTCGGCCGTAATCTCCTTCCATAATGAGTGACGCGTAGCCCTTGATCGCGGTAAGCGGGCCGCGGATTTGATGGGTTGCCAGCGACACAAATTCACTTTTCAGCTGATCCAACTCCTTCAGCTTTTCATTCGCCACCGCCAAATTTTTGTTAACCCCTTCCAGGGCCTCATTCGACGCTTCAAGCTTAGCGGCCAATTGCTCGATTTGTTGGCGTTGCTCAACTTCGCGATACACACTTTTAATAAGTAAATAGCCGAAGATTCCGACAACGATGAAAAGACCCCCTTTGAGGACTGCTTCAGTAGCCGACTTGGATAGAACGGCTTGGACAAGTAGAATAATTTCGATGAAGAAAACTAAGAGCTCGGTGGCGATTGTTTTTGCGTCGAATAATTTAAACTTTAAAACTGAGTAGCCTAGCAAAAATGGAAAGGCGGCGACCAGAAAATTTCCATATGGCGGAAGAGGAATCCCGAACCAAAGTGGGAAATTTGTCAGACCGCCACCAAAACCAAGAATCGCTCCGATGAGTATGTAAAGAATCTGTCCCTTGCGATCGTTGTCAGCGGCAAGTCGATACGAGCGGATCAAAATATAAATTGTATAAAGAATTAAGCCGACATAAATATAAGAAAAATAAATGTCATACACCATTCCGGCATTTGGCCAGAAGGTAAAAATCGATTTACCTTCTAGGTTTGCAATAAAAAGTGGTGAATTTACAAAAAAGATAATGATTACGGCGATTGCGTAGACAATTTTTAGAACAACACAGTTATATGTCCTATTTTTAGTTAGCTGAATGACCCAATGAAAGAAAAAAATTGGGATAAACAATGATCCAACAGAGAGGGTGCGCACCCAAAAGAGGGCGGTTGTGTAGTCACTAGATAAAAGCCACTGCCAATAGCTGAAAGACCAGAGAGCTAGAGCTGCAGTCATCAAAAAGTATAACTGGTTCGAACGATCCTTCCAGTTTTTTAAAATAACAAGAACACCGAACGCGGTGGCGACAATCCCGTTGATTAAACCCGATATCGCAAATATCTCCATAATTATTTTCTTACAACACCTATTATATGAACTTTCAGGGGCTCTGTAAAAATGTCGGGTTCGGCGTTAAACCCGCTTTGCTTTAAAATCGTGCGAATATCTTCAGGCGTCTTGTAGTACATTTTGGGCCAGCCAGTCTTGTAGACAAAAGGCATTTCCGAATTCGGAAAAACATTGGCGACAATAAACATACCGCCAACTTTGAGGGCATTATAGATTTGTCCGATGACTTGGGTGCCTCGATCGTTTTGAAAGTAATCTAGCAAACCAACCATTTCAACTAGGTCGAATGATTCTGGGCTCACCAGTTTTGAGATATTACGAGCATCGTCATTAATCCACTCAAAACAGTGGCCGAGCTTTTGTTGCTCTGCAATCTTTTTACCCAGCTCGATAGCTCGAGCATCTTTATCAATATTGGTTACCTTAATTTGAACATTCGGGTGGTCTTGGAAGATTCGATTCAGAACGTGCATAATCGCTCGAGACGAACCGCCCCCAACATTTAGAATCCTAACGGGGTCAGTGTCTACACTTTTCTCGGAGATTATTTTCACAAGCTCCTTTTCAATCGCCAGCTCTACAATTTTTAACCGATTTCGAATCGCTTTTGGCTGAGAAATCACATGATGCCAGAAACTATCGGCCAGTCCTTGCCAAAATCCTCTTGAAAAAATACTCCGGCTGTGGCGGCTATACATGGCTTCGAGGGCATGAGTCGATCCTCCCCTCTCTACCACGGCCGAGGCATCCTTGCTAGATTTTTTCATCATTTTCTGGACTAAGGAGGCGGGTAGATTGTTCAATAAAGGAACAGTAAAAATCCTAATGACTTTTACGCCAAGACTATGTCTTTCCAGATTTTCGGTCGATAAGTATTTTTCCATATCAATCAATGATATCAAACCAGGCTCACGTGGTAAACGGATAACCTAAACGCTCAATTTGTCTTAGCGAGACTGTCCTTAAAGAATGATAGGTAATTTTTTGGATTGGCATAAATATCATGATGGTCGCCTTTAACCAAATGAAAGTCTATGTAGCTTAAATTTCTAAGGTCTCGCATCCCTTTAATTGGGAAAACCCAATCGTCAGAGCCGTGAATGATTACAGCCTTGAGACCGCTTCGGTATAGTTTTTCTAAAAGAACCAAAAGCTTGGTATGAGAAATGGCTCCGCCCTCAAGTAGGCCCATAATCGGGTTCTTAAGAAAATATTTTGCGGTTTCTTCAGCAGATCGCAACAATCGAACGCGGGCCGCCGGTTCTCTAGCGGCTCTAGCCACCCCCTCCAATAGGTTCAGAATAAAACGGCCAACTAGTTTAATGAATGTCTCTTCTCGCATCAGGCCACAGGGTCCAACTAGAATCATGTTCCGAAAAAGTTCCGGCCGGAGCGAAGCCGATATAATACAATTAATAGCTCCTTCAGAATGAGCAATCAGGCTGACTGCGTCCACTTTCTGCGCCTCCAGTATTTGCAGGATAGTCTCAGCTTTTTGTAATTCCAGATGAGGCAAATTGCCCTTTGTAATCAATTTCAGATCCTGCCTTGAATGTTCAACACATAAAACCCGAAATCCGGCCTCAAATAACACCCGGATGGTATCCTTAAAGGTATTCGGTGTCTCTCCCCAACCGGGTCCCAAAAAAATCGGCACCTCGACCGCTTGATTTGGGGCAACATCCACAAAGTAAATGTTTTTACCGCGGACAGTTACTGAAAATTTTTTCCGAAACTGCTCTTCGAAATTCATACTGCAAATTCAAAAATTCTGATTATAATTTCGCCATCTCCTCGGCTGTGACCTGAGTCCCCTCTTTAATCCCCAGCATTTCCTCAATCGCTCTTTGGCTTAGCATGGGGGTATTATATCAAATCCCTATCTTTCTGCCGAAAAATTTAGAAAGCTAATTTTTTTAATAATTTTTGTGCATCTTTTTCGGCTTGAGCAGTATATTCCTGTAGGCCTGAAATTCTTCTGATAATTTTGTGTTCGAGTAGATAGATAGAATCCAGTCGCGTTTTTTCAAGAAAATAACGATCATGAGAGACTAAAATAACCGTTCCTTCATACTTTTTAAGTAACTCTTCCAAAACTGCGGTGGCTTCAATGTCCAGATGATTTGTCGGCTCGTCTAGGATCAAGACATTTACAGAGAGTAGAGAGAATATTGTGAGCGAAAGTCGGGCACGGGCACCTGGGCTTAATTCTGAAATCTGACCTCGAATATTTCTCTCAGAGAAACCAATTTTTACTAAAGCGTTGTAAATCTCATTCTCGGCAAGTCCTGTCTTTTGCATTAAAAAGGTCATCACCATTTCGGTTCGTGGAAGATTGTTATGTTCCTGCATCATATTGCCGACACGAACTCCTGAACCAATGCTAGTCTGGCCACTTTTAGGCATAGTTTCTCCCGAAATAATTTTGAGCAAGGTCGATTTGCCCGAACCATTTTCTCCGACTAGGCCAATTCGTTTACCGTATCTAATCTCCAGAGAAACAGGGCCAACGGAAAAACCACTAGCATAGCGCGCCACCGCATCGACCAGATTGATATCCGCCTGTGCACCTGAATGTATAGCTTCTAGGTTGATATTGAGCGGGATTTTTTCTTCAATCTTTTCAATTTCTTCCATCTGTTCAATTCGCTTTTCCAACGTCTTAGCCCCCCGCCCTGATTTACCAGCTTGTTCCCGTTTGAAACCTCTTAAAAACTTATCGTTGTCCGTCCCCGTCCAGCGTGTGCCCTTAGCAGATTTTTCTTTTCTTTTTTTTGCCTCCAGCGTAAGTCGTTCAATTTCCTGTTGCTGAGATAGATATGATTCCTTTTGTCGCTTAATCAACTTTAATTTTCTTTCGAGGTAGGAACTATAACTGCCTTTTTCTGCGGTTATAGTATGTTTCGCCCAATCCAGCTCCAAAACTCTACTAGTCACGTTATCCAAGAAGCGTTTATCGTGGGAGACGACAATGTAAATTGCGTGGGATTTTTTAAGAAAATCCTCAAGCCAAATGAGAGAGGGTATGTCAAGATTATTGGTCGGTTCATCAAGCAGCAAAAGGTCAACGTCTTTAAGTAGCAATCCAGTAAGCGCAATTTTTGTTTTCTGCCCACTACTTAAACTTGAAAGCTCTCTGTCTAGAGAAATGTCACCCAAACCAAAACCTGCCAGTACCAGTTTCATTTGATGCTCAAAATTATATTCAGCCGCTTTGCTCCCAGCCTTATTTCCAAAGTCAGACACAAGATGAATATATGAGAGTATTGTCATCTCTTCGACAAAACTTACATCTTGAGGCAAATAACCAATTCGAATTTTGGCTGGGTATTTGATCGAGCCACCATCATAATCTTCTATGCCAGCAAGAATTTTGAGCAAAGTAGTTTTCCCTGTGCCGTTTGGTCCGACAAGCGCGACTTTCCATCTATCTTCCAGACAAAAAGATATCTCATTGAGAGCAACGAGTGTTCCGTAGCTTTTTGAAATATTTTTGACTTTAATCATCATTTTTATTTTTCCGATATCTATTTGAAAATATAAAGAGCACGTTTTTCGCGTGCCCTTTAGTATCCGTGTCGTCGTTCAGATGTCGAATTCACCGGCACGAACTCCTTGCAAAAACGCCTTCCATTCGGAGTGTGTAAATGCGAGGGTTGTTTTGGAAGGATCCTTTGTGTCGCGAACCGCCACCACATCGGGGGTGCGGGCCACGGCAACACAATTGATGATTCCTCCTGGCTGGCTGTAGCTCGATTTCACAAAAGAGCTGTCGGGGACTGGTCTGCTTATCATACTGATTTCCTCACCATTTGGGGTTTGACTGGTTGTTAGGAGTAACCGCATTTACGGTTCTCTGATGTTAAGTATAAGTACTCTATATATTACTGTCAACATGAGCAATATTGTTCCAACAACCAGCAAAAATTCTAAAACTGCTCTTCAAAATTCATGCGGAAAGTCAAAATTTTAATTAAAAGGCCATCTTCAAACTCTTGGCCATCTCCTCGGCCGTAATTCGAGTCCCCTCTTTAATACTCAACATCTTCTCAATCGCTCTTTGGCTTAGCATGAGGGTATATATCAAATTTTCAGACTCTTCCCCTTTTTTCTGAAACCGACCACGCAATTTTATAAATCACTTGGTTATACCGACCCTAACCGCGAATTAGTTTTTTATAATCGTCCCAACTGCCCATTTCCAAATCGGCGCGGCGTTTTTCTAGGTTTGCCTCGTCCTCGATTGGCAGGAACTGAACATCGTCGCCATTTTTCTTGTATTGCGTGCCGTAGAGCTGGGGGAGATTTTTTAAAATTCTCAGTCGGTCAATCAGATACCCCAAATCCTTTCGACGAATCTGCTCATTGTTTGCTTTTAAAAATATTTCAATTACCTTGCCCATAAAGCCGTGGTCGCAGGAGTGCTGTGTAATTAAAAAGGCGCTTAAGTAGGCCTTTTCTGAGGCCACGTTTCTAAACGGAAAACCATATTCAGCGATAATCTGCTTAAGTGTCTCTGTGCTTTCTTGGTTTATTTTTTCTAATTCTGGTCCAGACAACTTCCCTAGTCTAAATAGCTTAATAGATTGTTGGTCTGTATCGTAAAAATCTTCGATGATTTTCGTTTGCTTTTTTGGGTACATATCTATTCTACCATTCGCGCGAATTAGCCGAGTTTGCTGATTTCAAGCATGACACTCTGGGCGGCAGATTTAAAATATTCGGCGTTACCGTCTGGACTTGATGGTGATTGAATACCAGCGAAAACATCTGACTGATTCATCGCTTTTCCAAATGCAACCTTGACGTGGCGTCGGCGGAGTAGGAAATCTGAAAGGGAGATTTGGAAATGGCCACTGATGTGTACCGGCACAATCGGAATGTCGAGAGTGTGCGACAAAAAAGCCACTCCCCCGTGCCCTTCCTGCATTTGGCCGTCTTTAGTTTTTCGGCCTTCGGGGAAAATCAGTAAACTTTTACCATGGCCCAAAATCTTAATGTGGTCTTGGAGTGATTCGGCGTAGTTGTGTTTTCCCGAATGAAGCGCGTGCGAGCCCCAAATTTTGAAAAATAGTCCACCGTAGAATATTTGTCGCCAGCCGCTGTTCTGATAGAACTTCTGCTCTCGTGAGGTGTAAAACATCGGCATCAATCGTGATAGAAACGGTAAGCTGGCCGGCACGAGAATCGGATCAAGCTCACTTGAGTGATTGCAAGCAAAAATCAGGCCGTGGTTATTCGTGACAGACTTTAGATTTTCCACCCCGTCGATTTTGAGGTGCAGAAAAAAACGAAAAACTGGTCGAGTAATCGGCCAAATCAGAGTCTGTAATACCAAAGGTGAAATTAAAAAAAATCGATTCATTCTGAATAGGATGGGTATTTCGTGGCTGACTGTGCCAAAATTATACCAGATCCTGACTTTCTTGTCTTGTTTTTTCGGACGCGAGATTTTGTCTGCACCCAAAAATTCACCGCCACCTTATTATTCGCCTATTCGCGCGAATCAGAGATATATTTAATGACCGGATGAGTGCTGGCCAGACGGTAGAACATTTGCAGACTTCGCTGTTCCTTTTCAACAATATCAGCCGCGTATAGAACGCCCAGGTGCTTGGAGGTGGCCTTGAATGAGAGCTTGATTATGGTCGAAATGTCGCTCACACTCGCCTCTTTGTTTAGCGCTAAATATTTAATAATGGCGATGCGTCGTTTATTTGCCACAGCTTTTAAAATTTTTTCCAAATTATTCATTTTATTCTTTACTTCAATTTACATTTGCTCTCTGTTATCTACTCTCGACCCCCTCATCTATTCTACCATTCGCGCGAATAAGCCCATAGACAAAATGTGGATAGTGTGAGGGGGTAAGTAGTGAGTAGTGAGTAGTGAGTAGTGAGTAGTGAGTAGTGAGTAGTGAGTAGTGAGTAGTGAGTAGTGAGTAGTGAGTGGTGGGTGGTGAGTAGTGAGGCGCTTTTATTCCTTCTTGAGACTGTTTGCGATCTTTATAGCCTTGGACATGAGGTGACTGCCAACCGCTCCCCAGTCGAAGTATTTTTTATAGTCGGAAGGGTCGATAAGCTTGATTTCAGTGATGTCTCCGTCCGGGTCGGAGATGAAGTCGCCAAAAGGCTCAACGAGACAAACCGAACGGGTCTGTCTGACAATTTTTGTTGGCTCGAAGACATCTTGATAACCGATAAATTTCTGCTGTAAAACGCGCATATTCGTTTCCTCCTTGACCTCGCGAGTGACGGCTTCTTCAAAGGTTTCGCCTGGCTCGATGCCACCACCTGGTGGCGTCCAACTTCCCTTTTCTCCATTGTAGACCAGGACAAATTTGCCTTCGCAGAAACAGAAGGCGTGGACGCCTTGCACAATTCTACCTTCGAGCCTATTGGTCGGGTTGGCCTCGCGATAAATCACATCTAGAACCTGATTGGCCTGATTTGTGAAAGTCGATTTGATTTCCATGTTTTGATTATAGCAGATGATTAGTCCTCGAAAATTAAAAGCCGCCACTAGGTTTTAGGGCGGCGGGGCTTGGTGGAAATGGCCAAATTAGGCTACGGATGCCTCCTTGTCGGCGCTCGGCGAAAATTTCACCGTCTCGTCTTCCTGCAGGCTCAAATGCGGATCAGCTTCGATGGCCTCGATGCTAAACCACTGGTCGAGTGTTTTGCAATAGAACAAACGGCCATCACTGGTGACTTTCGGCTCGGTTGAGGTTGCACTCATAACGTCTGTCCTTTCTTGGTATGTTCCTCTACCGTAAAGTTTAGCGCTCGCACACAGTGTGTCAAGCTGATTTGGCAAATTAAAAACCCCGTGAATTGCTTCGCGGGGCTAGATGAACTGAGTGAACTAAGGCGCGATGATACCGAGCTTTTCTCGAACCAGCTCGAGGGTCGGCCGAATTATCTCACGGGCTTTTAAGCCACCGAAGTGCAGGACTTCACGGACGAATTCCCTCTTCCCCCCCAGTTCGCGGCGTTTGACGCGAACTGGTTCAAGAATTGAGTTCACCATTTTGGCGAGTTCAGCCTTGCACTCCTGGCAGGTTCGCGAACCGACCCTACATCCGTTTGCAACTTCTTGAAGCAAGGAGGACTCCTCCCCAAGAAGGACTTGGTAGACCGGATAGATTGAGGCACAATTTTCGGGAACACCGGAATCGTCGCGTTTGACCTTGTTCTTGTCGGTGACTCCGTGCTTGGCATACTTTTTCGCCACAACCTCAGCGGCGTCATCAATGAAGATGCAGGAACTTTCGTCTGACTTGGCCATTTTACCGCCACCGAGGCCCGGGATCTTAACCTTCTGCTCTCCGATTTCGGGAATCACGAAGGTCTGGCCGAAACGGCGGTTGAACTTCTTCGCCAAACGACGCGCCAATTCAACATTTGGAATCTGATCAGAACCAACCGGCACTAAGGTCGCCTTTGGACCCAGGATGTCGGCAGCCATGAGGACCGGGTAAGAGAGATGGCCCAGATTCATGTTGGCACCACCACGGAGCAGATCCTTGAGTGTCGGCAGAACTTCGAGTTCACCTTTGTCCTGAATCATCGAAAGATACAGGGCAAGCTCGGCAATTTCTGGAACACTGGACTGCGCGTAGATGATTGATCGCTCCGGATCGAGTCCTGCGGCGATGTAATTCATGGCGATTTCAACACTGTTGCCGGTAACGGTGGCGGCATCCTGACAGGTCGTCAGAGTGTGCCAATCGGCAATGAAATAGAGACACAGGTTGTCGCCTGTTGAATACTGGACGAACTGTCGGATTGCACCCAGGAAATTTCCCAGGTGAAGACGGTTGGTCGCCCGGATTCCAGAGAGTACCACTTGTCGAGATTTGCGGTCCATATCGATAAGCGATTGGACTGTTGTGTCGGTGACAAACTCTGTGTGGCAACTGTCGCAGATGAGAATCTTGAATTTTTCCGTGCCAGATGTTGCCTTGTGGCAGACCGGGCAGAGCATCAAGATTGAATTGCAGCCTGGACAGTGGCGGACAGAGGCACCAGGATCATTTTCGATGCCACACGTATTGACCTTACACTTTCCACAGTGGAAAGTGACAGATTTCATGGCTCGCACTTCCTGTTCGACTTTTAGCTCAGGAGACCCTTGTCTCCTGGACGCCAACAGTTCAGAACGGTCCAGATTTGGTGGGCAGAGAATTCGACGGATTTCACTAATTTCGGTAATCGGAACGGCTTTCGTTTTCATTTGTTATTGTCCTTTCCTGTCCGAACCTTATCATCTGGAAGACAAAAGTCAAGTTGACACCAAGAGTTGGATTCAAGTAAACTTAAACAAACTTATTTCGATCCTCGGCGAAATGTTTCCGAGGGCTGGGTCGAAATTTGCTGCCGACTGTAAGATAGTTGGTAGCGAAAGTGATTTCTGCGATAGTGGAAATCCGGACTCCCCCGTTATCAGGAATGCTGTTGTTTGCCTGAAGTGGCGTAAGACAGCGAAGTGGCAGAAAGGAATACCTTTTTGCAAATAAGGTGGCACCGCGGTAATCCGCCCTTAGTACATAATCATTGGATTGTGTTATAAGGGCGGATTCTTGCTTTTGGGCAAGAAACTGCCGCAATAGTTCCTTAAAATCTTCGTCAATCGAGGAGCAATTATGAAGACGCCAAGCGATTTTGTTTTGGCTGGTAGTGGAAAAGAAGTCAAGTTTCGAGGTTTCAGCGTAGGGGTGCTGGCAAAACCTAAACTAGCTTTCAGCAGAGCTCCAAAGGATTTCTCAGAGGCCCTGCTGGAAAAACTCTACCGAACTGGAATATCTAGTTTCGGCCGTCCTGAAAGCCGGGGCTTTTATGACGATGTGAAGGAGCATACGCAGGATGGAGACATGCTTGCCTTGGCCTATTCCGACACGGATGTGCTCGGGTTTGCCTCGGCCAATCTTCATTCAGAGCATGATCTCTTCTATCTGTTTGGGGTTTTGATTGGGAAACAACACAAGACTCGCGGTGTTGGTATTGCGACAGTTAAGACACTGTTCGCAGAGTCTGGACTTCGGAAGATTGGGTTTACCACCCAAAATCCCGTCATGTTCTGTTTTTTGCGGAAACTTTGCAAAAGGGTTTCCGCAAACCCGGCCAGTCCAATTGTTCCTGCCGAGTGGCGAAAATCTGCAAAGGTGCTCATGAGCGACCGAAACGGTAGCTTCAATGAGCAAACCTTCGTGTCACATGACCTCTACAGTCAGTGCCTGTACGATGAGATACCGAAGTCTGATGATGAGGAAGTTAACCGATGGTTTCAGACTTCCTTGCGGATTAGAGACGGCAAAACCCGTGACGGCTTTCTGTTTTTGGGCGAAGCCTGCTAATCCTAAATATTCAGGGTTCCTTTTACCACTTAGTTTAAGGAACCTTTTTTATACATATGAAAAAACTGACATCAATATTAATTAATGGTGGCACTCATGGCACAGAAAGCCTGGGCCAGAGAGTGATCGCTTCTTTAAAGGAACTCGACCTGTCAAAAGGTAGGGTTGATTTTATGATTGCCAACGAGCGAGCGGTTAAAGAAAGGAAGCGCTTTATCGAGTCTGACCTTAACCGGTCGTTTCCCGGAAGGAAGGATGGCACTTATGAGGAGCGCTTAGCTCATCAGTTGTTACCTAGGATAAAATCCTACGATGTTGTAATAGATGTTCACTCTACTGAAAGCGAGCTTAAATCCTGCGTGATTGTCACCAAACTTGATGCTGAGACAATGAAAGTTGTTAAGGCTACGAATGCAAAAAATGTTCTCTACATGAAGGCAACCGAAAAAAATGCCCTGATATCAAACGCGAGAATTGGGATTGGACTCGAATTTGGCAAAGACAGAAGCACTAAGACTTTTAAGGATACTCGAAATGCCATTCTTCTGATACTTCAGCATTTTAAAATTTTAGATCGATCTGGCCTAAATCCGGAGCAGAAGAAATTATTTCTCGAAGTCTATGCCACTGTCCCAAAACCGAGGGGCTTCCGTCTGACAAAAGGTGTTGAGAATTTGAAAGTTTTTAAAAAGGGCGAGGTCTATGGTTTTAATCCTTCGAACAAAACTGAGATTAAGGCCACACAGGATTTTTACCCAGTCCTATTTGGGGAAAAAAGGTACAAAGATATTTTCGGCTTTTCTGCAAAAAAATTAAATGACAACTAGGTAATTTGTAAAGTTGTCATGATTCCTAATTGTGATAACCTTGGCACAGAGTAGCTTCCTTGCAGCGGCGTCGGCTAATGGTAGGCCAGCGGTCTCCAAAACCGCCCGTAGGGGTTCAAGTCTCCTCGCCGCTGCCAATTTCAAACCCCGATGACAAGTCGGGGTTTTTTAATGCCTAGCGGAGTTTGGCCGACAATTCAGAGACAGTTTTGGAGCGGATTTGTTCGTGAATGTCGTTAATTTCTTTGCTGGTCAGGGTTCGCTCCGGAGAACGGTAGACAACTCGAAAAGTGTAGCTGATGTTGTCCTTGCCGAATTTTTTCTCATCATCATAGGTGTCGAGTAGTTTAACCTCTTCAATCAAATTGCCACCACAGTCGCGGACAATCTCGTAGTAGTTATTGAGGCCGACGCCTTTGCCAACAATGAAGGAGATGTCGCGAACGGCTTGCGGGTATTTGCTGACTTCCTTGAATTTCGAATCCAAACTGGTGAATTGGCGGGTAATTCTTTCGTCATCAGACCAAAGTACTCGGATATCATTGATACCCATTTTAATCATCGCTAAACGATCCAAGCCGAAGCCGAAGGCCCAGCCATTGTAAACTTTTGGGTCAACACCCAAGTTCTCGAGAACAATATCCCGGACCAGGCCCGCTCCAAGAATCTCCAGCCAATTGCCGTTCATCATGATGTCCATTTCGACACTCTGGTGCGTGTAAGGGAAATCATCCGGAATCACCTTCCACTCGACTTTCTCGCCGTAGAGACTTTTGGCGATATCGACCAGTACATCAACTAAATCTTTTTGGGTAATGGTTCGCTTCTCGCGTTTGCACAAATAAAGGCCGTCGATTTGGTGGAAGGCCGGAAAATGGTTGCGGTCAATTTCGTCCTTGCGATAAACCTTACCAAAACAAAGCGCCCCCGCTTCCCCGTCGTTGTTGAGTTTTTTGACGATTGAAGGTTCGCGGAGATAAAAGGGCCAGACATCGGTCATCTGGGTCCGCAAGACCATATCCGGCGAGGCGTAATAGGTGTCACTTTCGCGTCGGCTCGGGTGATCCTTGGGCGTATTTAGGACATCAAAGTTGTTCTTAACGCTGATAATTTGGGGAATTGAGACAATATCGAAATCCTTGAAGCGCGGCAAAGCAACAACCTTGTCGACAATAAATCGGATTGGTGAGTTTGTCTTTAGCGTCAGGTCTGGTAATTTTAAAAGATTTTGAATTCTAATACCTTTAAAATCCGTTCGCTTGTGAATTTCGGCGAGTAATTTAGCCTCGGTTTCGTTTTTAATTTCCAGATGGGTCCTCATATTTTTAGCTTAAATTGATTTTGGAATCATATCAGCGCGGAAGCATTTCGGCAATCCTGGCCATCAAGTATTGGCTACCGGCTTGAAAATCTTTGACCGTAGGGTGTTGTTGCGGTACCAGGGCGGAGGCTTGAATCGGATCGCCATAAGTGATGACTATCCGGCGCTTGAATAGTAGCAGGTCGCGCAGGCTGAGCTTGTAAAGACCGTGAATCGCAATCGGCACTACCGGCTTTCGGTAGGTATGGGCGAGAAAGGCCACGCCACCGTGGGCAAAGTCAATTTCCCCATTCACAGTTCGCTTGCCCTCGGGGAAAATTGCCACACTACGACCGGCTTTCAAGAGCGAATCAAAATCCTGCAAGGAATAGGCGTAGTCACGATGACCGGAATAGGCCGGATAGGAACCGAGCAGTCTAAAAAGCAGGCCACCGTAAAATATTTTCCGCCAGCCGGATTTGGTGTAAAACTCTTTCGGTCGCGAGACATAATAGAGTGGGGCTAAGGGTCCGAAAAATGGCAGGCCGATGCGCAACAAAGGAACATCAAGCTCGCTCACATGATTGGCGGCAAAAATGGCGCCACTGGAAAGAGCGCGGACTTTTTCCGTCCCGCGAAACTCTATTTTGGCGAAAATCTTAAAAAACAGCCAGGCCAAAGCGCAGATAATCGGCTGGAGGATTTGTGGTATTAGTCTCGGGACCCAATATTTTCGGTTCTTCATAAATGTAAAAACGGGTCGCCCCGTATCACCATTATAGCGCTTTCGGGTTGCTTTTTCATACCAGAGTGATAAATTTAGAAAAGAACAAGAGGTCGGGATAGGACAACCAAAGGAAGTTGCGTGCAAGTTAACCTAAAGTTTGACAATAGCTTTTCAGCTAAGAGTCTGGCTGGCACAGCGATACCGCTTGGGTCGGCAAGTAGTGGTCTGGGGTCGCCGCCGATCGAGCGTTTCAAGGGAAGGGCCAATTGCCAGGATCCCAAGTGTCAGCATCCTGAAGTAATCTTATCTACCTACAATACCACCACGGTATTTGAAGGAAAAAATGAGATTCGAGTCTGTTTCGCCTGTCAAAAGAGACGACATGCCGAATTGTTGGCTACGGCCGCGCTTCTCTCTGCTCCGGTAAGTCAGGTTGAGCTCATGGCTGCCGCCAGAAAGGTTGCGCAAATGGTCGGGCATCATTCGATTACCGGACGCAAGACCAAAAGTCTTTCCTGATAACGCAGAAACTCGCGAGTCTCGCGAGTTTTTAATTTCTGCTATTTGATGTTGATGACCTTGTAGCTCACAACACCGGCCGGTGTCTTGAAGGTAAATGTTTCGTCAACTTTTTTACCCATCAAGGCGAGCCCGAGCGGTGAGAGATTGGACAGCTTGCCGGCGGCCATGTTGGCCTCTTCGGAGCCGACAATCTGGTACTTATATTCAGTCTTCTCTTTGCCTTTGTGGACAACCACAGTAGAACCAACCTCAACCTTTTCGCTGTGGTGAGATCCGACAATCGAAGCGGTCTTGAGCATATTTTCTAGATAGCCGATACGGTCTTCAATCTGGGCCTGAAGCTCTCTGGCTTCCTGGTATTCGGCGTTTTCTGACAAATCGCCCAAGGATTTGGCCGCTTCCAGGCTTTCTGCCACCTCCTTTCGCTTCACAGTTTTGAGGCTTTCTAGCTCGATTTTTAGCTCGTTAAATTTGTCTTGAGTTAGGTAAGATTTTTCTTTATCCATAAAAAATTGGGTTAAAAGTTGAGCCATTATACAGAAATCAGGGCCAAAGTCAAATGACTTGGTCTCACAACTTTAGGGGTTTTGGACCCACTAAGCCCTTGTACTCTACTCAAGATACTCGGGGGCATTTTGGTATAACCAGTCTAGAAATTGACGCATTACATAGGCGGCGCCGACCAGATTGGCGACTGGTCCCTTTTCCATAATTACCGCGAAGGCGTAATGTGGATCTCGATATGGGAAAAAGCCAGTCACCCAGGAGTTGACGAAACTTTTAGTGGTGCCGAGTTCGGCTGTACCGGTTTTACCGGCGACTTCGACTTGCAGAACATTCAGAGCCTGGGTCGTGCCCATGAGCACGGCCTGTCGCATCCCCTCTCGCACCACGGCATAATGTTTTTCGTCAATCGGAATTTGCAGAAATTGAGCCGGAGTTTCCGACCTGATAATTTGCGGGTCAAAAAGTTTTCCGCCGTTCGCTACTGCACCAATGGCGCGCACGATTTGAAGCGGTGTCACTTGAAAACCGTATTGACCGATAGCGGTGTTGTAGGTGTCGCCGACTCGCCAAGTTTTATCCTCAAAGTTGTCAGCTTTCCACTCCGGGTTGGGAATCGTGCCGGCCGTCCCGTTGAACATCTCGCCCGGCACATCACTACCCAGACCAAACAAGCTGACATACTTATCGATTCGGGAGATTCCCAAGCCGGGCTGACTCTCAAATCCGCCGCCAATTTCGTAAAAATAAACATCCGACGAAACAGCCAGGGCCTGTCTCATATCAACCCAGCCGTGGGCGCGCCAATCTCGAAAAGTTGATTTTTTGGTCGGGTCATACTGGTTTGGAATTGAGATTGAGCCGGTACTCAAGATTTTTGTGCTCGGGTCTATCACATTTTCTTGGAGGGCCCCGAGAGCGACAAATGGTTTGACGATTGAGCCAGGGGTGTAAAGTCCGGCGATAGTCCGAAAAAGAAATGGGGTGCGTTTGTCATTAACCAAGGTGGCGATTTTCGCCGAATCGTCTCCATCAGTAAGTACCTGCGATTGGTACTCCGGATAGGTTGTAAGCACGACGAGCTCTCCGGTTTTAACATCCATGATTACGCCGGCCCCGCCGGTAAATTTTGACGAATTCGCTAATTCCTTGATGAACTTAAACATGGCCGATTGCAATCCGGAGTCGATTGAGAGAGTCAGACTCTCGCCGTCTTTAGGAGGACGCAGGACACTCTCGGACTGGATTTTATTCAAGGCATCTGTCTCGGTGATTTTGAGGCCGTTCTGACCACCAAGCTTATCGTTGTAGGTCTTTTCCAGCCCATCGAGACCGATGAAGTCTTCGCGATAGTAGAAGCCAGCACTATCCTTAGAAGGATATTTGACATAACCCAACAGGTTGCCCACGCCATCAATCGGCGCGTAGCGACGGAGGGAAAACTGGGTTTCCTTGGCGCTTGGAATATTCCAGGCCAAGAGATTTTTATTGCGGTCGGAGATAATTCCCCGCTCGGCAAATACCAGAGTGTGGCGCAAGCGATTGGCCTCGCTCTTGGCTTCGTAAAGCGCACCCTCGGCGATTTGTAGGTGCCAAATACGGGCACCGAACAAAGCTCCCACTAGGAGCAAAAAAATGCCGGCCGAAATCACTGAAATTTTGGAGATGGCTTTTTCCAGCCGACCTTCGAATTGGTAAACATCAAAGGCCGGCAAATTGGCGCCGTCAAGCAGAATTTCGTCCGGGTCGATTTCGCCACCCCTTCTCATCCCTCGTCGCACAAATATTCTTTTAATTTTAGCAAACCACATTGTTTTCAATTATCACCCAATCAACGATTGTAGACAATCAGCCGAGTTTTAATGATCGTGGCCAGCAACAGAACCGAAGCCGAAAGCAAAAGGCCGGCAAAACTTCTAAAAATTTCTCCCGAGATGTGTCCTGGCCCGTAAAGCAGATCGAAGCAGAATCCCAGAATAATGATTTCGTAAAAGTCTTTAAAAACAAAAACTGCGACCAAACCGAGAGCAAATGTCAGCCACCACGGCGTGAGAAGCAACGCCAAAAGAAGCAAAACGCCGGAGACCACTCTCGTTAATATTGGTCGAGTTGTCATCTGATTTAGTTAACAGTAACCCAGTCTAACTCGGAGACATTGACCGGATTTTTAAAGTAGATAGTCTGAAAAGAGTCGGTTGGCTTGAGTAAGACATCCTCAACTACGGCGAAGGCGTGGGAGTCAATTTCAGGAATTACAATCGCATCGCCAGATTTAACCTCGACTTCTCGGGGCAATTTGGCTTCAAAATTTCCACCACCTCGACCAATAGCCGTGGTGATAACTCCGCTGTCGCCAATCAGAGCGTCGGCGCTTTTACCTGGAAAGGAAAATAGTGTGGCGCGAGCCGTGTTTGTGAAAACCTCGGTTATTTGGGCGATAGCCACACTGCCAAGCGCAACAACCCTATCACCTATTTTAATACCATTTTCTTCACCCCGATCAATTAAAATTGTGTCGAAAGGCGTCTGGTTGGGACCACTGATCACCCGTGTCAGAATTTCGGATCGGTTGATTTCTTTCCGACCCAGTAAATTTTTCAATTCAAGATTCTCTGCGGAAATCCGATTAAACTCCAGAAGTTTAGCGTCCAGACCTTGAATTTGCTGTCTTAGGCCGGCAGTTTCAATAATCAGGGACTGCTTTGCCTGAATTAGACTGCTGTCCACGAGGAAGCCCCGCCAAGCAGCAGTTTTAAAATCCCAGAATGGCCGGGCCAAATCTATGGCCAAATTTCGGATCGGTGCCAGACTACCGAACCAGCCTAGAAGGAGGACGACTACTAGAATCGAAACTAATCGGGCAAAAATCGGCCGGCTTCGTCTAGAGCTACTTCTTAGGTGGTAGGTCATCTTCGTTTTCAATAAGTACTTCCTGGTATTGGGGCAAATTTTCCAAAATCACGCCGGCCCCGCGCGCAATCGCCGTTAGAGGATCGTCAGAAACGAAAACCGGGATTTTCAAATAGTCAGAAAGTAGGCGATCAAGGCCACGGATTAGTGCCCCGCCGCCGACCAAGTGGATACCGCGTTGCATGACATCGGCCAAAATTTCCGGCGGAGTGGTTTCCAAAACTTCCTTTGATGATTCGAGCAAGTTGTCAATTGATTGAGCCATGGCCTCCCTAATGTCCGAATCGGTGACGATTACCTCGCGAGGTAGTCCGGTCACCAAATCTCGGCCACGGATCGTAGCTTCAGTCGGGCGTTCACCGGAAATCACCGCACCAATTTTAATTTTCACCTCCTCAGCAGTTTTTTCACCAATCAAAATTTTAAACTCGCTTCTGATGTAAGCGATAATATCATTATTCAATCGGTCGCCGGCCACGCGCAAATTTTTCGAGCGCACAATCCCGCCGAGTGAAATCACCGCGATATCCGAAGTACCTCCGCCGATGTCGATTACCATATTGCCGACCGGTTCCATTACCGGCAGTTTAATGCCGATTGCGCCGGCCATCGGCTCCTCAACAATCAAAACTTCCCTGGCGCCGGCGTTTTTGGTGGCGTCACGCACAGCGCGAGTCTCGACATTGGTGACACCGGACGGCACGCCGACTACCACGCGCGGGCCAAAAAATTTCTTTTTCCCACCTTGGGCTTTATTCAAAAGGTAGAGAATCATTTCCTCGGTCACTTCGAAATCGGAAATGACCCCGTCAACGAGCGGGCGTACCGCCACGATGTGGGCCGGTGTGCGGCCGAGCATTTGTTTGGCCTCACTACCGACGGCGACCACGCGTCCGGTTTTTTGGTTGATAGCGACTACCGACGGCTCGTTGATGACGATGCCTTCCCCACTCACATAAACCAAAGTATTAGCCGTGCCCAAGTCGATACCGATATCCTGGGAAAACATCTCGCCAAATTTATTTATAATTCTTTTCATAAAATGTAATACCAATCCACGAATTTTATCCCAATCTACGAATAACTAATAGGAGAAAAACTTCCCATTCGGATATTAGTTGATGGGAATCAAATTCGCAGATTGGTATTTTAGACCTGGCTTAAAATGTGCTCCTCTGCCACAATTCGGACTGCCCCACCCTTGCGCTCTTTGACTTCCACGCCACCAGCCTTCAAGGATTTATCACTCACGACTACTCGAAGCGGGAGACCCAGCAAATCGGCTTCGGCAAACTTTTCGCCGGCGCGCAATTCTCGGTCATCGAACAAAACTTCCGTGCCACTTTTGAGTAGAGCCTCATAAATTTTCTCCGCCTTTTCCTTAATCTCCGGCTTGCCACCGTCAACTGAAATCAGGTGAATTTGGAAGGGTGCCACCGCTTTTGGCCAGATGATGCCATTTTCATCGGAATTAATCTCAACAATGGTACCCATGACTCGGCCTGGGCCGATGCCGTAGGAGCCCATAATCACCGGTTTCTTAACGCCGGCCTGATCAAGATACACCAAATCCAAGGCTTTGGAAAACCTATCGCCAAGACTGAAAATATTGCCGACTTCAACCGCTTTTTTGACTTCGAGTTTGTCGCTTTTACAGTTCGGACAGGTTGGCTGATCTTTAATAATTTCCTCGTTGACGGCGATGCGGCAGGAATTACAAACATAAATATTATCTTCACCGGCTGAGGTCAGAGTTTGGAATTCGTGGGAATATTTGCTAAAACTTCCTCCGGAAGCAAAAGTCACATAGGTCTGATCACCCAAGCCGACTTTTTGGAAAATTCGACTGTAAGCGCCCTTAACCCTTTCATAAAATTCATTGTGCTCTTTTTCGTCTTTAGAAAAAGAATACAAATCCTTCATCAAAAATTCTCGACCACGCAAAATGCCACTCTTGGCGCGGGCTTCATTTCTAAATTTGGTTTGGAATTGGTAGGCTGAGAGTGGTAAATCCCGAAAAGAGCTGATGTGATTTTTCATCAAGGCCGTCAGTGGTTCCTCGTGAGTAAAACCTAAGCCTAATTCAGTGCCACTTTTTAATTTAGTTTTAAACCAGTTATCAACTTTATCGTCGCTCCAGCGGTCAGTCTTTTCCCAAACAGTTTTTTCTTGTAGCGCCGTCAAAAAAAGTTCCTGGGCGCCCAAGCCGTTCATCTCCTCGCGGATGATCCCAACAATTTTGTTTAAAGTCCTTAAGCCCAAAGGCAAATAAGAATAGGCACCGGCCATTTCTTTATTGATAAAACCGGCTCGAATCAAAAGTTCGGCGTTCTTGGCCACCTCATCTTTTGGAGCCTCTTTGCGTGATTTAGTGAAAAGTTGTGACTGGCGCATTTTGTTGGTTCATAGTTCAAAAATTTAGTGCCAGCGACTCTGACTTCAAAACTTTCAAACCTCTAAACTTAGGATTTGTCCCAATATAGTACCGCAAAAATGGCTTTAAAACGATGTTGACAACTCTAATTTAATCTGTATTGTTAGAAATAGAACCGTTGGGATCTGGCACTGCTACTTCCCCTAAAAAATCAAATCAGACTGAAATTATGAACCTTCTCGATCAACTAAGCCTAGACATCGCAAATTTGGATGGTGCAGGCATCTTCTGGTTAATGTCCCCGGTCTTCTGCGGCCTGTGTGTACTTTTTGGTGGAATTATTTTGCTACGCCAAGTGCGCAAGAAAGCAACCCTTTACTCGGTCTTCTCTCACGGCCGGAGTCGGCGGGTGATGTTCTTTGCAACTGTTTTGTCACTGTCCATTCTCTCGATGGTGTTGGTCCTCCTCGGAACATTGCCGCCTGTCCTGTTGTCAGAGTTTCGATTCGAAACAGTCAAACCCATGACAATGCTTGAGAACCGGGAAGGCCATGTTTTGAGGATTTTCCGACACGGTGAGTTTGTTCGCCGTTCGGATTTGAAGCTCTGGACCGGCCAGGGCTATCACCTGACCGACTATCACGAACAGACGGTGGAGGTCGCCATGGTGGTTCGACCAGTCACCGAAAATCCCAAGGTCCAGCAAATCTCTTACCAAATCGTTTACAGCGAAGGTGGCAGTCCGCGGGCCAAGGTCCAGGCGACGGCCTTCAAGCGCAAAATGGGAGCGGAAAGGCACCTGGGCAGCATCGCCGACTGTGTCCGGTTTCATCTTTACAACTTCCAGTTCCAAAACAGCAAGGAGCTCGCGAAGTTTAGCAATCCGATGGATTACGAACAGCAGATTGCCTTCGAGAAAATGGTTCGCGCCTATCTCGAGCCGAAATTGGCCGAGGGCTGGGTTCGAATCAGGTCGGTTCAGTTTCAGTTGGAGTGAGGACCTATTTGAATCAATTGCCCACGTTTTGCAGTGCAAAACGTGGGCTTTTTAATGGTTTTTCAGGGCTTGACTTTATCCCCTTTTGGGTGTATAGTCCGATGCAGAAACGGTAAACATCAAAAACCAAAAAATTGAAAGGTGGCCTTATGACAGACTTCACTTCCATCCTCTGTAGCACTACCCACTTCTGTCTCTTCCTCTGGTTAGGGTTGGTCCCTGCCGTCGGCTTTGGCGTCGGCCTGATTTGCCGACGCTTTCCGAAGAGGTTCGATTTCGGTGATCAATTGGAGTTTGGAGCCGTTGCGGCCCTTGTCGCGCTTATCCTCGGAGGAGTGGTGGTCGGAACATTTCATGACGGAAATATCACGGGTGTGGCGCGACAGATCGTCCTTATCAACCCGCACACCTTACTGGTGAGCCGTAGTGGGGCTGTGGTCTATCGCGTGTTCAAGCACGAAGAGGCTATCAGTCGTGATTCGTATGAGACGATACTCAATAACGGACTTCGATTGGTCAGTTACAACACACACCCTGCCATGACGGAAATGAATGTTGTGCCGATAACCTCGAACCCAAAAGTTCGGAGTATCCTGTACGAAACAAGGTTCACATATGGTGGCACGCTGGCAGAGATGGCAAGTCTCTTGAGCTTCACGGCGACGGCCAGCGAAAAGTACGGCTTCGAAACGAAGTCCGAGGACGAAATCGTGAAAAAGTACTTGGCGATGCTGTTGTATGATTTCCAAGATCAGCACAGCAAAGAAATGGCCGAGTTCACGAACCCGCTCCGGCAGGAGCAACAGAAACGGTTCGAGGAGCTGGTCATGAACTATCTTCGGCCCCGCCTCGACGGCGCGCCGATTCGGCTCACCAGTGTCCGGTTTCGATTCCCGGACACGAAGTGAAGAGTGAAGAGAACGCAAGAGAAATCGAAAACCACCCGCGAAATCGGGTGGTTTTTTAATTACTTCAGCAATTCCTCGATTTTTTGCAGAGCGACTTGCTCATCCTCAATATCATCATGAGTATGATTGACGAAAGGCAGGGCTAGTTCCTGGTTCTCGTGCAGAATTTGCATCAGCCTCTTGGCATTTTTCTTGCGCCAATCCGAGATTGCCTTATCTGAAGTCTCCCCGGCAAATTTGATTGCTAATTGCTTCTCCAATTCTTGTAGCATACCGATCCTGTCTTCAACAGCCGAGAGGGCGTCGCCCTCGGATTCCTGGTAGCGTTTAAGGAAATCTGGATCGTCCCTTAGTATTTGGAAGAAACCCTCGCGATATTCGGGAGAGCAACAATCAACCCAAATTTCAAAATTGGCGCTGGCGCCACCTGGGTGATCTTTTAGCATTCGCTTCATCAATTTCATTTGCACGCCATTGTAAAGTCGCAAATCGGCCAACAACTTTTCGGCTTGTGCACTCTTATCGAATTTTATCTCTTCTGGATTCGGATTCATACCTATACTTTACACTTATACTTTCTAGCTGACAAGTTTGGCAATATCGTGATAGGTCACCAAAATCATTAGGAGAATTAAAATGGCAAAACCGATGCCGTTTACAATATTGGCAATTTTGGGATTAATATTTTTTCGGCGAATCGCTTCGATAGCGACGAAAAGTAAGCGACCACCATCGAGCGCTGGAAAAGGAACCAGATTGATTACGGCTAGGTTAATAGAGATAAAAGCTGTAAAGGTTAAGAGGTATGATAGGCCGGACTTGGCGGCGCCACCAACTAAACCGACGATTCCTACTGGCCCGGCTACCTGAGAAAAATCAGCTGAGCCGGCAAAAATCTGATAGACAAATTTAGCCAGGCCGATAGCTGTTTCCTTTGTCAGGCTCGCAGTAATTTTGGCACCTTCATAAATTGCCCGGTGAATTGGCAGTCGCAGGGTGCCAACCAGATCGAGAGAAACCCCGATAGCCATTTTGTCTGGCACAATCCCCGCCTCCGGTAAAACTGTTAGGTCAAGCTTCTCCATCCCTCGAGTTGCCGCGATTTTGATGGGTGTCCCGTTGGAATTGAAAATGAAATTTTGAGTGTCGGCAACCGTAAGTTTGGATAATTGATTAGCGCCAATTGAAAGATTTTCGATTTTATCCCCCGCCTGAAGACCGGCTCTGAAGGCTGGCGAATTCGGCAGAACTGAGACAACCAAAACCTTGGCGTCCGGCGAGTATTTTTCATAACCGGAAACGGAAGTGTTAAGACCTAAGCTTAAACTGCCGGAAATTAAAATCCAGGCAAAAAGTAAGTTGAAGAGGATGCCGGCAATCAGAACCCCCGCCTGAATGCCACGGTTCTTATTTACAAAACTTCGGGCGGAGTCGGGGCCGGAAATTGATTCATCGTCAGGGTTTTCGCCGAAAATTTTTACGAAACCGCCGAAGGGTATCAGATTGATGGTGTACTTAGTTTCACCTCTTTGCCAGGCGAAAATTTTCGGCGGAAAGCCGATAGCAAATTCGTCCACTCTAATACCGGATTTTTTGGCAATCAAAAAATGCCCTAATTCATGGACAAAAATTAGCACGGCGAGAATTATTAGAAAAATGATTATGGACATAAGAGGTGAAAAACTAAATCAAAGTTTTTGCAAAATAACCAATAATCAAGAAACAAGCTCCAAACAATATTCAATGAATCAAAATTCCAATTGATGACTACGCGTTCGGACTTGGTTATCGTCTCTTGGTTATTGGTTATTGCTCGCTACGAGCTAATTTCTTGCTCTTTTTTACCGAGCATCTCTTCCAGTTTTTTATTTCCGGCATCAACCAACTTTTGTACATCACCTTTGAGACGGAAAATGTCATCTTTGCCGAGACCCCCTTCCTTTTCCTTACCTTGCAGTTCGCGAACAACTTCGTCGCGGTTAGCGCGCAAGGATTTGCGGGCATCCTCCAGTTTAGCCTTGGCTAATTTAATAATTTGTTCTCGCCTCTCTGCCGAAAGTTCCGGAAAAGTCACGCGCACACCCTTATCGTCGGCCGAGACCGAAACTCCCAGATTGGCAGCAGTAATTGCTTTCTCAATTGTCTTCCCTTGTGAATGATCCCAAGGGGCAATGCGCAAGCTTCGGGCATCTTCGACCGAAATCGCAGCAATCTGATTTATGGACATCAATGAGCCGTAGGAATCGACTTTGATGCCATCAAGAAAGGCCGGGGTCGCGCGATTGGTTCTGATGCCGGAGAATTCTTTAGTAAGCCAAGCTTCAACTTCGGCGATTTGCTTTTTAATTTTGGTGAAATCAAACATATTTTTAATTTTTAGTTAGTTTATTTACTATGCCTACAGTATAACCGATTGCTCGAGAAATCGAAACTCGGCATTAGACGGGTACTTACGACTGCACTAATTCCCGCTATCGCAGGAATTAGTGCAGGTGGGGATTGTGGCTAAAAAATCGGAGATTGAAGATATATTAAGAAATATAAAAGGCCCGATCCAAAGGATCGGGCCTGGCTTATCCAACAAAAGAACTGAGAACCGATTTCAGGCGTTGCCGGCAATCGCCGCCACGCTTCGGCTGAACTGGTTGATTTCATGACGGATCTCCGGAGGCTCGGCGCCAGGTGTCACAATCGTCTTGATACCCATTCCGGTAAAGCAGGCATGGTACGCCCTGACCGCCCCTTCGTCGAGGCGATCGGAGTTGATGCGGAGAGCACAACCCATCCCAACGACATATCCCACCTTTTCGACATACGCCCTGAAGTCTGCCGGTTGGTCATCGGGCAGGCCGTCAGTAATGAGAAGCATTGCCGTGCTAGCCGAGATTCCCATGGCGGCATAGCCTTCAGCCACTTGTTGCATTTTCTTCACCAGGCTGATGGCAGTTCCAACGAGGGGCGTACAACCGTGATTAGGTACATACGCATTGAATGAGTCCTTGGTGACTTCACCAATCAGACCTTCGAAGTAGAGCTGATTGAATCCTTCAACAATGAGATAGAAGTCGCTACCTCTCGCACCCCTGAAGGCCTCCACTCCGACGTGAATACCATCAATTGCTGACTTGTAGATGTTGCCGTCCTTCATCGACCCAGAGTCGTCGAGAAGAATCCCGACGACAACCAAGCGGTCGGAGGTTGGCGGCGCCAAAGTTTGGCGTCGCGGCGGGGTCGGTTCATTTTCGCCCTCGCTCACATCCGAATCGCTATCTTGATTGCCAGGGGTCGCACCACCCAGAAACGAATCCAGATCAATCTCATCGACTGGTTTTGGATTCCGGCCACCTTGACCTCGTAGAATTGGAGCATTTGCCATTTTTTTCCTTTCTCGTTGGCCAGGCTCTAAAGCTTGGCTTGTTTTTTGTTTTCAGACACTGATGACTTACCCAACAGGGACTCGAACACTGCCTTCTCTGGTACAAACCGCTCACCACGATGAAACACCTGGAAAAATATCTCAAGAATCGGCCTCGGAACCTCTTTCAGGGACCTGGCGTTTTCCGGATAAATTACCCGTGGATCAAAGACGGTGACGCGGTTGGCCAATCTCTCACTAAGATCCATTCCGGCAACAACGCCGGCATACGGATCAGTGAAAGTAAGAAGCCTCATGACTGTCACCAAATAGGAGTACCAGTCACCCAGCTTGTAGTGCGGCGCCACCAAAGAATAGACAGCCTTGTTGACTGCCGACACCTCAGGGATAAGCTTCTCAGCTTTTTTGGTTTTCCGCTTTCGGGTAGTTTGGGTCGAAGATTTCCGACCGGTCGAACGAGTCTTTTTGGCTTTTGCAAGTTTCGTCGGAATTTCTAGCCCCACGTTTCCGCCGATACCCAAAATCTTCGGGTCGACGAAACGGGGCACAAATGTCCGGCATTGATAGGGTCCAAATTGGAGACTATCAGCATCGATCATCCGAAGCGCCAAATCCTGCTCGCGGAGCAAGAGGTTATTCTCGCCTAGATCTCCGACCACGACATCTTTGGCATGAAGGCCAGAGATTAGGTCGTGAAGTTCGGTGATTACTTTGTACCGCTCTCTCAGGCTAAGTTTACTGTCGGTTCGGGTCTCGGCATCCAGTGAGGTGCCTTTGACAAACGGCATCACATAACCAAAGACTTCGTCGCGACCATCAACAAGGACAGCAGTCGGGGCAATCAGAGCCTCCGGCAGATCCGTTGGGAATTCCAGGAGCTTAGTTTGCATTTCATCCAGCCTGACTTTCGCGGCCTCTCTTGAGGCAGCGTCTTCCTTGAATTCCAAATCGTCCGGCTGACGGAAGATTTTGGCAACCAAGTCTTCTCTCATTTTGTAGATGACGGCTTCGCCACCCTCACCAATCTGCTTGAAATTCCGTTGTTTCCAATCACGCACTTTGATGCGGAACATTTTTCCTTTCCGGCCCTTTTAGCGAGCCCTTTTTTGATTTTGGTTCCGATCTAGCCACAGGTCGTAATAAACGTACCGCCGGGATCACCACCATCGTCTTCAACAACGATTTTGGTTGACGAAGCCGGTTTGCCGGAAAGTAGGCTACCGATTGTGCCCAGGAAGCCCGGAGGCCTCACTGTCACCTTCTTGACCCTGGTCAGTTCAACCAGTTCTGTGGCGAGACGCCGAAGTTGTCCTCGTCCGGTGACACCATCAAACTCCTTGGCCTTAGCCAAAAGTTTCGGTGCCATTTCCGACAGAGCTTCAAGCTTGCCGAGCTCCCTTTTTAGCCTTTTGACTTCAGCTTCGAGGCTTGTGCATTCTTCTTCGAACGCCTTCGCCTCGGCAGTGGTCGTAGCGAGCTTGGCGGTCAGATCATCAACCTTGCCAGTCAGTTTCGTGATCTGGCCTTTGAGAACCACCATCTCATGACGCGCAGCCAGAAGCTTATTCTGAGCCTCATCAGAGCGGGCAATCACCAGACTGACATCATCGCGACACTGCCCGGGAACAAACGTGCCCGATTCGATTCGCTCGGCTGTGTGGATGTTGAGCCAGCGTTGCAGGTTGGTCTTCTGAACTAAAGACGGATGATGGAAATCCTCGCCGACAAGTGGCTTGAAACCATCAGTCGCCACAACCAAACCCTTTTCAAGTTTCTTGAGGTCGAAGGCGACAAAGACGGTGAAGCTTAGATGCTTCACCAGATTCGGATCGTGATAGGCGGTCTTAGTGAGCAGATTGTAGGCCAGATAGGGCGGACTGTTCTTGATAGGCGGATCCAAAATGGTCGCGTCATCTTCAACAATCAAAACCCCGTCGCCCAAATGAGCCACTGCAACCGCATCACCAGCAATCACGAGAGCGATAATCGTGAAGAGAAAGGTCGATTCGATTGTTTTCTCGAAATCGGCCCTCTGATCTCCTCGGGTCATCGTCTTCGCAATTGCCGCGATTTGCTCACAGACTTCCGATTCTACTTGCTCCCAGTCGAGCTTGTCCGGCACGACCCCTCGGTCGAGCTGACTTGTAAGCGCCTTCGCGACCAGTTTGGCACCGATATCGGCGCCGGTCGCAGAATTTGGCTGCGAACCGCAACCGTCACAGAGGACGGCGACCAGACCATCCGGTCGGTCGATTCGCAAAACCACATCCTGGTTATTGATCTTACCGGGTTGGCCCGGGTTGATATGGGCCGAACCTGGTGCAGTTGCAATTGAAACGTGCATATACTAGCCTTTCTTTTTGTTGTTAAAGGTCTCCTAACCAAGCAAATTGATGCTCAGCATTCTGTACTTTGTATATACTAATTGTCCAAAAATGTCAATAGAATAGCCGGTTTTCGGGCCATCAGTGAAACCGCCCCGATTTTAAGCCAATAATTAGGGTCGAGCTGGACCAAAAATCTTTTAGCACCGGAAAGCTCTAGAGATCAATATTTCGAATTACCTCTGCAATAATTAGTGAAAAATCGTCTTCTTGGATGGCGCCGTAAACGCGGACCGTGTCCCCTTCCAAATATCGCCCCAACTTCGTTTTGTTTTTCTTGTTGTCCAGAATCAAAATATCAGTCGGCAATTTTACCGTATAATCGGTGCCGGCGATGGCGATTGTTGCCTGGGTCGGTAAAGTGGTTGAATCCAGACGCCTCAAAACGCCTTGAAAATTTTTTGGCCAAAACATACTCCTGTTTAGGTAGACTTCCAAATTTTTAGCGGTCAGAATTTTTTTCGGAATATCGTAGGTACCGTCAGCTTTGGTAATTGTATCCCCAACTTTCAAAATACTGCGGTCGATGACTCGACCATTTCGAATTATTGAAGTGTCGGAACCAAGCGCGACCGTGATGTCACCCTTGGTTTTGTCAGTTAGGGTAAATTGCGAGTTGGCCAGATTCAAACTTTTGACCTTACCGGAAAAAGCTGATTTCTCGTCATTCAGTGACAAATTCTGAATTGTCTTGGCTTTAATTGAAATCGTGTCAGACGAGGCGTCGAGGTAACCCTCCAGGTTTAGAAAATGATCGGCCACGACTTCGCCGACTACGGCCGGTCCGCCAAAATGGCGAGTGAAAACCGTGTCAGAATCGGTCTTTATGATGTAGCGGATGAATGAATTGCCCCAGGTGGTGCGAGCATAAAAAGTTGTACCGGCCACCTGAACAACTTTGACCCCGCCAAGCTTAATGCTGCCAGCCGCATCAATCGAAATAGTGACGGGTAAATTTTCGGCTCTGGCCAAATCGGAGCCCGTGGCCAGGAGTGCTGTTACGACCAGTAAAAATAAAACTTTAATTAGGTTCTTCATTTAGATAACTTTACGCGTTTTTCGCGCCCTGTCAAACGCCGCGGCGGCGTTTGACAGGGCGCTGATTCTCGCTACTATGGAAGTGGACCCCGAACCTTAACAAGAGGATTGAAATGAAGCATCACATTCTCCGCGCCCAGCAGTTTGATCGCAGTGCCCTTGAAAAGTTGTTCCTTCAGACCCAGACAATTCGTCATCATTTCCAAACTCAGCAGGGGGTCGACCTCCTGCGGGCCTCTTTTCCAAGCAAAACTCTGCTCTACCATTTTTCCGAACCTTCGACTCGAACTCGCATTTCTTTCCAAATGGCCGCGCTCAACTTGGGCATGAGAACTCTCGGCACCGAAAGCGGTCGGGAATTTTCTTCGGAAGTGAAGGGTGAAACTCTTGAGCACACCATCCGCGTACTATGCGGATTCTACCCTTCCGTGATTGTCATTCGTCACAGTGACACCGGCGCGGCCGATCGCGCGGCCGCCGTGAGTGACAGTTGTGGCTTCAACATTCCAATCGTGAACGCCGGTGATGGCACTGGCCAGCACCCCACCCAGGCGCTCCTCGACCTCTGTACCATTCATGAGCAATTTGATCACATCGACGGTCTCACGGTTGTGATTGGTGGAGATTTGGCGCACGGGCGAACTGCTCGATCTCTCGCCTATCTGTTGTCGAAGTTTAATATCAAGTTGATTTTTGTCTCCACTCCGGAGCTCACCATCGGCGAAGACATCCAGGCCCACCTTAAGGAAAAACAGATTGAATTCCGTTTGGATACCGATCTTGAGGAGTCATTCCCGGAGGCCGATGTGGTTTACTGGACCCGCTTCCAAAAAGAACGCGTTGGTGACGCCACGGCCAATCTGCCTCATCGGATTACTCTCGAAACAATGGCCCTGCTCCGTTCAAAGGCGATCTTGCTTCACCCCCTACCCATCGTTGGCGAAATTGCCAGGGAAGTGGATGAACATCCGCAAGCCCGCTATTTTCACCAAGCCCAAAACGGCATGTTTGTCCGGATGGCCCTGCTTCAGAATATTCTGGCTTAGTGCCAAAACGACACTTGGCCCCTTTGCTCGCACGAGCAAAGGGGCCTTTAAATTTTACAAACCGTTGACACTCAGATTTTCTTATCCTAGAATTCGAGCGGATAGTTTCTTCGTCAACCATCAACAGCAAGAGAGGACCCCATGAAAAGTCGTGTTCAGATTACCCTGCTCCTGACGGCGTGTACAGTCTTGTTTCTCGGTTGCGATAATCCGCAACAAACCAGCAACCCCAGACCCGGAGGCGCAACCGCAAGAGCGGTCGCAGTCTCGGCCGAAATGGCCGGCGAACATCCTCTCGGCCAACCATGGGATTACTTCCCGACCGATATCGGCCACCGATGGTCATATCGGATTACCATACCCGAAGGTCGCGATGCTCTCAATCATCGAGTGGTTTCTTGGGCATCCGGTGACAAGGGCGGCGTTCGTGTGGAAACTCGCGGCCGCTATCTGCCGGACAAAAAGGGTACGAAGTCCTCCTATCGCCTTGTCATCAGCATAAAAAAGCAGGCGCCGAAACAGGGCCCTTTGTCTTACCCAGAAGGCTACGAAATCGGAATCGATGAGGATGAGCTCGGAATCTTCGAATCGACGATGGGTGTTTTTCTGGCCGTAAGTCGAAATCCGCGTTATTCGGTTGATTTGGTGACGACTCACGACCCGAGTTCCTCCTCGGCACCACATACCGGTAGCCCTTGGGGTACCAGCTACAACAAGCCGGGCTTCGGGATGCGCGTTTATTTCTTTGGCGAAAAACCTGGCGTGCAGATTGGTCTTTCGGACCAAAATGACGCCGTACTGTTCGATGGGCCGGAAAAACTTAACGGCAAAAATGCCCTGAAATTCATCCGGAAGGTCGAAGCAAGTAAGAAGACCGACTTTAGCCGAGACATCGACAAAGGCACCTCTGTCCTCGACAAAGGGTTTGAGGAGGAAATGTACTTCGTTCGCGGAGTAGGTCTGGCGAAGTTAACCCAAAAAGTCGACGGCAAAATAACCATGACCTGGGAATTGGAGTAAACAATAATCTAGGCTGGTTGCAAATATCAAAGGCCCGCTTGCCAAGCAAGCGGGCCTTTTCTCTTCCTTTCTCCCCCCGCTTTTCCCCCTTGACACGACCTTTTAATTTAGATATACCAATACTAGCAGTTCCTAAAAACAAACAAAACCAAGGAAGGAGTCGGTTATGTCAAAGCGAATGATTCTCCCAAATGGGCTGCGTGGAGTGGCCATTGACGAGGCCCACAAAGTCCCTAGTGGTGCTTTTGTTATCTTTACAGAAAATTCACCTCGCTATGTTTTTTTCGTTAGCATTAGAGGCGATATGCAGGGTTTTTTCGCTGTCAAAAAGGATGGCACAGTCGACCGGCAATTCGAAATACTCGACTTAGTTGAGGCTCATGGCCGGCCCGGCGCCTTCTCCCCGGTTGAAGCCTTTGGCGGCGACGATATTCCTGGACTAAAGATCCGAAGAGGTAAGATTGTCTGGGACAACGAGGAACTGGATAAAAAGCCTACCCGAAAGCACGCGAAATGAATAACCAAACCCTCCTAAGCTACACTCCCAAGGATGACGACTTCGGAGTTTATGTCGGGCGACTAAATCCGATGCACCTCGGTCATCAAGCCATGGTCAGCAGTCTGCTTCAGACCTTTGGCCCAAATCACCTTCTGCTAATCGGGAGTTGCAACAAGCCGATTTCAATTCGTCACTTGTTCAATTATGCTGACCGGTGTGACATCGTGCGCGCGGTTTTTCCTGAAGTTCGAATCGCTCCACTTCCCGACTTCGATGGTAGTGACGCCCTTTGGTTTCGGGCGCTTGATGACATCTTGTGGCTGACCGGGATTGATCCTACCAAAGTCTTGTACATCGGTGGCTCTCGCGAAGATGTTGAGTTTTACCGACTTTTCGGTCGGAAGGTTGAAATCGTCAATCGCTTCGGTGGCCTGACAGTCAATGTAAGCGGCAGTGAAATTCGGGACGCTCTCATCGAACATCGCCCGCTTGAGGCCATGCTCGACCCACGAGTCATTCCGATAATTCAGGAACGATTCGCCATTCGCTGGGAGGAAGTCAAAAGCAGATGATTTACACAAACCACCGGCCTGCGCCAGTGGTTTTTTAATTCAAGATCACACTGGCTTGCGTTTTTAAAAATCAGTGGTAGTCTAGAAAATAGAAAGGGTCCCCTAAATATGAAAAAACTTCTGCGAATCGATCCACCGCGCCGGACCAAACACTCCCGCAGAGCTGGTCGCTTGGCGCCAAAACGTTTCCTCGTCTGGAGCCTTCCCACTCAGTATCGCCGGGCCATCCTCGTGGCCGCGCGTCGTCAGATTAGTCGTCTCTATCGTAGGCGTGGTCGCCCGAATCCCAAGGGGATGCTCGTGCGGTCGCTTTACAAGGAGCGTGGCCTGATCACGACCCTCGTCAACACCGACCTCATGACTCTCAAGTTGTGGGATCGCTGGACCAGGATTGACGACGCGCTCGCCGCGAAACTGGGCAAGGAGTTCCTCCCGGCCTTCGACTGATGCTTGTGAGGCCTTGCCTCACAAGTGCGCTAACTTCAAACCAGGAGGGCATCATGAAAACCTTAAGGGTTTGCCAAACTGCCGGTCATAAGGTTGTGAGAAGCCGATGTCCGGTATGCCGTCAGGTTTTCACTGAGGGTGAATATTTAATTGTACTTTTCGATAACGGCGTGCCGAGAGGTGCCGTCGCCTTCGACCAGGTAACCTGTTGTGGTCAAACCGGTTCTGGACCGCAACTGTTCGGGAGCTCGTTAGAGGCCGAAGCCGGTGCCATCATGCTTAGCGTCGGTAGCAACGACCTTGAGCTGGTACCTTTGGATCCGAAACTGTTTTGAATTCGCCCCGCCTGTCCGACAGGCGGGGCTTTTTTCTTTTCAAAATCAAATTGACTCACACTCTCGAGAGGCATATGCTGACCATGAAAGGAAAGGTCTTTCTATGAGTAAACTCGCGACGCTACTATTTGGTGTGGTTATTTGTCTCACCGTGGCTATTCCCTGGGCCATAATTTTCTACTTATTTCGCGCCGAGATACTCCGGTTTGTCGGCGATAGTATAATCCGGGGAATCTTCGTTAGCCTGGGCCTGGCATTAGTTGCAACACTGCTTGTGACCGGTATCGGCTGGGCGATATACAAGATTAGAAACCGCACACATTGATACATCGGGCGGCTACACTCCCTTACCCTCACCTCAAAGCAAACACCGCCCAGTCCAATGTGGGCGGTTTTAAATTGTCAGGAAACTCGAGTCTCGCCTGTCTGGCCCCACTGGCCCCGTTTCGACCAGGTCGAAACGGGGCCTTTCTTTATCAGACTACCTAATCCCGGTATCACAAGCCAAATTCACCTCGGCCATCTCATCCGGTCCGACTGTCACATTTCTAGTTTCGCATCTTGGCAACATTCTTCCACCAACCGGCTGCAAACCATATTCACCTGGAGGCAATTTAATTTCATACCTGCCGTCCTTGTCAGTTTCCGCTGTCGCAAAGGGCGAACTTTTCGGACTACCGATGGTAATCACTTGCACGGTCGTCTGATACGGCCGGTCGGCACAATTTGGATCCGGTGGAATCCTCATCACTGGACAAGTTGGCCCCAAAAGCACCTGACCCTTCACGCCGGATTTAAATGGCAAAATTCCCGAACCGCCCGAGCCTGCGGCGCCCCCAGTTTCTTCCGTTGCCAGAAATTTAATCGAATCAAGCAAGGGCTCGAAGTCTTTTCGAGTCAAGGAATTTTCATCCAAAAAAGCGCCGGAAAAAAGATAGATATTTTTATTGTACGCCACCGCGACCGTGTCGGTCCGATAGAGACCGTCAATCAAATAGCGAACAGCTTTTTCGCCGGCCAACACATAATCCCGATTGACGACACCGGACAAAAGTCCAAGATTGGAAAGCGAAGGGTTATTTTCCGCCCATTCTCCGGCAGTTTCATTCTTAAGATTTTTAAAAACTGAAATTTCGATCGAAGCTGGGCCTTCGCTCGCTTCGCGATTCCCTGCAAAGCTCTCATAGTCGCTCGCTGGCATAAGCGAAAATATTTTAATGAAACTCGGATCAGCCAGATTATCCGCCGAGTGTTCTCTCAAAATATAGCCATTGGGGCTCACTCGATACCTGAAGGATAATCCGACCATTGAGTCGGCCCGCACTGCGTAGCTCTCATTTCCGCGATTTTCCTGATACCAGAAAACCAAGAACCCGACCACGAGTAGTGTGCCGAGCGTCAAAACTATTTTCCATATTGTCGCATTCTTCATTTAAATCTCCATTTAAATATCATTGTGCCCTACCACTCGCCTTCGAACGTGCCCAAGTCTTCCTCACAAACGGCAGGGAAAGCGTGGACAGGATATAGCCACCAGCCGGCACAAGAGCCTTCAGCCAGGGTAGTGAATCTTTGATCGTCAGTAGCCAAATCCCGGCGACTATGTAGGTCGAAAGTGCAATAAAAAATCGCCGGGCAAAGCTTATCTCCCAAGCTTTATCCTGCTCTACTCGTCCGTTCCTATCTTTAATATTTCTGATTTCCGTCTCAACATCCATAAAATTATTTCAAAGCGAAACCGATTTCAATGTCGTGGAGGTAAACCACTCGGTCGCGGAAGCCACAGGCCCGAGTCAGTTTTTTAAGTGCCTGGGGAGTTATAGCTTTAAGTTTCCGATACAACTCCGCCTGCCCAATCAACTTCTCATCAGGTATAAAATGCTTACCGTCAGTACTCGTGATACCACCTTGCCTCCTGATCAAACTATACAGATTATCAAAATTCATAACCTCACCGATCGCCACTTCCAGATCCTCCGGACTGAGCTTCTCTCCTTCCGGCAGATTTTCACTTTTCTGCGGCTTCTGGGCCGGCTTTCGCAAATAATCAGTCTCCAGTTCCCGAGTTTTGCGAATTCTCTCAGCCATAGTAATAACCACCTCCTTGGCATCCGGATGAATCTGCAAATATTGCACCATCGCCTCCTGCAAAGCCTTGGCCGAGCTGGGATCTCGCATCATTTCACCCAAAGTGATGGAGCTGGTCTCCGCACTGACATCCCCCGGATTTTCCGAATTTTCCGGAGCCGTGGTTTTTGACCCACCTAAATCAGTTTCTCTAAACATGCCTTTAAATATACGCCTTGAACTCCAAAATTACAACGAACGCTATTTAGCTACCTACAACCCCTAAACCGCCCATATTTTTCCGACTTTACGCAAGCAATGAGTGGTGCACTTGGAAGTTGAATGTACCAACTCGGCATTTGACAAATGGATCTCGATATGTAATATTAATTTTGAAAGGACGATCTTTGCATGAGAGCTACTGCAACGCTGGTAATTTTTATTATTGCGCTCTGCCTACTGATTTTACCCGGCGAACTCAGTCTTCATTTATTCGGTCCCCAACTTCGTGAATTTGTGGCCGGAAGCAAGGCGTGGGCCATTGTGGTTGCAATCGGCATGGCTATCACCGGAGTCTTGTTTCTTCTTCTAGTAGGCAAGATTTGTCAGCATTTCTTCTTTCCCTACCTAAAGGTCAAAGATGAAGACCTGCCGGACTTACTCAATGACGACGAGAACGAGTAGGCTTGAATTTCGACCAGCTACCTTCACAGCCGCCTTTGACAGGCGGCTTTTAAAATCACAGGTTTCTCTTTGTGGACCATGCCGGGATCGAACCGGCCGCCTCATCCATGCCATGGATGCGCTCTACCAAATGAGCTAATGGCCCAACTGGCCAATATACTATCACATTTAAATAGATTTTGAAGACCAGCAAAGATATGTTAGTCTTTCTTGGTAATCATAATACGGGCCGTTAGCTCATCTGGTAGAGCACCTCATTTGCAATGAGGGGGTGGCAGGTTCGACTCCTGTACGGTCCACAAAAGCACAAAATCCCGCCTTCGCGGGATTTTGTGCTTTTGTGGAAGGCGGAACCATATCGCATCAGCAGATGCGATGGTGAGCTGGGGTCGCGAACACTTATGTATTTTGTTGACCTTTGCAACAAAATACTTAGTGACTCGTCGTACACCAAACAGAGAAAACCTGCTCTGAGGCAGGATTTTTGATTTTCGCTTAGACCGGAACTATACCTCGCCAGCATATATTGACTTTTCTATTGATATATGCTAGTATGTTTGTAGAACCAGATGTTCCTAAAAACTTCTAAAAGAAAGGCTCCCTATGGCACGCAAGACAGCTAAGACATACCTGCACGAGGTTTCAGAGATCGACCGGCATGCGGATTTTGGCAGGCGGCACAGTTTCGTCAGTTTGATTTTTGCCGGCGTTAATGATGACGCGTCCTTAAACGAACTGCAACAGAATCTTTGCGACAAGCGGATTAATGAAGCATACTCAAAGCACGCTAGCGATGAGGCGACACTGACCGAAGCGGCTATGAATATTGCCACGTTCCTCAACACCTGCCATGCTACCTTGCCCCATAAGCCAAAGTAGCCTTGCAACATTTCGCACTCCGACCACAAGCGCACTCCGGTGCCCGATTGGCCGGAGTGTTTTTATATTCCAACTCAACTAAGCCGCCCTCTTTCTCTGCTCAAAACTTCTCTCTTCCGCTTCTTCTTGCGCTTTCTGCCACTCGTCCATCGCGCCGGCGGCGGTTTGAAAATTTTTAGGTTGCGTTTTGGCGCTCTCAGATTTAGTGATAATTTTCGAGGCAACAGTTCCTGCCTCATCAATAACCTCCTCCGCCTCAACTTTTCCATCGACAACCTTTCTCATCAAATCAAAAAGACCCTTCCCCTTTTCCGGTGGCACATATTTTTCTTGCGAGTTCATGGCTAAAGTATATCGCAATTTAAATTTTTCCTAAACCTATGCTACGATTTCATCCTACAAGAGGATACTTGTAGGGCTCATAGTAAAGTGGTATTACGCGTCATTCGCATTGACGAGGCCCGGGTCCGATTCCCGGTGAGTCCACAAATGGGTGATTCATCATTGGTTCAAGGTTCCGATTTGTCTGGTGTCACTTATTTAAATAGGAGTACAAATGAATAAACTCGTAATCCGAGTCTACACAGTAGCAGACCTAGAGCAAATCATAAATCTTCACAATATCGCCTTGGAGGCGACTGGCGCCCATGTCGGGAATGGCCACTGGGACCGTGACTTATGGGACATTGAGAACATCTACCTTAAGAACAACGGCACATTTCTAATTGGATCACTCCAAGGCCAAATTGTTGCCATGGGTGCGTTGCGTAGAATCTCAGAGGAAATGGGCGAGATTAAGCGCATGCGCGTCCTGCCACAATTTCAGAGACAAGGGTTTGGACAGGCCATACTGACCGCCCTTGAGACCGACGCCGCAAAAAGAGGATACAAACTTCTTTGCCTCGACACGACTGTGTTACAGGTAGCATCGCAAAAAATGTACTTGAAAAATGGTTATACAGAGACTAAGCGCACGAAGGAGGGTTTTCCATTTGAGACAATTTTCTACGAGAAGCGTCTGTCAGCATAGACGGGCTCATACTCGCGGGAGTAAGGCAACTAATCTCAGTTGCCTTTTTACATTTCTTCGCCAAGGATATAAGATGAGCTCATGCATTTTGTTTATGAAACAACAATAACCATTCGAAACCTTGTTCTAGGTTTCGCGTATCGAAGAATTCTGAAGCCAATTTTTTTTGCTTTTGACCCGGAAAATGTTCATGATTTTTTCATTCTGGTCGGCCGACTGCTCGGAAGCAATCCGGTCTCCCGACTAGCCACTTCCCTGCTCTTCAATTACAAAAATCCCACAGCGCTGGGACAAAAAATTTTAGGGATTGAGTTTCCAAACCCAATCGGCCTGGCCGCCGGTTTCGACAAAAACGCGCGTCTGGGAAAGATTCTGCCGGCCGTCGGCTTTGGTTTTATCGAATTTGGCTCAATCACCGGCGAGACTTGCCCAGGTAATGATAAGCCGAGAATTTGGCGCCTGAAAAAATCGCAGTCCCTAGTGGTCAATTATGGACTACCCAACGACGGCGCCGAAGCAATCTCAGCGCGACTAACCGGACAAGAGTTTAAAACTTCAATCGGCATCAGCATCGCTAAAACCAATTCTCGCGAAACCGTCGAGACCAAGGTCGGCATTGTCGACTATGCCAAGGCCCTTGGCAAATTTATTGAGATTGGCAATTATCTGACAATAAATATCAGTTGCCCAAATTCTTACGGTGGCGAGCCGTTCACCGATCCGACCAAACTCGATCTTTTGCTCGACCGGCTGGAAACATTTAAATCCAAAAAGCCAATTTTTTTGAAGCTTTCACCTGACCTCTCAACTTCTCAAGTCGACGCGATTTTGGCAATTTGCAGTCGCCACAGGATTGACGGATTCATTTGTGGCAACCTAACCAAAAATCGAAATGAACCGGCACTTCAGGAAATCCCACGGGTGGCGGGTGGCCTAAGTGGTCGTGCTGTTTCCGACCTGTCCGATCGGCTCGTCGGTTATATCTACAAGAGAACTGTTGGCAAATATATTCTCGTGGGCTGTGGCGGTATTTTCACAGCCGAGGACGCGTATTTTAAAATTCGGCAGGGTGCCTCTCTCTTACAGCTAATCACCGGCATGATTTTCGAGGGGCCACAACTAATCGGCCAAATTAACCAAGAGCTTGTTAAACTTCTGAGGAACGACGGTTTTGAAAACATCTCTGAAGCTGTTGGGGCAAATTTTAGGTTATAATTTACAATATGGACACTTTTACACTTTTGGCCTCGCCGTGGTGGGTCAATCTGCTTTTTCTAGTGCCATTCATCGCCTACTGGTCTTGGCGAAAAAATCGACTGGAACTGACTTGGCAGGTTTTAATCATTGCCGGTATTTTTGGCATCGCCTTCGGCTTCGTCGAGGCTTCGGTTGTCGTCTATCTCCGCGCTGCCGTCGGTCTACTCCCCGGCTATGGTGGCACCCTCTCCGAGGTCGCCAATTTATCAGCCGGCTTCTATCAGCAAGCTCAAATTTTGACCGAACTGCCGAAAAGTCTGGTGACCGTGGAATTTTTCCGCGAAGCCGCGACCATGATTATGCTAATTTCAATTTCACTGCTTGCAACAAAAAAACGCGCCGAGCGCTTTGCGATTTTCCTTTGGACTTTTGCAGCTTGGGATATTTTTTATTATGTCGGCCTCAAGGCCACTGTCGGCTGGCCAACTTCACTCCTCTCTCCCGATGTTTTATTCTTAATCCCTGTCCCTTGGCTTGGCCAAGTTTGGTTCCCAGTTTTAGTCAGCCTTTTCTCGATGCTCGCTATCGCTCTTAGTCGAAAGTCAGGCACTAATTCGTAAGCAAAGCCTGCTTCACCAAGTGATCCAAGAAACTTGGCAAATCCGCGCCAACCGCCTCAAGGGCTTTGGGGAAAAGTGATTCACTGGTAAGCCCCGGCAAAGTGTTCGTCTCCAAGGTATAGATACCGCGTTTTGGGTTAACGATAAAATCAGAGCGCGAATAATGCCTCAGGCCTAAAGCCTCATGCGCCTCTTTTGCCAGCCTTTGGATTTCAGTTTTTTCGGATGGACTGAAGTTTCCCGGACAAATTTCCTTGGCCTCGCCGCCATACTTGGTCTCATAATCAAAAATGTCATTTCCAGTCGGCTTAATTATTTCAATCGGCAAAAGTGAATATAATTTTTGACCGCGAAAATTCTCCACCACCCCGCAGGTCGCCTCACGACCACTGATAAATTCTTCGATCAAAGCCGAACCAAATTCCGAAAGCACCCTCGGAAGCACCGCTTCGAGTTCGTGAAAATTTTCGGCCTTCGCCACACCGAAAGACGAACCGCTGCCAATCGGTTTGATAATCGCCGGCAAATGGAAACTGCGAAAAATTGAGTGGATATCCTCGGTGCGATATTTTTCGGCCGTGACTACCATCGCAACCGGAGTTTTAATCCCTTGCCGACGATATGCCTCCTTCGCCGTCGCCTTATTCATCGCCAAAGCCGAAGCGAAAGATTGTGAACCGGTGTAGGGAGTCTGGTGATAATCCAAAATCTGCTGGACTTTGCCATCCTCGCCGTACTCGCCGTGCATCGCGTTGAAAACCACATCAACATGTTTGAGAACCTGGAGTGGCAATTTAGGCAAACCGTGCAGATGCCAAGTACCGTCCTTGGAAATAAAGACATCTACTGGAAAATAGTGTTCGGGCAGATTTTTAAGAACGGCTTCGCCGGTTCTGAGCGAAACATCATATTCGCGCGACGGTCCTCCTCGTAAAACCCCGACTCTAATCTTGTGCTGTTGCATTAGCTAAATTATATCATCCCGTTAAAGATAGGTCATAAGAATAACCGATGTAGTTAGTGGGCGTGCTAATTCTCTGATCAACGAAAATTTGGATTACAATATAATTTGGAACAAAAGATCTCTAACGGGACAATGAAAAAGGCGGCTGCCGAGTCTGCAAAACAGTTGCAGATCGACAACCGCCGCACCGAAGCGACCTCCGGTGTTTGTACCGGCATTAACGCACATCGATTACGTTAACGCCCCTAAAAGCTATTACAAAATCGCCGGTCAGTCAAGGAAATTTGACTTGAGCCGTCGCCTAAGATTTTTGATGGCAAAGCGGTGTGCCTCGGCATTTAGGAGGACAATCTCCTTTTTGAATTTATCAATAATTTCCGAGCGACCGGAAACACTTTTCGGCTTATGCCTCTCATCTTTCGTCACGGCAACAATCGGAATACTTAGTCCGCTTTTCACCACAACTGTCTCAGCCGTATGCTTTTGGCCGGCCCCGCCGTCAACAATAATCGCTTGAGGTAAACCCCACTCTCGGTGCCCAAATCGCCTAGTCAAAACTTCTCGGAGTCCGCCCACATCGTCGCCTGGCTTGGTATTTTTTAAATTAAAAATTCGGTACTCTGAATTATCGAGCCCGCCATTCTGCCAAACCGTCATTACTCCTAAAGCCGAACTGCCACCCAAATGGGCCACATCGTAGGCCTCCAGACGCAAATCGGTCACATCTTGAGCACTTGCCTGATTTTCCTTAATCAAAGCGACATCCTGAATATGCTTAAGAGCGAAAAGCTGTTTTTTTATTTCCCCGGCCTTTTCGAATTCCCTTTTCTTGGCCGATTGCTTCATCTCCTTATCTAGTTGTTTAATCAGGGAGCTTTTTTTGCCGGAGAAAAACAACTTGAGGTGGCGGATGGTTCTGCCGTACTCAGCTTGGCTAATCGCTCCAACACAAATCCCCGGACAGAGACCAATTTGATAATTGAAACACCCCCGCCCAGCCCCAGCCCCATAATCTATTCTAATGTTCTTGAGAACATTAGAATAGATCGGCTCGCAGGTGTCACGAAAAGGAAAAACTCGCCGTACAATTTTAAGGGCTGTTTTTAATTCTCCTCCATTTGTAAATGGCCCCCACCATTCTTGAATCTTGAATCCTGAATCCTTAATCAATCCATTGACGATGTCTCTTTGGCGAACAATTAAAACCCGCGGAAAATCTTCCTTGGTAATCACCAAGCAATTAAAACTCCGATCATCCTTTTCTTTGGTGTTGTAGGGCGGTTTAAACTTCTTGATCAAATCGGCTTCGAGGATTAAGGCCTCAAGAACCGAACCAGTCTTCTTGAAATCTAAAGAAACTGCCTCATTCACCATTTTCAAAATAAGCGGACTGCGGGATTCCAAAAGATCGGAAGCGAAATAGCTTCGGACTCGATCCTTAAGCGAGCCGGCCTTGCCGATGTAGAGAATTTTTTTGTTGCGACCGAGAAAAAAATAGACCCCTGGCGAGTCCGGCAACTGCTTCTTTTTGAGATATTGACTTTTCACATTGCAATGCTATCATACGGCGAGAACCTGCACAATTACATATTCTATGAATCCCCAAACTGGAGCCCCTGTAGGTTGGATTACCGCAATTACTTTCTCGGGCCTGGCCGTTGCAATTTTTGCACTTACCTTGCTCGTCATTGGCATCTGGATCGGCCTGCGAACCGCAGTCGCGCTCATCGCCGTCATTGCCATCATCACCCATCGCCACGCTTATGGAAGCCTTGCCCCAACTAAAACAGCCGGAGCTCAACCTATCAGAAACCTCCGCGGAGAAAGTGACTGGCGCGACGGCTGAAATCAAGGCCGAGCCCTCACCGGATCCGCTTCGCGAGTCGTACCATCGGTTTGTTTTGCCAAGAACCAAAAGACGAATACTTGGCATTCGCCGGAAAAATTATCGAATGCTTTGAAGAGACCGCCCCGCGCTTGCAGCAAGCGCGGGGCTCTTAATTTTCCCAAAAGAAAAAGGCCGCCCGAAAGCGACCTTTGAAACCTCCCGTCGACTACTTTTTATCGTCAACGGGCTTTATGCGGTAATTGAATAAAATGTTCGACTCGACGGCAAACTGCGCGATTGCCCCATCCCGCTTTTTGACTCGGAAAATTGACGGCTTCTGAACACTTGCGTGGTAAGTCATCACTTCGGTGACTTCCGGATCAAGGATTTGAATTTCCTTCAAAACCCCACTCTCAGTGACATAAAAGTTTCCCATGCAGACCACCGCAAAAATCATGGCCATTGCCAGGATGATTGCCACCAACGCGACCACATTCAGCAACTCAATAAGAGTAAAGGCCTTATTTCGTCGGGCTTTCAATTGCACACTTTTCCTTTCTTTGAGGTTAACCGCTCCTTCCTATTTATACAGGTTTGCTAGCTTTTGTCAAGCACCTGACTACTTCAAGTGCTTTTTCAAATATTTTCCGGTGTGGGACTTTTCATTTCTAGCGACCTCCTCTGGCGTGCCCTTGGCCACCACTTTGCCACCGGCTTGGCCACCCTCCGGACCGATATCGATAACATAATCAGCTGATTTAATAAAATCGATGTTGTGTTCAATGACCACTACAGTATTACCATGTTTCACCAGCTGATCCAAAATCTCAATTAACTTCTTCACATCTTCATAATGCAAGCCGATGGTCGGCTCATCCAAAAGATAAATAGTTTTCTGAAGGTGCGGTCGATAAAGCTCAGAAGAAATTTTTACTCTTTGTGCCTCGCCACCGGAAAGAGTTGTTGCAGACTGGCCGAGCTCGAGATAACCCAGACCAACCTCGTTTAAGGTTCTTAAGCGGTCAGAAATCGCCGGAATATCGTCAAAAAAATTCACGGCCTCCTCAACCGTCATCTGCAAAACATCGTAAATACTTTTCTTTTTGTACTTGATATCCAAAGTCTCCTTGGTAAAGCGCTTGCCTTGACAGACATCGCAGGGCACATAAACAGTCGGCAAAAAGTGCATCTCCACCGCGATTTCACCGTTGCCCTGGCAATTCTCGCAGCGCCCACCTTTCACATTAAATGAGAAGCGATTCGGCGCCCAGCCCCGCGCCCTGGCCTCCGCGGTCGAGGCAAACATGTCTCGGATAAAAGTAAAGGCTCCGGTGTAGGTAGCAGGATTGGACCTAGGTGTTCGACCAATTGGCGACTGGTCGATTAAAATGGTCCGGCCCACATATTCAGTGCCAGTAAACGAAGCGCAATTGAAAATTTCCGCCGTCCGATAGCGTCGCTCCAATTTGGCCTGCAAATTTTTGTGAACAATCTCATACATGAGAGACGACTTCCCTGAACCGGAAACTCCGGTAATCGCCACAAATCGACCAAGCGGGATATCGACATTCATCTTTTTGATATTAAAAATGTTGCCATCGCGAATAGACAATTTACCCTTATCTTGAGTGCGCCTCTTCTCCGGCGATTCGATTTGTTTGGTCCCACGCAGATAATCCAGAGTAAGCGACCCCGATGGGTTGGTTTTGGCCGTGATTAATTCGTCCAGAAAACCAGAAACAACAATTTCGCCCCCGTGCACGCCGGCACCTGGGCCAATATCGACAATATAATCAGAAGAGAAAATGGTATCCTCGTCGTGCTCGACCACAATAATCGTATTCCCGATGTCTCGCAGATGGAGCAGGGTTTTAATCAAGCGGTCATTGTCGCGTGAGTGGAGGCCGATGGTCGGCTCGTCCAACACATAAAGCGCGCCCACTAGGCCGGAACCAAGCTGTGAAGCCAGGCGAATGCGTTGCGCTTCCCCGCCGGAGAGAGTATGAGACCGCCGGTCGAGCGTTAAGTATTCAATGCCCACATCAATCATAAACTTAAGTCGAGCCTCAATTTCCTTAATGACCACTTTGGAAATTTCCATCTCGGTCTTGGTCAATTTAATCTTCTTGAAAAACTCGTCGGCCTCGGAAATCGATTGCGAGACCACTTCTACAATATTTTTCCCGCCCAGACGCACGTGCAAAGCCTCCTCACGCAGTCGCTTGCCCAAGCAAGCCTCACAAGGCTCATCACCAAAAAGATGTTTGGTGCCCAGGCCCTTACATTCCGGACACGCGCCGTAAGGTGAGTTGAAAGAAAAAAGGCGCGGCTCGATTTCCGGATAGGAATAACCGTCATACGGGCACATAAATTTTACCGACATCAGTTTTTCACCGGCCGGAGTAATCAAACGAAGTAAGCCCCCCGATTCCTCGATAGCCTTCTCAATCGCCTCACTCAACCGTTCCTTGGCCGAATCCGGCTTGCTTGCAAATTCACTCAAATAAATCTCGTCAACCAAGATATCAATATCGTGCTTTTTGTTCTTCGCTAAAATAATTTGCTCGCGGAGTTTTTTAACCACGCCGTCAACGCGCACCTTCTCATAACCCTTACCCAATAGATCATAGAGCAGTTGGTAGTACTCACCCTTTCGCCCAACCACCACCGGCGAGAAAATCTGGATTGACTCCGAATTGACCGCCACCCCCATCACCTCTTTACCCTTCACACTTTTATTCAAATCCAGAGCGTGACGCAGAGTCGTATCCAAAATCTCCTCGTTTGAAAGCCGGCTAATTGGCCGATCACAAAGCAGACAGTGTGGCTTACCGACCCTGGCAAAAAGCACTCGCAAATAATCATAAATTTCCGTGGTCGTGGCGACAGTTGAGCGCGGATTGTTGGAGCGAGACTTCTGGTCAATCGAAATCGCCGGCGAAAGGCCGATAATTTCATCGACATCCGGCTTTTGCATCTGGCGCAAAAACTGCCTCGCGTACGAGGAAAGCGACTCAACATATTTTCTCTGCCCCTCGGCAAAAATCGTATCAAAAGCCAATGATGACTTCCCCGAACCGGAAAGGCCGGTGAACGCGATCATTTTATTGCGAGGCATGGAAACCGTCACATCTTTTAGATTGTGGGTCCTTGCCCCCCTAACAATGATTTTCTGATCTTCTGATTTGTTTGGCATAATTTTAATTTAAAATTGAAAAGTAAAAGTGTAAAATGAAAATGTAAAATTTATAATATTACTCGACATGACATTATCTTAATTTGTAATTTTCCATTTTGAGATTTCCAATTTACATTTTGTTCTGCAGATAGCAGTCCGGCCCCAGGGACAAGCCCTAGGGTGATGGTGTGAATCATACTAGACAACACAGAAAAAGCAAATTAAAAACCTGCGGCACCGGCGCAGGTTCGTTGGATTTCTGATGCTCAGCCAGACCCCGTAGACAGGGAATTCAGCCTGATAGCCTCTAGGACGGTTAAGTCTTTGTCCGGCCACCATTCGGCAGGAAGCGCCCTGTGCCGCTCCTGAAACGTTCTTAGTCTATTAGACGGCTCCGACGCTTATCGGCTTTGCTGAGAGAGATGACCACGGACAACGGAAGGCCCGCACCCACGAATTCCTGAAGCACCGAAATGCTTCCCTCCGAAACGAAGGCTTCATCATTGATCCTTTTACATACTACTCAAAAATTACAGCAAGTCAACTCGAAATCAGAGTCTTCACTTAGACCAGAGTGACCCAGCGTAGGCCACGCCGACACAAGGCAATCTCTTGATTTGTCCTTCTGACAAAATCACCCCCAACCAATCACCCGCATTCACCAGTTGACACAGTGGCTCAAATCAGTATTGTTTCAATAGAAAATACTCAAAGAAAGGCTGTTATGGGTGCCAACACCACTAAGAACTCCAAATGGAATGATTCTGCGTTGAAAATCTATCGCGACCAGCTGACCGATGCGAGGTACGCCCCGGCCACCCAAGAGCAAATCGCGACATGGTCCCACCAGGCTGCAGCCGGCGACCTTGCCGCAAAACACAGAATGATCGAAACCAATTTGCGCCTTGCTGTCGTAATTGCCCTGGAATTCTCCGCCGGAAATTGTGCATGGCTCGACCTAATCCAGGAGAGCAATCTTGCCCTCACGCACTCGGTCGTACAATTTGAACCCGAAAAAGGCTTTCGGATTTCGACCTATGCGAAGCCGTGGATCATCAACCGATGTCGAAGCTTCATCCGAGCTCATGGGCGAAATGTGCGAATTCCAGTGTATATCTATGAAGCGGCGAGGCGATACTCCGAGGTCATCACGGAAGTCTGGCAGAAACTCGGACGAGCGCCGACCCACGATGAGATTGTCGAAAATGTCCCGGTTAGCCGAATGAAGTGGCTCCTGATGCTTGCCATTCTTCAGGGTGAGGATAGTCTCGACCAGGAAATCGCCGCGGCCAATTCTGACTCTGACGATTATCCTCATTATCCTTTGGACGGATACGACTTGGTCGCGGACCAGTCGACGCTGTCACCGTCAAGCCGATTAATTGCCAAGGAAGAATTTGTCGAGCTTTATTCTGGCTGGTTGCGGTTTAATACTGTGCTTGAATATCGGCGGGCCGAAGAACCCGAATCAGTTCGTCGACTTGAGCTTAAGGCGGGGCTCACAAATTCTGGAGTACCGACCACGCTTGAATATGTCGGGGAAACCTGCAACCCCGCCGTCACCCGAGAGGCAATCAGGATTTCCGTTCGAAATTCCTGGCGCAGACTGCACAGCCTTGGCTCGCCGTTCAAAAATGAAGACGACCTTATCGAGTCGAAAAATGCGCTTCAAGATTTGCTTGACATATTTACAGACAAGACAGAGGTTGAGGCGATGCAAATTGAGGCAATGAAAGCCCACGCGAGGTGGTACACAAAGTTTAAAGCGAAGCACTAATAGCAATCCCTACTGCCCGCCAACTCGGAGTTGGCGGGCTTTTAAATTAAAAACCACCTCTCTTGCGAGGGGTGGTGTGAAGTGTGGCAGAAATTCAGCTTGTCGTTATTGCCGATACAGAAGCTGCTGTCGGCTTGCGAAATGCCACGATTGTGATGATGGCGCAGAGAATGGTACAGACTCCGTAATAAAGTCGGTCTTCGACCGTCCAGGCTTTACCTCCCATACAGGAGAGACCATTAGCCAAAACATAGCCGAAGTAAATCATGGCCATCTGGCGATCCGGCCTAAGCCAAGCATTCCGAAGCTGCGGCAGTCCGGAGATAGCAACTGCAATCGTGCTAGCAACCGTGGTGGCCTTGGGGCCATTTAGATACCAGACGATGAGACAAACAACGACCATTGCCAAAATGCTACTTTCAAACCACGACCAATTAAATTGCCTCTTGTAGATCAGAGTACTGGTGACCAGTGTGCCACCGAAGCAGTAGCATGCCACAAGAGCAAAGTTGCCGTGCTGAATCACGGTAGCAACAAGCAGAATCACATCGAGCGCCACCCAGAGAATCCAGGTGGCGAAACTTTGCTCGACTGTGCCCTTCAAAATTCCCTTGACGAGCGGATAGTAAAGCAGGAGCGCGATCAGACTGCCGGCGCAGATCAGAATAAACTTGATGTCCACAAAATTCCTTTCCTTCTTGGCCGAGCACGCGAGTGCTTTAGCCTTGGTTTTTTCTAAAACAGTTCTCCTATAAATATACACATCTACAACCACTTGTCAAGGATTTGAAAATTAAAAAACCGCGGTCATCTTTCGACGACCGCGGTATGTAACGCGACTGGGCTAAGGTTTGATCGAGAGCGTGATGCTCTCGATGTTCACCTTACCGCCCACCCGGCTACTGTGCCGGACGCTCACCATCTCAAGCCCTTTGCCCTTCACTTCGGGGAAGGCTTTGCCAGCCGTGGCAATGGCCAAGATGAACTTGCCAACATCATCATGCAGGCCGCCGGAATTGCAGAACCGGCCTTCGGCCAATTCCCCGGTCGGCTGAACTTTCAGTTCTCCGGCCACTGTCTGGACCGTCAAATTCCCTATCGGAGACTGCACCACGAAGGTGTCGTCCGCAACAGGGGTGACTGATGCCGCTTCCACGGCCGACTGCCAGATGATGTGATTGGACCAACCGAAACTGGCCGCGGTCAGCACGACGGCGATAATCGCTGCACCGATGGCAAACGGGAACGGGTCCCGCCTAACCACCAGCCGGAAGCCGGCCTTTTCGATTGAGGCCGTGATGATCTTGCGATCGGCCTCGGTCCAGCAACCCCAACTGACGGGGCCGAGCCTAAGCGTCCGCCCCGAAATGTCGAAGCGCACACTAAGGCCAACCTGAACCACTCCATCCGCGGATTGGTAGGACATCCAGCCCTCGTTCCGCGAAAAATCGGAGAACGAGAAGGATTTCACCTGGAGACGGACCGCGCGCCCACCTGAGTAAACATGGAAGATACCTTTACCGGGAACCATCCAGGTGTTGTCGGTAAGCGTTTTGGCCTTTCGGGCGTCCTTTTCACTGAGGGTAATCATTCCGGCTGGGATTTTCCCGGCGATCGTTTGCGTACATGTAGGACTCACAATTTTCCTTTCGTTTTTGCTTTTTGATTTCGAACTTCTGTTTCAATTATAGCATTTCCTCATGCCATTGTCAATCTCTCCTAAACCGCTCTGTAAAGGCCTGAATTCTGGGCCGACACACGATTCCCCTACTCAAACAAACATCCCCCCCCGTTCCACTTTAGTCAAGTAAAGTGGAACGGCATTGATATTCAAAAATTAATTTTCAGCCCAAGACCCCTCTCGAAACCTAGGAAGCATAAACGGCGCGCGCCGCTACCAAAGTCCGTGGGTAGCGTTTATTTGGCGCAGTAGACAAATTATTTTCAATCATTTCCGCCGACCGAATTGTATCTTCCCAAATTTTTTCACCTGACGGGCCAAGTTCATTCAACCTTTCAATGAAAATTTTTCGATACTTTTTCACTCCCCCACCAACATCCAGATGAAACATATCGCCAAGACTTGGTGCAACATAACTTGGATAAATCGGTCGAGCTTTCTCATAGGCCACGAGATCATCAACGCTACTACCACGCGGTGGCCGACTATCTGCCCACCCCTTAACCTTTGCGTCATATTCCTCACGAGCTTTGTAAAAGGCGAGCAATCTTGCAATCTCCATATCTATCACTTTCTCCGAAATGGGTCGACTACGAATATGCTCGACATCCTTATCTTCAAGTCCGGTTCTTTCTCTAACACCCGCTCTAAATTCAAGAATATACTTTTTGGCAACCTCCTGAGTCAAATAGGTCTGGTTTAATGTGACACTGTTTTCGAGAACCTGCTCCTCCGAGATACCCTCCCCCTTCGCCACTTGAGCCGAATCAATATACAAATATCCATCAATGTCACTTCCTTCATGCGCCATGCCTTTGACCATCGAGCCAAACATGCAAAAGGAAAGTACTTCGGGAAATTTTTTTTGCATGTCAGCAACCTCGGCCTTCACTGCTTCGAGACGATTGGTTAAAAATTTTTCGCGAGACAAAACGAAACGCTTAGGACTTTCGTTTTCGGAACGCTTCTTAGATAGTGAAGCAATCTCCTCCGGACTATAACTTTTTTCATCCATTATTTTATTATAGCAAAATTATGGAATAATGATGTTGGACTTTAGTTAAGTAAGGTGGAAAGCCCTGTACCAGCCCAAGATTTATTGTCATTTCTACAAAAAATGCTATGCTCTCTGTGTTGTAGTTAGCTCTGTCTTTTCTCAATCCTTAACTACAAACTACCCACTACCAATCCCGACGTCGGAAGTCGGGACCCCGACCTTTGTCAGACAAAGCGTCGGGGCTAAATGCTGGCCCTATCGTCTAATGGTTAGGACACGGCCTTCGAGAGGTGAGGAATGGGTTGGGACCCATTCCGCAAGACCCTGACAGATATTTTTGAGTGTAATCACGAGAAAAATATCGACAGGGTGTACTGCTCCTGTAAGGAGGTAAATTCGGGGAAATTGTTTGCATTCAACAAAATATTGGCCCTATCGTCTAATGGTTAGGACACGGCCTTCTCAAGGCTGTAATCGGGGTTCGACTCCCCGTAGGGTCACATGACACAGAAAAGACTGAACTGCTTCAGTCTTTTCTGCTATATGTGAAGACGGAAGCATGTTTTTCTAGCAAGAAAAACAGCTGAGTCCGGGGCTGGAAAATTCACTTTCGACGGAAAATGAATTATTGTGGCCCACGCTATTCTGTACACGCTAGTGTTCCATTTTTTGTTTCTAGACTGTATCCTGTCGTAACGAAACCTCCCAAACATAGTAAAAATTTTTAGGGTCATGATCACCTATAGCATTAAGACGACGCAGATTAAGAGAAGTTTCAGATTCATAATAGCCGATTGTCTCCCAAACCGTCTCCATAAGTTTCCTGTAAAGAAATCCCCACTCAATTACCCTTCCATCAACATCAATCGCTTCTTCTCCCCATAAACCTGCCCCGCCTTTCCACCAAAACTGCCCGATTGGTTTGGGTAAATTAAAAATAATCATTAAGCCATTTTCATCCTTCATTTCATCCAGGCCGTATTCTATGGTTTTTGAAACAGCCCGATCTCCCCAAAACATCGAAAATTGCGCGAGATTCATTTCAGTCTTTTCCATGTAGGCCAAAATTGCCGGAGGAATGGGCGTAGTCGCCTTCTGCGTCTCAACTTCAGCCATAAGTGCGTCAAGTCGATTCTTTAAAAGTTTTTGCATATCTGCAGTAAAATCAGTGGCAACCTGTAACAACTCCATTCTTTCTGGTCCCTTCGCACTCTCGTTTAGACCAGTAAGATCGTATATATCGTTGGAATTCTGGAAGCCTTCTTCGCGACGAAATTTCCCAACCTGATTTTCTAGAGAATCCTTCATAAGCAAATTATACAGAAGCATGTTCAAATTACAACTTCTCTTCTACAGACGATTTTCCAACTAATGATGTGCTACCGTTCTAGATTTCGACCCCGCCCAGAACCTCTGATTTCCTTTATCAAACATGCTATACTCCCTAAGCACGCTGTTTTGTGAAGAAGGTGAAATTCCTTCGCTGTATGCGCAACGGTAAGCCAACATGGCAAGTCCGATCCAAAACAGGCAGGAGCAGGAAGCTCTCGTGCCCGCTCGCATAAAGCCCAATCATTTTGGAAACTTATGCGCCCGCATAGGTTTTTATTTTTTACAAAATGAAATCATTATTTAGTGCCATAAGTTTTCTGACTATCTTCCCTGCCAGCACACCTCGGACTGGTGACATGGAACATTTAAAATTTTCCTGGATTTGGTTCCCTCTCGTCGGATTATTAGTCGGTGCCGTAATTGGAACTGTTTTTGAAATCGCATATCTTTATTTACACCTGACAAAACTTGTCTCGGCTACACTGACCATCACAGCGTCGATCCTGATTACCCGAGGTTTTCACTACGATGGCCTGGCCGACACCGTCGATGGTTTATTTGGTGGGTCAAATAAGGAGGAACGTCTGAGGATAATGAAAGATTCTCACATCGGAAGCTTCGCAACTTTGGCCTTAATCTGCACGATTTTATTGCAGATACAATTTACCGCCAATATACCAATCTATCGGCTGGTTCCCACCCTCGGGGCCGTCGGCCTGTTCTCGCGACTTACGGTGCTTGGGCCGATGTTGTGGTCCCCTTATGCCAACGAGTTGAGCCTTGGTCGAGTATTTGAAAGAAGCCTTTTCCTTTACCTGATCGCCATTTTTTATAGTCTCTGGCTGGGGTATCTTTTGGTTGGCCAACAGGTAATCGGCGTAATTCTAATTACTTTCGGCACCGCCTTAGCAATCAGCTATCTTGCCAAGCGATTGCTGGGCGGTATTAATGGAGACATCTGTGGTTGCCTTATTGTAATTAGCGAATTGGTCGCTACAATTTATTTGTCACTCAATTAATTTCAAAACATCTTATGGCTAGCAAAATAAAAACGAGTAGGTCAGGTGCTCTTAGGCTTATTCTGGTCCGACACCCAGAGACCATCTGGCAGGATATCAAAAATCCGGAAAATAATAGTCATGACCATCGACTACTCGGCCAGACTGACATCGACCTAAGTAAGGAAGGTTTAACCCTGGCCCAAAAATTGGCCAAACATTTTAGTAAGCAAAAAATCGACCAAATTATCACCAGTCCGCTAAAGCGAGCTTACGCCACCGCAGAGATAATCGCCTCGGCTAATGGGGAGAGTTCGGCACAGTTCGAAAATGGCTTAAAGGAGATAAGCTTTGGCCTTTGCGAAGGGCTAACCTTTGGAGAGGTGGCCGACAAATTCCCTGAAGTTTATAAAGCATACCTATCACAAAGCGCCAGTATAACCTTCCCTGAAGGCGAATCATTCGGGTCGTTTCAAATCAGAGTCAGGAAATGGCTAAATAAATTTATCGCTAAAAATAAGAACCAGACTGTTTTAACTGTCGCTCATGGCGGGACAATCAGAATAATTCTTTGTGCCCTGCTTGGCTGGCCAACAAAATCATTTTGGCAGATTGGGCTCCACTATGGGAGCATTTCGATTGTCGAGGTTTATAAAAAGAGTCGCGTTATCGAATGTCTAAATTGTAAAATCTAAATTATGAAGAAACTGACTAAAATTATTTTTATTATCGGTGGTGCCGCGAGCGGCAAGTCTACCTACGCCCAACAGTTGGCGATAAAATCCGGTAAGCCCGTAACTCTGATTGCAACAGCCACCGCTTCAGATCCCGAGATGGCCAGCAAAATTGCCGCCCACCAAAAGGCCCGACCACGGTCCTGGCTTACGCTTGAGACACAGAACGAATCACTTTTCAAAATGATTAAACTAGCCAAAACTCCAGTGATAATTATTGATTGCCTCACGATGTTCGTCTCCACCCAAATGGTGATTAGTGGAAAAAACAAAGACCAAATATTAGTCCAGACTGAGTCAATTATTAAGGCTATCAAAAACCACAAGGCCTGTAAGAAATTTATTATTGTCTCAAATGAAGTTGGAAGTGGCCTGGTTCCCGACAGCAAGCAAAGTCGTGATTTTAGAGAAATCCTCGGTGCCGTCAACAAAAAATTTATGGCCGCGGCTCACCAAGGCATTTTGATGGTCGCCGGACAGCCACTACATGTAAAATAAAAAACTCGCTGCGACAACCTTGTCGAAGCGAGCTTACGAGAACCTTCTCTGGCACTATCGGCTCAATAAGCCGATGCGCCAACTTGATAGCAGACCGAGAAATGTGGCAAGGGCTAAAGTGAAAAATGTCCAGAGCGAGGTGTGACAGACGTAGAGGTATGTCATGCAGTGCCGACTCGACAACGCCTCGTACCAATGAAAATTCTTAAAGGCGCCGAGAAGCCAGCCGTCATTCACAAACAAATCATACTGGACACCGGCCCAGAAAAAGAGAAACCAGCAGGCAACCAGCGCCACGGGCAACACCAACACTTTGATGAGCTTCATACTAAGCCTTTCCTTTTATTTATTTTACTAACCCTAAATTCTGCTGGCATGATAGCACTTATAGCCGTAAAAGTCAAGCTTCCGGCAACTTTGGCTTAAAATATGGACAATTTTTAACCTTGACAATATATTTAAATCGTGTATAATTGTGACAGAATCGACTATGGAACGGATCAGCCCCAGTAAGGCTGGACGCAGCTCCTAGCGATAGAAAGGTCCTATGTCAGTTAATGTATACCTCAAGGAAAGTGTTCGCCAGTCCCCGCAGTTTAAGGTCAGAACTACCTCGGATGGCTCGACACTCCTCTGCTTTGACGGCATGAGCATCTTCAACGACAAGGGTCGTCTGCATGTCATGCTCAATGACACCGACATCGTCCCGCCGGCGCTTGATGAATTCGTCGCCGGGGTCAGCATGCATGTCCGCATTGCAGCCGAACGTACCAAGCGCGAACGTGGCATTTACCGGCACCAAGATGCCGAGGCCGAGGTCGAAATCGATGACGGCCCAGGAGGACGCCAAAATTTCCTCCTGATGGTCAAGGCAGAGAAGCTTGAGTCGGCCTGGGCGCTAGTCAGAATGATCAAAGCCGGCACCATTCGCCCGACGGAAAGCTTCGAAGGTGCCCAATCCGGCAAATCGCGGGCCGAGCTCGAAGTTGAGCTTACCCAAGCCGAGTGCCTGATCGGAGCGGCCACGACAACCAAACGGGCGCTTGAAACACAACTAAGGAAGGCGCAGGCCGATCTTCAGTTGGCCCAAGAGCGGGTCATGGCAGCCTACAAGCTCGCCACCGAACTCGCGAAGGAACCCTGGCCGTGGTGTTGCAAGAGCACCATGACCGAGCGGCTCCATAAGATACTTGGCGACGCCCCGGACACCACCGTCTGGTAGGCGCAAAAAATCACAGGCCCTTCGCGCAGCGCGAAGGGCCTTTTTATATCTGATTTGACAAATTCGAGACCTGGGCGTAGGCTGGAGGTAGTAGACACCAAGTGTATCAAGAGTATGGAGTGTAAAGGGCCTGGCCCGATCTCCATCGGCAACCCTTCCCCTTGGGAAACGGTGCCAATTCCAGCCCGCGTGTGCGGGAACGATACGCTAACTCCTAAGTTAGTTTATGGAATATCTCCCTGATACATCGCCTTTAACCGGCGGTGTTTTAGTTCATTGAAAGGATCATATGTTCTACCAAACGCTCAAAGGACAGGTCATAAATTTAAACCTGCTTACCCATTTGCAATTCAACCTTCTGGTTGGTGAGCTCAATCTTATTGGAATCCCGGAAATACTCTTCTTGAAAAATCCGAAGATAAGCTTGCGAAGTGCGAGAATGTCAAAGATTGCGTGCCGACATGACTCAAGCTTCGTCAAAGACGAGTGGCACCTCATGGTACGAAGGTTGCTACCCAGGGCAGAACAGCCAGATGTTCTCAATGGGCCATTAGCAGTCGTGATCGACGATTTGCTCACTCGAATCCGGATTGCTGAAGGCCGAGAAAAATTTCCGGCTAAATTGAAAGGAGTTCAACCTGCCAACCAAGAGCGCCTCAATATTCGTGATTTAGAACAGCAGGAACTTGGTGTCCGAATTGCCCTACTCACGCAAACCCTGAAAGCTCTTGGCTTCAATCAGTACCAGATTGTCTGCATCACCCAGCTTGAATTCATGGGAAGAGGTGGCCAGCATTCCGATTCGGTTCAACCGCTGGTTGCCAGGGCACTTCACAACTTCGCCCAGGTTGATGCGCGTCTAAACAAAGACCAGCGTCGAGCGCTCAGTCGTAAAATATCGGCCTTCAAAGTCGCCCCTCTCGACTGCTTAGACTTCAGATTGTTTGTCAAAAAGTATGGCTGGTTGATCTTGGCAATCGAATTCCACTGGCTGGAGTCCGACGGCTTGATTCCAATTTTACTTTTTGGAGATATCGCCGAACTCTGCCGGTTCAGACTGAAGACGGCAGACTTGGATCGAATTTTGGCTACGAGTCAGGTTCATTCCGAGAGTCATGGAACGAAATCTGGACGCCAAAGCAAGGAACTGAAACGGCGCGCTGCCAATAGTTGCTGGTATGACCATATTGCCTGCCAGCGCGGAGCCGGGGCAAGACAGGTCAAGACTGCTGATGATGCCGTACCACCTCAAGAAAAACTCCCGAGGCTTGTGGCAAAATACCTAGACCGAACGGAGATGTTACTCAAGGTGAAATCCTACTCCTGGCAACTACTGCCCATCATCGCCCGCTGGTTCGCCGCTTGCTCAGGTAAAAATCTGTCGATGGCGGAGATACTCGCACAAGTTAGAACCTGAGCAATTGCAGAATCAAGCCGCGACCTTCGGAAGGTCGCGGCTTTTAACTTTTCGCCTCTCCATTTCTATTCTAGTGTTTTGCAAAACACTAGAATAGAGGTTGAAGTAGTTCCAAACTGTTGAGCCGTAACAGAAGCTTGCTTTTTTGTGCCTTTGTGGTAATGTCACAAAAGAACAGGAACCTCAAAACACTGAGCATCAATGAAAAAATCCTTCAGATTGCCCACCTTAGCTGAGATTGAAAGCGCCTTTTTTTCAGCAATGTCAAAGGGTTATATTCAAAATCTTCCGCCGGAGCACACCCCCAAGATTCCCGGGCTCAAGACCGTTTCGATTGCTGTTGGAGATCTCTTGGTCATTGACTCGTGGGTCACAACACCAATTTCCAAGAAGAGTTCCGGTACCACCACAATCTCACACAGGAGGTGCCCGGTTTGGATCATGCACTACGGAGGCTGGTTTGAGGAGGATGTAGTACCCTTCCTGAAAGCGGCTCTTTACAGCGCCTACATGATTGAACGGAAATTTTACGGTGGTCGAGGCCCAGTCGTATTTGACTCGGCTGAATTCCCGAACTGGGTTTATCGAAACACAATCCTTCGGAATAGTTTTCAGCAATTTTCCGGACAGGAGGAGATTCATACCCGCACCGAGTGTTGCCTTGGGTATCACTGGTACCGAGGTATGTCTCTGCTCCCCTAGCCAGCATCCAAATCTCAAGCGCGGACATCCTGTCCGCGCTTTTATTGTTCCAATATTTTTCCAAACTTTTAAACTTCCAGCTTCTAAACTTTTAAACTAACGCTTTCCCCATTCCTCATCCTGCCTAACCAAAAGCTCCGCCCGTTTATCTGGCTCGGCCATAATTTCTTCAACAATTTTTTCCATACGCACACCTTGCGAGCCTTTTACTAAAATAACATCACCGGGAGCGAGCAGATTTTGAATCTCCTTGGCAGCGGAAATTGAGTCTTCAAATTGTAAAACTTTTCGCTCATTCAAACCGGCGGAAAGCGCGCCCTCGGCGAATCCCCTTGCCCTTACCCCGACAGTTATCAGCAGATCAGCATCCTTGGTCATGGCTCCGATTTCACGATGCTCGTCCGCCGAGTGTCTTCCGAGTTCGAGCATATCGCCCAGAACGGCAATCTTTCGACCGGCCACCTCCAAGCCGAACAAAGTCTCGAGGGCACTTTTGACGGCGACCGGCGAGGAATTATAACTATCATCAATAATCATTGTTTCCTTAATCCCAGAAATCAGACGCATTCGGCCAGGCGGGCTCTCGTGGTCGGTAATCGCCTCAGCAATTTCTGAAAGTTCCAGACCTTGCGAAACCCCGACAGCCGCGGCGGCGAGAATCGGGTAAGCCTGTTGAGTGCCGATTGTACCGGAGACATTAATTGGAAACGACCTAGCGTTAACTTTTAAGTCACCGCAAATTCCCTTCGGAAACTGAAAACGACCATAGCCGGCATAGCAAATTTTAATGTTGGCGGCCGAAACATTCGAATCCCCGGTCAAACCAAAAGTTGTCACCCGATTTTCTGACTTCTCGATAGCTTTAACGATATCTTCGTCATCACTGTTCGCGATAATCACTCCGTCACGGCTAAGCGAGCTGAGCAGAGACATTTTCTCCGCAATCAACTCCTCGCGAGATTTAAAGAATTCGATATGCACCGGCACTTTGCCAAAACGGGTAAAAACCACAACTTCAGTTTTCAGCCATTTGGCAACCTTCTGGATATCACCCGGTCGGTCGGCACCGACCTCGAGAACCAGCCACTCCGGATACGGCTTGCGACTCATTATCACCACCAAGCCTCTCAAAAGATTCCAGAGCCAGAGCCAAGGATTTGCCCAGGCATTTTGCAAGCCAAGAATCGTGAGCGGAATTCCGATTTCACTATTAAAACTTTTTTCACTGCGACGCACGAAAAACTTTTTTGCCAAGACACTGTAAACCGCATCCTTGGTGGAGGTCTTGCCAACACTGCCGGTCAAAGCGACAACCCTCGGACGAAATTTAGCCAAAACCAGTTTGGCCTCAAAAGTTAAAATGGCAACAATAATCGGTTTAAATAAATTCTTCATTGGAATTTGCTTCTTGGTGTTTGGAATTTCCAGATAGATAAACGTCGGACGTTTATCTATCTGGCGGGATTTCATAATAACTGATTAAAAATTTGGCGAGTTTGGAAAATGGCGCCGCCAAGGTTTGTGAAGCATACTCTACCCCTTGTGGCTCAAGCTGATAAAGAAAGACCAGAAATTTCGGGTCAAAGGCCGGAAAATAGCCAAAAAACGAGTGCAGGTATTTGTCTTCATAGTACCCTCCGCCGTTCGGATTTGCAATCTGGGCTGTACCAGTTTTGGCGGCGATGCTGTAGCGTGCCATCTTATACTTGCCCTCTCCCAGGGCCTTATCAAAAACCTGAACGAGCATCCGCGAAATGGTCTCGGAGGTATCCCGCTTTAAAACCTGCTTCGGCGGATCAAAGGTTAGAGTCTTGTCAAAACCAATTTTGTAGTTAATTTTCCTGACGAGATGAGGCGTGACCAAAACTCCGCCGTTTCCCAAAGCTGAAAGGGCACGCACAATTTCGATTGGCGTAAGCGCAATTCCCTGTCCAAACGAGGCAGTCGCCAGTGAAATGTCCTGTGGCTCCCCGGCAGTCAAATTGCCGATAAGTCCGCCGGTTTCGTTGGGCAGATCAATCCCGGTCTCCTCGTCGAAGCCATAGCTTTCAAAGTAATGTGGCAGGGCCTGCTTGCCAAGCTTCAGGGCAACGAATGTGGCTCCTATGTTGAGCGATTGATTTAAGACTTCCTGCATCGGCACGACCCCCCTCGCCTTACCATCAAAATTTTGAATTTTCCGGCCATTTAAAATTAAAAAGCCGGTATCATTATAGGTGGTGGTGGCGGTAATCACGCCGGCGTCCAAACCGGCGGCCAGCGTCAGCGGTTTCATGATCGAGCCCATCTCGTAGACATTCTCGACCAGAGGATTACTAAAAACATTAACATCGCTTTCGGCCCAGAAATAATTCAGATCAAAAGTCGGACTAATTCCCAGAGCGTAAATCTCACCGTTCTTCGGATTGATAATAATTCCACCAACCTCCTTCGAGCTCCAAGCGGTTTTGATATTTGTCAATTCACGCTCAAGAGTCGCCTGAACAGTCGGCTCGATTGTTGTGACGATGTCACCCTCCAGGCTTTTGCTATGCAAAAAAGTATCACGCAAATTTGAAAAAAGTTCGGCAAAAAAGTTGACGAAGGTCGAATCCGGCGATCGTACCAGATTATCTTGATAAAATCTTTCCAGGCCATAGCGACCAGCCAAAATGTCTCCTTGATAAGCAACGAATCCAATTTCCTGAGCAGCCAGGCTGTTGCCAGGATAAAAACGCCACTTGTCCTTATAAAAACCCAGACCTGGGATGCCCAACGCCTCCAACTTGGTGACATCCGCTTGAGAAATTTTCTTGGCAATCTCCTCGTAAGGGTCGCTCTTCCTAGCTGCGCTCGTAAAAAAAGTGTCGTGGTCGATTTCAATAATTGGCGAAATCTTTTGATAGACCTCATCGGCATTCTCAATCAACTTGGGATTAAAGTAGGCCGTAAAACCGGACTTCAGGGTGGCAGCGCTAATCAATCCGCCATCCTTGCCGGAAAAGAAAATTGACCCACGATCAAAGGTGTCGTTGGTCTGCTTCACATATTGGCCTTCAGCGCGAGACGCCAAGTCTGCACCGGAAACAACTTGCACCAAATAGAGCTTCACGGCAATCAAGCCTCCAACCAAAATGACCAATATTGATATTAAGCGAATCCTTGAGCTAGTTGGAACCCCCATTAGATTGATGACTCAAACGACAACCCACGGCCAAGGGTGGTTTTGGCCACATAAGCGACACTGTCGACATTCTGAAAGCCGAGTTTCTGGGCAAGCTCGACCGTGACCGTCTGATCTAGAGCGATAAATCTTGATTCCAAATCGGCGACCTCCCCATTTAGCTCCGATAACTGGGAGCTCATTTTCTCGCTGGCGACTGCGCTTTTGACCATATTATTGACCAGAAAGCCGTAAATTAAAAGCAGGCTAAGGATGCCGGCACCCAAAACCCAGATTAAATCCCTTATTAAAATATCACGATGAATTGCGTAAGTTCTCATATTAATTTCTCAATAATTCGGAGTTTGGCACTGCGAGATCTGGGGTTATTTTTGATTTCCTCATCGGTCGGTACAATCGGCTTTTTACTGATTGGAAGTCCCCTCTCGGCCTTGGCTAACTCTTTAAAATAATTTTTAACAATGCGGTCTTCTAAACTGTGGAAGGAAATTACCGCCAATCGTCCTCCCGTCATTAATTTTTCGAAACCTTTGATAAGCCCAAGTTTTAAATTATTCAGTTCGTCGTTTACGGCAATCCGCAAGGCTTGAAATGTTTTGGTGGCCGGATTGATTCGGCCATGGCGGTAAGATTTCGGAACCGCACTCTCGATGGCTGAAACCAGATCCAAGGTAGTAATAATCGGCCGACTCCTTCTCGCCTCAACAATCGCTTTGGCAATCTGTCGGCTATATCTTTCTTCGCCATACTCGTAAATCACTTTGGCCAACTCCGCTTCCGGCCAAGAGTTTACAATCTTAGCGGCGGTCAGATCTCCTTCTTCAGGCTCGGCTTTGAAAGTCATGAGCAGTGGCTCATTCTTTTGGAAACTGAAGCCGCGTCCGGAGGATTCAAACTGATTTGAGGAAAGGCCGATATCTAAAAGAATTTTGTCCACCGACGGAATGTTAAGGGCTGCAAGCGCGCTGTCCAGGTCTCGAAAATTTGACTGGTAGAGAACAAAGTCCGCTTTGGCCTCTTTGAGTCGTCCTTCAGACCGTGATAGTGCGTCTTGGTCTAAATCCAAACCGATAATTTTTACTTTCGGAAATCGTTTGGCGATTTCGAAGCTGTGTCCGGCCCCGCCAAGCGTACCGTCGAGAATGACATCACCCTCGTGAATATTGAGCCCATTGATGACTTCTTCAGTCAGAACAGATATATGAACGTTTGCCATTTGATCGTCAAATTAGAAAGCTCCAACTTCACCCAACTTCTCGGCCAAGAGATCACCTTGTTTCTCAATTCGCTTTTTGTAGTTGTCCCAGATGCCTTCATCCCAGATTTCAACTCGACTGGCCACACCGGCAAAAACAACCTTGGTTTTTAGTTTGGCAAAATCCTTCAAAAAATCCGGAATCAGGATACGGCCGATGGAATCAACGGCAGTTTCAATCGCACCAGAAAAAATGAATCGACTGAAACCTCGGGAGTCGGCCTGGCCCATGCCTAATTCGGAAAGCTTGCCGGAAATTTTCTGCCACTCTTTTTGCGGATAAAGAAAAAGACAATTATCAAGACCGCGAGTGATCACCACCTTTTTCCCCAACTCCCCTCGAAATTTCGAAGGGAGCGAAATTCTATTCTTCTCGTCGATACTGTGAAGGTATTCTCCGATCAGCATAGAATTTAGGTTAAGGTGTTAATGCCACTTCGTTTGACCGAAGCGGTCTCTCCACTTTGTTTTGCCTCAAACATTGGTCTCCAAAATATTCTTTCGAAACCAATGTTTGAGGGAATCAGCACTGGTTCAGTTTGCCGATTCCCACTTCTTCCCACTTAATGAATATTATATAGCACTTCTTCCCACATCACAACAGAGTTATCCACACTAATTGGTATATGGTATTAGGTATATGGTATATGGGAGGAAACAGAGCGGAGATAAGAAAAAACCGCACGGTTAAGTGCGGTTTGAAATATCCGAGTTAGGACCTAGCTGGCCTTCTTCCTCCATGTGGCCACAAAGTCAGTGGTAGTCGTAATTGCTACAGGCCTGCCAACCGACAGCTGGGCGACCGTACCCAAGTTCCGATAGAGTGTTGAACCTGGTTCGGCTGAAGCTATGCAACGGTTCACAAACTCTTGAACGCGATCCTTACCGATAAGGTTTTTCATGGCGTTGCTACACAATTCAAGGCGATTCAAATCCCTCGCCCCGGTAATCGCCATCGACAAACCAACAAGCAGCCTTTGGTGGAATTGGCTCGGAAATTGATTCTCCGCCAGCAGTTGCAAGGCCGTAGCCTTAAGGCCGAGCAAAACATTCTCCGGCCCGTCGAATGACACCTCTGTCGCGGCCTCACGGGTATTCAATACCTGAAAAATGATCTCGGCCAAAGCGGAGAAAACTTTTTCGTCAGCTTGGGGCACAACAGTCGGCTCTTCTGGAGTCGAACCCGGACTGACTTCCTCGAGAATTGCCACCCGAACCTTCTCGATATCAATAAGGCCGAGTTCCTTTAAAACCTTGGCCGCCACCCCCTCGCCCTCTCGGAGAATTCCCAAGAGAAGATGCCCGGTTCCGACAAGTTTGTGATCAAGACGCCTGGCCTCCTTCTCTGCCAACCGAATAACCTTTTTTGATCGTGGAGTGTAAGGCGCACCGCCAGGAATTTTCTGATCCGGTCCAGTGCCGATTGCGGCAAGGACAGCCAACTTTATTGCGTCGAGCGAAATACCAAACTTACCAAGGACGCTACAGGCTTTGCACTGACCAAGAATCACCATCCCCAAAATCAAATGCTCTGCCCCGATAAAGTTGTGGTTAAGCCTGTCGGCTTCCTTGCGGGCCAACGCCAATACCTGCTGGGCTCGTGGCGCAAACTGTATACCGTCAAACGGAGTTTCACTCATAATAACCTTTCAACTATCCTATACTCATTCTCCATAGATAACTGAATTTGTCAAATATAAAAGCCGCGCGTTGCGCGCGGCTTGGAAAAACCCTAAACCCTAGGGCGGAGGCCACTGGGAAACAAAGTTCACGCTGACCTGGACGGGTTTGCCGGTAATCAACTGCAAGGCGGTGCCCCACCGCTGATATTCGCCAGAACCAGGTCGCACTTTGGCAAAAGCGATATCAGCCATTTGAGCAGCCTTTTCGGCACCCAAAATTGCCACGAGAGCACGGATGCATTTCTCAATCCGATCAGTATTCGGCGCAGACGAAATCAACTTAGACAAGAGCAATTTCAGCCGCTCGTGGTAAATCGCGTGAATAAGCGAACCGTGCACGACCAAGAGTCGGAAAATCTCGTTGCACAAATCAGAAAAAGATTTATTGGCTAGACCAGAGAGTCGGATGAACGAATCTTCAGGCAAGTCCAAGATTTTCAGGGCAGAATACGCCAAGTCGCCGATATCCTTGGCCTGAAAAGTTTGCAAATCTCCCGCCGTCACCGATTGGGGTTGAGGACTAGACTGAATGACCTTGCGAATATCTTCAGCATGGGCAATGCTGAATTTTTTCAGCATCCGAGCCGCAACACAGTCACTTTCGGCCACCAGGGCCAAAAGCAAATGCTCCGTACCGACAAATTCCTGACCCAGACTCTTGGCTTCAGTCTCGGCCAATTTAAAAACCATTAAGACCCGGGGAGCAAAAACGGTAGCCGTGACCACCTTATCATCTGGTCCGTGGCCAATATGCTCGAAAGTGTGGGAATATAGTTCGCCGAGTACAACCCCTAACTTTTTCAGAATTTCGCAGGCGGTGTTATCACGCACAGCAATCAATCCCAGAAGCAGGTGCTCCGTCCCCACGCAGTCCTGTCCAAGATTACTCGCCTCCGACATGGCCTGCGCGATGACTTTTTGAGCCCGCGGGGTGAATTTAGTAGCCTCAATGCTCATTTTATCCCTTTCTTTTAGTGTTTTTTGAAGGAACCAACCTCAAATTATTATGCACGAAAAATTGATTTGGTCAACCAAAGGACCCGCAAAGTTCGACTTTGCGGGCTTGAATCTTCTGACTTCCAATTCTGCCAATCCTACTAACAAAAATCCGCCCTGCACTAATTTCTGCTATCGCAGAAATTAGTGCAGGGCGGATTTTGTCCGTTCTTGATTATTGTCTCTTGGTTATTGGTTATTGCTCGCTTCGAGCCCTGGTTATTGATGATTCTCCTTATATTCCTTCTTGCCTCAAATCCTCAATCGCTTTCTTGGCAGTTTTAGAAAGCTTAGTCGGCATGACAATTTTCACATTCAACAACAGGTCGCCGCGCCTATTGCCGTACGGCACGCCCTTGTTTCTCACTCTTAAAATTTCTCCGTGAGTAATGCCTTCCGGAATTTTTACGGACAAATTACCATCCAAGGTCGACACCTGGTATTCCGCCCCGAGCAAAGCATCTGAAAGCTTCACGCTAACATCCATCAGCAAATTGTTGCCCTCTTTAACAATAGACGAATGCGGCTTCACATGAACCTTGATATACAAATCGCCCGACGGCCCACCGGCAATCGCCTCACCGGCGCCGGAAAGTCTGACCGCCTCATCATCATTGATACCGGCGGGAATTTTTACATTGATCTCCTGCTCTTGTCTTAAAATTCCCTCACCACGACAATGTTCACATTTTTCTTTTGGCACTTTGCCTTTACCATGACAATTGCCACAGGTTTGAACCGTATTAAAAACTCCGATAAACGAGCGACGAGTCTCTTGCACCTTACCTTTACCACCACAAACTTCGCAGGTCTTCAATTCTGTGCCAGATTTGGCTCCAGAGCCTTTGCAGATATTACAGGTTGAATCCTTGGCCAAGGAAAACTTTTTATCAACTCCAAAAACCGACTCGGCGAAACTAATCTCGATATCAACCGAAATGTCCCGGCCGCGCTTGGTCCGACTTCGGCCACCACCGCCACCAAAAAAATCGCCGAACAAATCGCCCAGGTCGAAACCTTCAAACCCTTGGCCGCCATTCGCAAAACCGGAAAAATCAAAACCACCGGCGCCACCAAAACCGCCAAATCCACCACCTTGCCCTGGTCCGGCTCCGCCGGAAAAAGCTTGACCATAGGTGTCATACTGTGCCCTTTTTTGATCATCGGAAAGCACACCGTAAGCTTCGTTTATCTCTTTAAACTTAGCCTCGTTGCCACCCTTCTTGTCGGGGTGATGCTCATGTGCCAATTTCCGAAACGCTTTTTTGATGTCGTCCTTTGAGGCCTTTTTATCAACGCCTAATATTTCGTAATAATCTTTTTTCATATTGACATTTAATGTTTGCTATGCTATCACTATTTCTAGAACTTCGTCAACCGTATGACACCCCTTCGGATTAACACTATGAACCTGCGCCAATTAATCGGAAAGCTACTTCACAAGACCCGAGCCAGTGCCGCCAGATCAACACTTATCGAAATGCTGTCATTGCTCAAGGAATATCCAGACCAGCAAGAGACGGCGACACGGCGAAGAGTTGTCATGGCTATAATCCGCATCATTGAGGAATTCCCGAAAGAAATTTTTCTACACTCTGATCGATCAGCGAAAAGGCTTCCTGGGGCCACTCAGAACCAGTTCGGCTGGGTAATGCGACTGGTGGCCAACAAAGATTTCCCGGAAAGGGCGATGTTCGTTGGCTTTGTCGGCGACAAACCTGACGAAAGATTCGCGATCAAAATCCTTCTGGAGGCCGACCGCAACAGACCCAAACCCGTCTACGCCTACTCAATCGAAGTGACTGGAGAAGGAAGCAAGACGATTCTAAAGGCACTGGCCTTCCACGAGAGTAAGGATCAACTCAGCGAGGGAGGGCCATATGCGAGAGCCCATCAAATTGACGCCATTCTGAACGAACAGGAATCAGCGTCTCTCATCAGTGCCTTCATCAATCTGACCAGCACCGAAGACTAAGCCTTTCCCCTCCTCCACTCTCCCCACGACGAATGTCGCGGAGAGTAGGAAGAGGGGATTTTTTATTGTGACTGCGGAGAATACCCAGCCGCTCTGCGGCGGGGATGAGTCCGCAACGAGAATCATGCGTCGGCGGAGCCGACACTGCTACAACAAAGTTTGCCCCGTTGCCTCGCCCAATACCCCGCCGAGGTCTTCCGAGGGAACAGCCTTGCTGCGGGGATAGGACGAGGACAAATTTTATTTCTCTAACTACCCACTACTCACTACCCACTACTCACTTTTCTTCTCTTCCTTCACCTCCGCCTCGTGCACTTTCCCCTCCTTATTCTCGGCATTCGGCTGGGAATTTTCTTTCGCCGCCTTACTCATCGCTTCGCCAACTTTAGAAAGCTCGCCGGAGAGCGCCTCGGTCGCAGTTTTAATTGCTCCAAGATCAGCACCATCCTTCACACCCTTCAGAGCCGTGACTTTGTCCTCAACGGATTTCTTAACATCAGCCGGCACTTTATCGCCAGCATCCTTAAGCGACTTCTCGGCAGTGTAAATCAATTGCTCGGCAATATTTTTAGCTTCAACAGTTTCCTTTTTCTTCTTATCTTCTTCGCTATGAAGCTCGGCATCCTTTTTCATCTTTTCAATATCAGCATCAGTCAGACCGGAACGAGCTTCAATCTTAATCGACTGTTCCTTGCCCGTCGTCTTGTCCTTCGCCTTAACATTCAGGATACCGTTGGCATCAATGTCGAAAGTCACTTCAACTTGAGGCATGCCTCGTGGTGCCGGCGGAATCCCATCGAGAATAAATCGGCCGAGTGATTTGTTGTCAGAAGCCATCGCTCGTTCGCCCTGAACCACATTAATCTCAACTTGAGTTTGATTATCGGCCGCCGTCGAAAATACCTGCGACTTGGCCGCCGGAATGGTAGTGTTCTTCTCAATCAACTTGGTAGCGACTCCTCCCATAGTCTCAATTCCAAATGATAGCGGGATTACATCGAGTAAAAGTACATCCTTCACATCACCCTGCAAAATTCCACCCTGAATAGCGGCGCCAACCGCCACAACTTCATCCGGATTAACGCCCATGTGCAAGTCCTTGCCGAAAAATTCCTTCACCGCTTTCTGAATCATTGGCATCCTGGTCTGGCCACCAACCATCACGATTTCATTGATATCGGGAATTTTAAATGGTGAAGCTTCCATTGCCCGCTTGGTAATCATCATCGCTCGGTCGATAAATTCTCGAGCCAATTCTTCCAATTTGGCGCGAGTCATTTTCACCAGTAAGTGTCGAGGGCCGGAAGAATCTGAGGTCAAGAACGGAATGTTCACCTCGGTCTCAACCGCAGTCGAAAGCTCGATTTTGGCCTTCTCCGCCGCTTCATCAAGCCTCTGGAGAGCGAGGGCATCATTTCGCACATCAATTCCCGACTCCTTTTTAAACTCCTCGGCCAAAAAGTTAATAATTTTCTGGTCGATATCCTTGCCTCCCAAGTGCGAGTCACCATCAGTCGATTTTACTTCAATCACATCATCGCCGACTTCCAAAATAGAAATATCGAAGGTTCCGCCTCCGAAGTCGAAGACGGCGATTTTCTCATTTTTCTTTTTGTTGAAGCCATAGGCCAAAGCCGCCGCGGTCGGCTCGTTGATAATTCTTTTGACATCTAGGCCAGCAATTTTACCGGCATCTTTTGTAGCTTGTCGTTGTGAGTCGTTGAAATAGGCCGGCACGGTAATAATCGCTTCGGTGATTTTTTCACCCAAGCGCGCTTCGGCATCGGTCTTCAGCTTTTGCAGAATCATCGCCGAGACTTCTTCCGGTCGATACCACTTATCACTCATCTTCACTTCGATTCCGCCATTCTCGGATTTGCGAGTTTCAAATGGCGCCGTCTTGATATCTTTCTGCACCCCAGCATCATCGTAAGTGTGACCAATAAATCGCTTAATCGCGAAAATTGTGTTCTTCGGGTTTGTCACGCCCTGTCGCTTGGCCAAAAGACCGGCCAGTCGTTCGCCGCTTTTCGAGACTGCCACAATCGACGGAGTCGTCCGGACACCTTCGGCATTTTCCAAAATTCGTGGGCCACCAGATTCCATCACCGCCATTGCGGAGTAAGTTGTTCCCAAGTCGATTCCTAGTATTTTAGACATAGTTTTTTAAATAGATTAATGATTTAAGAATTAAGATTCATGATTAGATCCAACAGAAAAACACGGCTCAGCAATTCCCGATTTCATATCGTGAATCCTGAATCGTGAATCTAGATTCTACTCGACGGCGCTCGTGTTGGTTGACTCGTCAAAAAAAATAATTCAAAAAAAGGCGATTCGATTTCCTCATCAATAGCTTTCTCAACTTCCGGCAAAATCTCTTTTGTCTTCAGGCATGGAAGGCAGAGTATTTTTCCCCTCCTAATTCCTAATTCATTATTCCTAATTCCGCCCTCAATCGCTTCGATTGACAAAACCTTCACCCAAGGCTTTCCCTCGAATTCCATAACCAAAAACTTCACCCGCGCCAAAGTGCCAGTTTTAGTCCTTAAAACCCTCTCAAATACCTGGCCGGTCTGTTTTTGGGGCAAATTCATTGCCAAAATTATACCCTTTTTAGCCGATTTTGATAACTTGACAAAACCCCACAATTTGCTATAATACAGCCAGAAAACTTCAACCCAAAGAATACCATGTCAATAGGACACTATACCGCACTGATAATATCTCTAACAATCGGAATCCTGACCCTGACCACCGGCATCGTGTCGGCGACTGGATTCGTGAGAGTTTTGCTAATCGGGGTCGGCTCATTTAGTCTCGCACTCTCGATTGCCGCACTTGCGAGCCACATTATCGCCGCCATCGAGGCAAACAAGCCGAAGTGACGGTCAGTCGCTGACACGAACATCAAAACAGCGAGGTGCTCCCCCGCTGTTTTTTACTTGACAACTCTAGAGATTGTGCTAACTTGGATTCAGAAGCAGAAAGGAAAAATATGAACAAGACCCTTCGCAAGATTGAAACCATTAAAACCCCCTGTTCAGGTCTACGCTGCAACCACAAACTCTGCAACAAGCCACTGAAAGAAGGACAAGAAATCTCTTTTCTACCTGCGGCCGGCCGCAACGGCCAGGCGCGGCATTTCTGCAATCCGAGGTGTTTTGAGAACTGGAACACACACTGAACTAGCGGAGAAAAAGTAAACCGCAAATTCCGCCAAGCCAACCCTCCCGGTTGGTTTTTCTTTTCTCCCAACTACTCACTACCCACTACTCACTCCTCTTCCCGCCCAACTTCAAAACTTCTCAACTTCTAAACTTTCCTCTCTCCCACCTTCACCCTTGCCGCCTTCACCACCCGCCCATTAATCTCATAGCCCTTGCTTATAACCTCAACAATTTTATGATCTTGGCTTTTATCCTCCACCGGCACCGATTCAATCGCTTCGTGATTGGTATGGTCGTATTCATCTCCCACTCTCGGACTGATTGATTTCAAATGATTCTTTTCCAAAATTGAGTGGAGCTGTGAGTGGATATATTCAACTCCGACTCGCCAATTCTTATCCGCCTTCTCCCAAGCAACTTTGTTGGAAAAAGCCATTTCAAAACTGTCTAGAACCGGAATCAATTCCTCGATCAAGCCGAGATTGGCAAATTTAATAAAATCGCGATTGGATTTTTCCTGGTCTTTTCTGTAATTGATAAAATCGGCTTTTGACCTCTGCCAACCATCCAAATATTCGCTTTTCTCTTTCTCACAAGCAGAAAGTTTATCTTTTAGCTTTTTAAGTTTGGCTGGTAGGTCGACATGAGCCTCTTCGGTGTCCTCAAAAACCACATCGTCGGATGTTTCTTCGGGCGGAACCGTTTTATTATCTTTCAAGTCTTTTTCGTCTTGCATAGTGGATGAATAAGGAATTATGAATTAGGAATAAGGAATTGTAGGATTAGGGTTTAAGTATAAGGGATTTGGGAAAGATTAAAAACTTGACTTAGCGCAAATCCGTTTTAAAAAACCGACAGGCGCAAGGTGGCACGCTGTCGGCAAATAATTTTAACCATCTAGGACCTACCGTCGCCGAACCTCTTGAGGGTGGCCAGAGCCTCGGTAGCGGCTGCTTTTTCGGCCGATTTTTTTGTAGTCCCCAAGCCCTCACCTAGCACCTGGCCGTTACAAATTAATCTTACCGCAAAGGCCTGTCTATGGACCGGCCCATCCGCGGAAATCAGTTCATATTCCGGTATCAATTTCTGCTTGGCCAGAACCTCCTGAAGCAGGGTCTTCGGGTCCTTCATCGGGGCCGTCTCCGCCCAGTGAGCATTCATCAAGCCTTCTTGGAAATGAGTTCGAAAGAACTCCTCGCCGGCCTGGTAGCCATTTTCAATAATCAGTGCCCCGACTAGCGCACAAAGGGTTTCGCCCTCCAGACGCGCGGTAGCCAACTCAGAATTTCGAATCCCTGCCTCGGTCGTAGGCTGAATCACCAAACAGTCGAGCACTTTTAGCTTTCTCCCTACTGCCCCGATCTGTGAGTTAAGCCAGTTGGACGAGCGGATGGAAATTACCGCATTCGATTGCCGAAGCAGGGTGAGACGAATTGCGAGCACCGTCTGCAAGAATCGCCGACCAATGTGGGTCAAATTTTCGTTAGACTGGAGCGGACGCTGTTCGGGTTCGCGAACCATTGAGCTGTGGGTAATCGCCGCCGTAAACATTCGTTCAGTATCCTTAAAACCCAATTCCAAACGGAGGTCATTGCATGTTTTTCTCATATTTTCAAAAGTACTTTCTTGGGCAATTATGCATTAATATTGTCTGCTGTCAACTAAAACCGCCCCGCACTTTCGTGCGGGGCGGTTTTCTTTATTCCTGATTCTTGAATCCTGAATCCTGAATCCAGATTCTTAAATCTACCTCTTGCTCCACTGTGGCGCTTTCCTTGTCCCGCCAGCAAAAATCAGAATTTTGCTACGAGACAGCGTCTTTAATATTTCAACACAAAATAAGTACCGGGACCGACAATCATCTCTAGCGCTTGGACCATTGCGGTGCTTTCCTTGCCTTCTTCAGACCGAATTTGCGTCTTTCTTTGGCTCGAGGATCTCGTTTAAGGAAGCCGGCTTTCTTCAAATTGGTGCGGAGTTCCGGTTCGAGTTCGTTAATCGCTCTCGCAATACCGTGACGAACCGCTTCAGCCTGACCATTAATGCCACCGCCTCTGACCACAACCGTCACTTTAAATTTCTTGGCTGATTTTGATTTATCGAGGGCCTCGCTAGCGGTCAATTGCAAATCTTTGGTCGGGAAATAAACATGGAGCTCCTTGTCATTTATGACAATCGAAGTCTTGGCGGCCGGAGTAATCCGGACTCGAGCCGAAGCGGTCTTGCGACGACCTACGGCTTCAGTGTATCTCTCAGTTTTAGTAGTTTCTGGGTGCATAAAAATTATTCAGTAATAATCAAATTTTTCATCATTTGTTTGGTGAGCTTGCTACGCGGGATCATACCATAAACTGTCCGACGGAAAACCTCGGAAAAACCTTTGTCCTTAATAACCTTATTCATATCTTCAATCACCATCGAGCCGCGATAACCGGAGTGGCGGTGATAGATGGTACCGGCTCGCTTGCGCTCGGCAATATCAATCTTGGAAGCGTTAACAATCTTGACGACTGTCTTTGGCTTCACATTTCTTTGGAAGCTCGCATCCTTGCCAATCAAAAGCACTGCAGCCTGGCTGGCCACTCGTCCTAACCTCATATTCGTAGCGTCGATTGTATGCTCCATGATAAATAAAGTTTAAAGTAAAAAGTGTAAAGTCCAAAGTTTAGACGAATTCAATAATCGCCATTTGGGCACCGTCACTGATTCGGCGGCCAAGCTTGGTAATCCGAGTATAGCCACCCTTTCGGTCCTTGTACTTCTCGGCGGTCTTAATGATCTTTCCGGCCAATTCAGCGCTACCGGTCTTGGAAGTCAGCAACCTACGATTGGCTACCGTGCCGATTTTGCCTCGGGTAATCAATTTTTCAACGGCCGGGCGAATCTCCTTGGCCTTGATCAAGGTCGTCTTCATCTTGCCGTGGACAACCAAAGCGCGCACCAAGGACCGCCCGAGAGCCTTTCTCCCCTTTCGCTTCATTCCGAATTTTCTGTTGGCATTATGATGACGCATAGTAAATGTAAAATTAAAATCTCAAAATGGAAAATTATTTAAGGGTGATGCCGAAATCGCCGAGAGCCTTTTTGATTTCCTGGATACCTTTGGCACCCAAACCCTCCACATCCTGCAAATCCTTCTCCTTCTTTCTGGCCAAACCGCCGACCGTTCGGATGTTAGCGCTAGCCAGAGCGTTGGTGGTTCGAGGTGAAAGAGGCAGAGTCTCGATTCGGGTCTTCAAGAATTCAGTATCAGGTTCCTTCTTGGTACCGGCTTCGCCTTCGCCTTCGGCCGGAGCAACAACTTCTTCCTCCTCCTTAAAACCGACCACGGCCTTAAGCTGACTGATCATGATTGAGATAGAATCCTCCAAAGCTTCTTTTGGCGAAATGGTACCGTTAGTCTCAATAAAAATGCGCAGGCGGTTGAAATCAGTTCGGTCGCCCACGCGCATATTTTCAACTTCGTAGTTGACTCGGCGAATCGGGGTAAAGATAGCGTCCATGGCGATTGAACCGATATCAACTCGATCCTTGTGCAAAACTTCTTTGGAGACATAACCCAAACCCTTTTCGACAAAAAGCTCCGCTTCGATTTCAGCGTTTTTCTCGGTAGCATGAGCCAAAACCAATTCCGGGTTTAGGATTTCAATCTGTCCCGGGAACTTGATGTCGGCAGCAGTAATTTCTTTAACACCCTTAACTTTCAGGGTCAGATTCTGTGGCTCATCGGTGAGCATCTTGATTCGCAAGCGTTTTAGATTCAAAAGGATAGTGATGACATCCTCTTTGATTCCGGCCATAGTTGAAAACTCGTGACTAACACCCTCAATCTTGACGCGAGTGACCGCGGCGCCCGGCAAGGATGAAAGAATAATTCGGCGAAGGGAGTTGCCGAGGGTATGACCATAACCAGGATAAAGACCATCAATTTCGTAGACGCCGATATTATCGCCTTCTTTGACGATCTTCGGCTTTGACGGTAACAAAACGTTGTGTAGGGCCATAGGCTCTTTGTTTTATAAAATAATAATAAAATTTTAAGAAAGTATTATTCTACCCTATTTTAGTATTTATCGCAATACTAACGGCTGTAGAACTCAATAACTGCCGACAAATCAAAGGTCTGCTCCCCTTGGACATAAACCGGCGTTCCGGTCACTTCCCACTCGTTTTTGTCCTTGGCAAAGGTCATCCAGGTTGGCAACGGCTTCTTCGTCTTCTCGATCAAATCCTTAAATAGAGGGCTTTTCTGGCTACCTTCCCGAATTCGGATTCGGTCGCCTTTTGACATGGCGTAGGAAGGAATGGTGACTCGGCGACCGTTAACCAAGATGTGTCCGTGGGAAACCATCTGGCGGGTAGCTTGTCGCGAATTACCCAAACCGATTCGATAAACCACATTATCTAAGCGTCTCTCCAGTCGGCCATATAGGTCTTGCACGGTATTGGTGCCTTTGTTGGCGACCGCCGCACTCACATAGTTTCCAAATTGTCGCTCGCCGACTCCGTAAGTAAAGCGCACTCTCTGCTTCTCCAGCATCTGAAGACCGTACTCAGTTTTGTTCTTGGGATGCGCGCCTTTCTTCCCACCCTTGCGCGACTCAGACAACGCAAACTTTTGAGTTTGAGTTTTATCAAAAACAGAAGGACCGAGTCGGCGAGCTATTTTGTATCGTGGGCCAATGCGCATAAAAAGTTTAGAAGTTAATAAGTTTAAAAGTTTGGAAGTTTTAGACGCGGCGAGGCTTAGGTGGCTTCGGGCCATTGTGCGGGACCGGGGTGACATCCTTAATCGAGTTCAAAGTGATACCTTTGGAAATAAAACCCCGAACGGCTGACTCGCGACCGGAACCAACACCGTTGATGACCGCGGAAATCTCCTTTACGCCCATCGCCATCGCCTTCTCGGCCAAGACTTCTCCGACTTTCGCGGCAGCAAAAGGAGTGCCTTTTTTAGCACCCTTAAAGCCAAGTGAACCGCTTGATGACCAGGCGACGGCATTACCCTTGCTGTCGGCTAGCATCACTTTGGTGTTGTTATAAGTTGATTGCACGAACAAAATGCCCGTTTCCAGTTTACGCTTACTTGAGGCACGAGGAGCCGCGGCTGCACCTTCAGCCTTCTTCTCTCCTCCTTCAGTTGTGACAATTCTTTTTTTACCCATTTGATTAAATTACAGATCCAAAATTATAAATTCCAAATAAATCTCAAATAATAAACTGGGAGTTTGTGGTAATCTTGTTGCTTGCGATTTTTTGCCTTTATTTGGAATTTGAGATTTCCTAGTTTGATGCTTTCTCTTCTACTATCTACTATTTCTTCTCCGCCTTCTTTCTACCGGTACCCATCGTCTTCCTCACATTACCTCGACGAGTTCGAGAATTGGTTTTGGTTCGCTGACCTCTTGAAGGCAGGCCTCGCTGATGTCTGGTACCTCGGTAGGCTTTGATATCTTTGAGTCGTTTGATATTGCCGGCAACCTCTCGCTTGAGGTCTCCCTCCAATTTCAAACCCTCAACAATCTTGCGGATGCGAGCTTCCTCATCAGTAGAAAGATCCTTTGACTTCTTGCCGTAATCAACTCCAGCCTGCTTTAGAATGGCCTGGGCCCGAGGGCGACCAATGCCATAAAAAACCGTGAGGCCAACCTCAAGTCTTTTCTCATCTGGAATTGTGATACCGAAGATTCTCATTCTTATTTTTGCTTATTTTTTCTTGTTCTTGCTTTCCCTCTTTCTTCATTCCCTCTTCATAATACTTTATACCCTATACCTCTCCTATCCTTGTCTCTGCTTGTGTCTCGGGTTGCCTTTACAGACAACATAAACATAGCCCTTGCGTCGGACCACTTGGCATTTCGGACAGATCTTTTTGACTGAAGCTTTAACGCGCATGAAAATTAAAAAATGTGTTCATAGACACAGACGAACATACTATACTATATGGCCTTTTTTGTCCATAGCCAAAGGCCGATTTAAGCATTTTACTTAAATTCGTTGGACAATCCGGCCCTTACCGCCATACGGGTCTAGCTCGACTCTCACGGTATCGCCGATGAGCACCTTGATGCGGTGCAATCTCATTTTCCCAGCCAAATAGGCAAGAATTTCCCCGTCAGAATCATCGAGTTTGACCCGAAACAAAGTATCGGGCAAGGCTTCGGTGACGACCGCTCTTACCGATTTTTTTTCTGTGGAATTTGCCATTTATTAATTGGAACAGAGATATGTTAACACAGTTAGCCTACGGGCCGCAACCCGCCCTTGGCTATTGTCTCTTGGTTATTGATTATTGGACTTCATACACAACATCCTTTCTCTCAATCACAATTTTCCAACCAAGTCGCTTGGCCTGTTTAAAGAGTCCCGAGTTGGGATTAAAGCAAATTGGCTTGGCCACCAATTCTAAGAATGGAATATCCCCGTCAGTGTCACCGACTCCGACCGAATCCTTGAGGGTCAGACCGTTGCGTTCGACCGCGCGTCTCAAAATCGTAGCCTTGTTTTGAATCAGATGCTCATCGACAACCTTGCCATTAAAGCAATCTGTCGGGCCAAGCTCGTAAATTCGGCCATAAACTTTATCAAAACCCAATTTCGAGCAAAACTTGTCGAGAATTGTTTTGGGCGACTGAGAAATGGCCAGAAGAAAGTAGCCTTTCTTTTTGAGTTGCTTAATCAGGTCTCTAGTGTAGCGATAAGTCCGATTTTGGTGCCGAGCAATTACTTCTTTGGAGATTCGGTCGAAATCGCGATACGAAACACCCTTGAGATGCCTCATGAACGCCTCGATAACCTTCATTATATAGTCATCATAGTCTCCGGCTCGGTTAAGCCAGTTGGTTTGGACCGATTCGTAAATCCTCCGAGCGCCAGCCGGAAAAATATTCTGATTTACCAACTCTTCGGTAAGTTCAATCAAAAGACTCGAGCGAAAAATCGTGCCGTCGATATCAAAAATGGCGACTTTTTTCATATCCGAATTCTACCACAAAATCCCTCCGCCCCTCGTCCAAGCTTCACCCCCTACACTAACTTTTCCGTACGGAGAAGTTAGTGTAGAGAGGGGGGTGAAACGATAAATCAGGCTACCTTCAAGCTACCGGCAAGCTACCCACGACCCGCACCAGTTTTCTAAATTTTAATATGTAAAAGGGCCGGCGCGAAAAGAATCAAACGCGCCGGCCCGGACAGCCAGAATTCGGGTAAAGGAGGTAAACCCCGAAGACCGGCGGAAGATCGTCTTGGCCAAGTTTAATCCAAAGAGCCAACTTTCGCAATCAAACAAAACCTATCAAAAAAATTTAGTTGCACAACCGGCTTGCCTCGAGCTAAATAAGGAATACAATTAACTCAAGTTATCAGCTAATTTTATTAATTTTTCGTATGAAAAATAAATTTGCCGCAACCAATGCCGGCAAGACGGGAGTGGCGATTCTAATCGTTGTCATAGTTTTGGCAATCATCGCCTACTTCGTCTGGGGCAAAGGAGCGGCTAACGCCCCGGTGAGCTCGGAGAGCAGTTCACTCGGCGGCACTGTTGCCAACACCATCACTGGATCCTCCGATGTGGCAGCCAAGATTGCTCCGGAGACCAATCCGTTCAAAACGGCTGAGGTCAATCCATTTACTAGCGTTTACCAGAACCCATTCGGGTCAAAATAATTATGAATAAAGAAAAAATTTTGTCTTCGGTTATTTTGACTTTTGCCTTTTTCATTTCTGGCGCGATTGTGGTCCACGGCCAAACTCCATCCGCAAACCCATCACCAATCACCTTCCCGGTTGCTGACCTCGGGGGTTGCAAAACCGAGGCTAGCTGTAAAACCTTCTGTGACAACAAGGCCAATATCGTGGCCTGTGTCAATTTCGCCGAAAAGCATGGCCTACTGGGCGCCCAAGAGGCCGAGCAGGCTCGCAAATTCGGTGCGATGGGCGAAGGCCCGGGTGGCTGTAAAGATCAAGCCACTTGTAAAAGCTACTGCGATGGCACCAGTCACCTCGACGAATGTCTAAACTTCGCCGAAAAGAACGGATTAATGAGTGGCGAAGACTTGGCTCAAGCACAAAAAGTTGCCCTTGCCCTTAAAAACGGAACTTCCCTACCGGGTGGCTGTAAAGATAAGAATACCTGTGAAAGCTACTGCCAAATCTCCTCTCACCTTGAAGAATGCCTCGGCTTTGCCGAGAAGGCCGGATTTCTAACCGGTGAAGAATTGGCTGAGGCGAAAAAATTTGCTCCGCTAGTTGCGAATGGCGAGACCCCGGGCAAATGCACAAGCAAAGATTCTTGCGAAAATTATTGCAAGGATGTCACTCACACCGATGAGTGTTTCAGTTTCGCCGAGAAAAATGGTCTGGTCTCACCGGAAGACGCCGCGCTCTACAAAAAGACTGGCGGAGTGGGTCCGGGCGGTTGCAGATCAAAGGATAGCTGTGAAGCGTACTGCAATGAACCGGCCAATTCCGAAGCTTGCTTCACTTATGCCGAGCAACATGATTTAATTCCCGCCGACAAACTGAAGGAGGCCAAAGACGGCATGGCCAAAATGCGAACTGGCCTGAAGTTCGCCACTCCAGAAGTCATTAGCTGTCTCAAAGAAAATCTTGGCGAGGACAATTATGCCAGTATCGAATCCGGTAGTTTTGTCCCGGGACCAACCGCCGGCAAAGCGATTCAGGGTTGCTTTAGCGCAATGCAAAAATTTGCCGAAGAAAAAATGAGTCAGATTCCCGAGGAGGCCAAACCCTGTATCACCGGAAAACTTGGCGCCGATGCCTTCGATAAAATCAAGGCTGGCGAAATCGATCCGGACACAATTCAAACAACAATCAGCACTTGTATGAAGACTTCGGTCGGTGGCAAAATCGAAAACCAAATGAAAGCCCAGTTCCAGGGTATGACCGACCAACTACCACCAGGGGTTGATCTTGGCGACATCAACGCCATGGCCGAAAAATGTCTGAAGCAATCCTACGGCGACAACTATGAGGCCAAGTTTAGCCAAGGCAGTGTCAACACCGACGAAGTCCAAGCCACCATTTCCACATGCATGCAAAATCAGATTCAGGCTAAAATTATGGAGCAGATCAAGGATCAAATCCCAAGTGGGGCTGGAGCCGGCGAAATTCCTCAAGGCTATGCACCCGGTAACGGCTTTCCGAATGATTGGTCACCGACCGATGATGAAATTGAGAAAATGAAAAGCCAGTACGGCGCGCCGCCGGAAGGTTATCAAGGTGGCAGTTATGGACCGACCCAATAATAGAGACTGCAAGAAGAATTTAAAAAGGCCCGCACGGAACGTGCGGGCCTTGCCTTTCACCAATTAACCTTCGAGAGAACGGAGGCATTCGTCAAACAGAGCTTCTTCCCAACTCGACGAATTTCTGCCACTGAAGATCGCCAGGAGTTGGAGCTCTCCCTGAGTCGCACTTTTCACAACCGCCGCTCGAAGTCCCATGGCAACATCGTCAGTCCAGTGCGTTCCTCGAATATCACAGTATTTGAGATAGACCCGAACCTTTGCCGTAAAACTTCCGGCCACCTCGATCAGGCTCGTGAAGACCAGCGTGATGAGCTCGGGATGATCCTCAGCATTCCACCGGCCCGAGGAGATCTCTTGGAGCAACTCATCGTTCACTCCGCCAAACTGCTTGAATTTCTCGAGCACCCTCTTCTGATACCCATCATCCGACAAGTACCCGCTTTGAGCGACAACCTTGTAGAGCTTGAGGGACTCGGCTTGACTTGCGATCGCCGAGAGAACGATCTCGAAGACCGCCTCGTCGAGTTCGCCTCGATTCTCGCCGTGTTGCGGATCACCGTTCTCGAGATAATCCAGACACTCCTGAATGGTCGGCGTAATACCCTTCACCGCGGCCAGGATGAGCTCCTGGTTTTGAGAGTTGAACTCCTGAATATAAACCCGGGCCAGATGACCCAAGTCGCTGATTTTCCTAAGAGCCTCCGGAAGAATGTCGCGCGCGAAATCGACATCGATCTCAAGCGCCTTCTCCAGAATTTCAACCGCGTGCATGCTCGTACTGCAGAGCGTAAGTGCCCGACTCACGGCCACTTTTTGCAGCCGCTCGTCTTGATCACTGTCACGGACCACATCCATCCACTCCTCGAGAGGAGCGTCGACTGTCGCAACCTTGTCCAAGACTGCCTTTTCCGCTTCGTCGTCATCGGCTTCAGTGACCTGGTCAAAAACTTTGACCAGGTCGGCCAAACTGTTCGCCGCCTGCTTTTGCTCTTTGAGAGCGTGCACAAGCAGTCGCCTGCAACCCTGTCGTTTGGCGACTGCACACACCTGCTCCCAGTCTGCAAAAGTGTTTGCCTGACTCATAATGCCGTTCTCGATCTTCTCTTGAACTGCCGAGTTCGGGTGCAAACGCGCGCACAACAACAGCAACTGGCACCAATTTTTGAGCGTCCTGGCACTGGTCGTAAGAAAATCGACGATCTTCTCAAGCGTGGGAGAAAAATTCGGCGACAAATCCATCAGCCGACGCAATTTGTCTTGCGTGTCAGCGTAGGCGAACATGCGCTCAAGCACAAATTCACCAAACTGTGGCCGACTTTTCACCCGATGGAAAACCGCCTCGCCCGATTCAAAATCGACGATAAAGGTGTCGAGCTTTTCGAGAGCTCTGGTCTCGACCGGGCTTTTGGGTTGACAGTTGAACAGGATTCTGATGATTTTTGCCAAATCGGCACCTTCCAGATCTTCCAGTTGGTATTCGACTCTGGCGCCCGAGACTCTGCCCAATCTTGCCGTACTGATGCTCATTTTCTGCCTTTCTCTTTGTTGGTTAAATGATTTAAAGGAGCTACCTATCTACTAAAATACACTTCTAGTTAAAAATGTCAAGATGCCGAATTGGCGCCACAGGTTAACAACTTTTAGCCAATTAAAAACGGGCCGTCCGAAGACGACCCGTTGACTAACAATTTGCAACAAACAATTTACGACTCCGAGCGACCGCGAACCGCCGTACCGAGCTTCTCGAACGTTTTCGCGAGCGGCGTCCCTTCGAGGAGTGACTGGATCGTCGCTCCAACGCTTTGCTTTCTCAGGTAGGCCGCGAGACCGAGCTCCTCGGCCATCTTGACCAAGGCATCCCGATCGTTCGAGGCTTCGATGGCCGCCACGAATTTCTCCGGGATAGCAATGAGCCTGTCCTTGAGGGCCGAAGTTTCCGCTTGCAGTTTCTCGATCTCCAACTTCTGGATCTCGGTATCGATTGCCTGCTTCTGGTCGGCGTTGGCCTTATCACGAGCCAAGACGGCTGCGCTGATTTTGGCCAGGATGTCCTGAATTTTGAGGTTGGCCTCTTGGGCCGCCCTCTCAACTTCGAGGACAACTTTTTGCCTCTCGAGCGCTTGGGCCAACCGCTGACCTTCGAGCATCATGTCTTTCTCGTGCTCGCCCTTGGCCGTCTCAAGCTTCTCTTTGGTGGTCTGTCGAGTGATCTCCTCAATCCGCTTGGCGACCACGAACCCCTGTTCGCGCTTGGTCAGATCAAGCGTCTGCGTGATAATCGACTTTTGCGCATCAGCAATGAGCCTGGCCACTTCGGGGTCGGTCGGCTTGACCAGGAGAACTTCCACGTCATAGACGCGAGCGTCAATCTGCGGAAAGCCACATCCCGGGCGAGGACCGGTTTCCGGCCGCTTGCCAAGAACCGCATCCCGAATGATCACCGTCGAATTGCCGATGAATTCACTCACGGCGTATTGCCTGGCGACACCGCGCAGGATTGACCGCAAGTGATCCGTCACCAATTTCACGTAGTTGTCGACCACGAACCATTTGTCTCCGTTGCCGATAAACTCCACCTGGTAGCTCACCTTCACCTCGATTCCCATGCCGTCTTTGGTTTCAACCGTGACAACATCGGAGACCTGGTTGCCGGCAATCTTCAGGTAAACCGTCTCCTGAAGCCTGTCGGTATTTTTGGGCTTGCCCGTGGAGAGCGACAACCGCGTCAGCTCTTCGTTGTATTCGAGGAGGACTGTCTGCGGCCCTTTTACCACGCGTCGCTTGCCATTCTTGGCCACGACTTCAGTCGCGTAACCGGCCCAAACCCCAATCGAAACTGCCCCCTGGTACTTGGTGTCCAAGGTAATAGTCCGTGGGGTAGTGTGAGTCGACCTGCGTTGAATTTCATCGGCGCCAATTGGCACATTCAGTTCTCCATAATCCGCCCCACGGGCAAAGGCGCCCGCCGAACGAAAACGAGAACTTTCCTCCACGAAGATTTTCGAACTGGTCAACCTCTCGGTTTCCAACTCGGCGTTGATCCGCAGGGCCTCGGTATTCCCGGGGAACCACAGCTCCACCAACTTCTTCGGCAAGGGTCGCTTGATGAAGACCTCTTTGCGCGGATCAAGGAGAAGCATCTTTGGTCCCTTGACCAAGGCCACCTCGCCCGTCTCACGGTTGAGAACATACCGACCTTCACCTTCCGGAACAGCCACTGCGTAGTGGATATTATTTTTGTCGTAGGTAATGATGGCGTGCTCCGGACGCGGGAAGTAAATAGCCTGTTGTTTGCCGGTAATGAAAAGTTCCGTCCCGGCTTGGACAACCGCCTCCTTGCCCGCTTCTTCCCCTCCCTTTTCCTTGTAGTCCGAGATTACTTTGACATAAATCCCGCTCAAGGAATTGAGCTCAATCGCCTTCGAGACCCGCGAACCATCCGTTTCCACAAAGGTTTCGGTGGCGGTCGGAAAGACCACCGCCGGACCGGGAACGAATCGCTTCACACCGTCTTCGCCAAGCAGAACACAATACTGGAGACTTTCCAGCGTGACCGCTTCGCGGACGAATTCACCGGTTTTTTCATCCGGCACGACACGCATACCCGTGGGCGGAATGAAGAATGAGGCGTCGGTGCCACAGATGACAATCCTCTGGCCCATGGTGAATTTATCAGGATCAAGTTCAAGTGAAGATTTCTTTTTCACCGGATCTCCACCTCCAACTTTCTGGACGACGGCCTTGCCCCAATTTTCCCCGGACTGCTTTTGATTCGTCACTTCCAGAGTCAAGAACTGATTGGAACGCAACTTGTGACCCGGAATGACGGTGGCGTTTTGTTGCCACCAGAGAGCGAACGACACTGGCCCGTTGTAGATGACCACATCACCCATTTCAAGATCCGGTGGTGGACTATTTCGACCACTTTCCGGGAAGCATTTGTCTTTGACTTTCCCCGGATTCTGGAGCATCACATACTCGCCTTGCCGAGCCGTCACATTTCTTTGAACCGCCAAATCGAATGACGATTCATGCTCCTTCATCTTGACGCCGTCCCAAGTCACTGCGACTTGGTCACCTGCCAGGCTCATCTTGTTGGGCCCAGCAATGGTGTTGACATTGCCATTGGTTCGATCAAAAACCATCACAAAATGACCGTGCGGGATTGCAAGATCACGATTTCTTTCAGGAGGCATAATGACTTTCCTTTCTTTCTCTTTGTTTGTTGTGTAGAACAGATGGGCCAACAAGCCCGTCCTGTAGTCGTATTACACTAATTTACCACGGATGTCAACATCGACTTTGCAAATTTTCATAAGTTCAAGAACCCGACTCGTTTCGTTGAATTCGTAAACCCGGCAAGCACCCGATTCGTTTGCAATCTAGCGCCTTAAAGCTTAAAATTCCTTCATATGTTTAGCCACGAAAAATCATCCCCGGGCCAGAGCCAAGAGAGTTATGAAGCCTCCAAAATCACTCTGACGCCACCACCCGGCGAATCACTCCTCCGCCTCGACAGTCCGGAGTCGCTTTGGCCGGCCGATGTTAAGCAAAACGAGAAACTAAGAGACGAAGCTGAGGTCCGCCTCAAACTCACCGCTGACCTGGAAAAAGTTTTCGAAGCAATTCCTGATGCCGATGTCGAAATTGCCGAAGCCCTCAGATCAAAACTGATCAAACCGGAGGTCTTGACTAGAGTTTATGACGAGCTCTCAAATTTTCTCGAAACTGAAAATGGTGCCGAGCGAATTTTGCTTTATCTCCCTTTTGAAATTTTGCCAGCCAGCGATTTGAAAACCGAGTCCGCCGAGCTCGACCGAGCCGCCAAACAATTTAACCAGTCCTACCTAAGAAAGTGGCGAACTCTGCTCACAATCTCCGATACTCGAGCCAACTTTGTCGACGGCGACATCCCGGAAGTTGAGCTACGATCCAAGCCTTTGCCCCGTGTCATCAAGGCTGCCCATTTTGTACCCAAATTAGTTGAGAAAAATTTACTGACGGCCGATACGGTTGTCGATCTTTTGGAAAATAGTGAAGATGAAACCTTAAGCGACAGCCTGATGGATGCCATTCCGGTTTTAGCCGATCTCGGATTCCTGCCAGCGAAGACCTTTGACCGACTTGCCAAATCAAACAACCCCGACTTTGCTAACCTGGCGAAAATGATCGAGCAGAGCGAACAGTTACCGACCGAGGAAGTTGTGAAAACAGGGCGAGATGCCAACTGGTTGAATAGTTTTGGCAAACAAATCGAGGCTAATTTAGAGGCACTTAACAAAAGACACGCGGATCGGGCTGGAAAAATTCCGGAGGCCAGGATCGCTTGGCAAAAGGATCGTGACGAAAGAAAGCTTATAGAGACTGCCGCCGCTCAAATTGATTCAGCTTTAATCAAGCAAACCCTTTCGGTTGGTGATTTGGATCAGGTCGCGAAGACAACCCGAAACACCCCTTTCAAACTAGCCATCATAAGAGGACTTGGTAAATTCCTTGGTAAGTCTATTTCGAATAGCCCGGATGTTGCCCCAAAAATCTACGCGGAGCTTGAGCCGATAATTATCGACCTACTTGATCATCGCGAGAAAAAAACCAAAGAGCTGATCGAGGCCAGTTTATATCACTTGGCAGACTCCGGGGTAATCTCCAGTCAAAAGCTCGAGGCTCTCGGACTTAGGACACCGAGAATCGGCGCAGAATTTAAAATTGCGGATCAAGAAACTGCCAAAGAATTTTTGGAAATTGCCAAAGCGATTGAGACTAGCGAAGAGCTTTCGAGGTCTATCCTGCCAATCTCGATTATGTACGGCTCTAAGGTCAAGGGTTACGGCACTGATTTTGCCGATATCGACGTAGCCGTCTTTATTAAACCAGAAACTCATTTTGAGAAAAGACGAGAAATTCAAAAAACTCTCGAGTCAATTTTAAAATCACACAAGATCAAAGGGGGCGTATTGGAATTCTGGCTTGAAGCTAAAGGAGAAACTGTGCAAATTAGGGATTTCAAAAACCCGGACAATTTCTTGGGCGACAGTTCCTTCGTGAATGTTCTTTTTGGTGGAGTTTGGGGCGGCGACCGAAAGGAAATGCAAGATCTTTATGAAAAACTGCTAACAAATTATCTGACTGCTGATGATGGGGCCAAGGAACCTTGGCTAAGAGAGCTCGAGCGCGACTCATTACAATATCGATTAATGCACAAGGGCTATTCTCGCTTTTATCCGGAGCAAGGCGGAATCCAAACTAAAAATTCTCGGGACATCGATTCGGACAGCACCTTCTGGGACTCGGGCTACCGCCGTCTCGCCACCAAACTGTTTTTGAAAAAGGTTTTCCTGCCGAAAATTTAGACAAATTTAAAGGGCGGCTCTCGTAGAGAGCCGCCCAACTGCAAGAACTTCTTATTCAACAAACGAGGACTTAATCCTCTTCTTCGGTGCGACCGATACCGGCCGTGGACCGCCCGCGCCCGGGAACCGAGACCGGCACGGTCTCGAGCTTGTCCCAGGGAATGGTCGCGCCAAGCTGAATCATCGCGCCCAGATAAGTGAGTTCAATGTCAGCTTGGACGTCCTTAAGAGACATGGTCGCCAAAGCAAAGCGAGTGATGCTCTGCTCGGCCCGAACCAAATCTGCGCCGACCGTAATATGCAGGTCCCTGATCATTTGTTCCTTGGTAGCCGCCCCGAGCTGAACAGGCAGGGCCGGATCTTCCAGAATCTTCAGGATTCGATCCGCATCCGCCGCCAGAGCACGCGCCACCGGAATACCGGGACCAGCGAAGACCTTGTTGATTTCATCAATCACCGCTTCCGCCCCTGCCCGTAGAGCTGACGTGTCAGGCAAAGCCATCAGTCCCTGGGCCGCCATACCAGCACCGCCGACTGCACCGCTCATGGCCGCGACCAACAAGGCAGGATTACTGAGTGTCGCCATATAACTTTGCTGCCAGGCGATGAGCTGGTTATTGAATCCGCGCAAGGCCTTCCAGAGATGAGCGTCAAGCTTTGCAAAGAATGCCCGCTTACGAGTCTGGTTCGCATACGCTCCGGGGATACCGATTGCCGTCAACACATCACCGGCCGACTTGGTGGCAATGAGCTTCTGGAGCCGGAAGAAATCGGCACCACACGGTTCCGACTGATTTTCAGAGAACTCCTCCATTTTGGCCAGCAAAGCCTCGGGAAGTTCGAAGAGTCCAGTACGCCGAGCAAAACCGGCCTTCACAGCCGAGAGAACCTCGACCACACCAATCTTGAGTTCGCCGCCGACCTTGAGCATCTCGATAAACGATTTATCGTCGGGCACCTGAGGCAAAACCGACAGGGCCTGCATCGCCGGACCAGCCGCACTGGCCGTCGAAGCCACCACTTGGGGGGCGCCACGCAACTTGGCAATGTGACGCCGGAAGATGGCCGTGGGGATTTTCAGGGCCGACAGGGCTGCTTGAATATCCGAATCCGGCGCGTCATCCTTGTTGCCGAGGGCAGCCAGAGCGTCTTCGCTCGGCGTCCCCACCACGCCCATCAGGGCATTCGTAACTTCCTCAACTGTCTTGCCAACGGCATTGGCGAACGGACCGATCCGCTCATTCCAAAGTGCCGAGTAATCGGGCTTCGCCTCCGCCGCGGGGGTCGTAGTACCGGGAGCTTCTGTTTTGGATTCCATACTTAACTGTCCTTTCTTTCTTTGGTTTGTTGTGAAAGATCGAGAACCTTGCGATTCTTCGTCTTTTCTAGGTATATACTAATAGACAATAATTGTCAAGGCCCAAATTAATTTTGTCTTTTGAGCATTAAAAGAGACCGGATTTTGGCAAATCCGGTCTCAAGCTAAACTTTTCTCTACAAAAGAACTTTATCTGCTTCCGTCGGTCCGAAGGAGATCATTCTGACCGGCACACCAAGTGCCTTAAGAAGTGTCTCCGAGCATAACCCGGCCAATTCCCTCTCATCGGCGAAACCTTTGAGATCGAAACTGGTTATTTCCGGCCGACAGAGAGACAACTGTCTGCTCAACTCGGCTTGGCGGACCAATTGCTCGTCACCACTCTGATGCGAAACCTTGATCTGACCGTCCGGCCCGAAGAAATTCGGATCGTCAGCCCCAAGATATCGGTCACACATCGGCCAGCGACCAAGCAATTTGATTTGGTCAAACCAACTGATCGCCAGACCGTGGAAAACTTGCGGACCACCGCAAACTTCGATTGCATAGCGCAAGGCTACGAGGTCAAGCGGACCAACTCTGACTTTTCCCTGCCAACGATTTTCATCTTTACTGCTGCCCGGCAGGAGTTCCTCGACAAAGCTTTGGTCCTCCGTCACCATCGCACCGGCGCCGTGGCGAATTTGATAAGCCCGAGTCACCCCGAGCCTGACAACCTCACCGTCGTAGCCGAGATCGTGGAGAAAATTCCAAATCGTTTGGGGAATGGTTCTTAATCGCGAGGTGTTGGGGTGAAAGCCGTAAAACTTATCTGTCAGCACCCCATGCGAACTCTCGACCACAACCACACCATCCGGCGAAAGAATCTCGTTAACCAAGAAATCTCGATCAACAATCTTCACCCGACTCGCGACCAGCCGAAACTGATCGGCAACCCAATCAACGAAATCCTCGTCCTGAATCAAATCGATTTCTCGCTGTGCCATTTCCTGATCAACCGTCCATAGAGTAGCCGAATTTTCGATAATTTCTTCAAGCTCGAGAAGTTTTTGTTCCCTCACGGCCCAAAGTTTGTCTCGTAGGCTCGACTGATTAAGGTCCTTGGCGTAGATAGCGAGTTCGGGGTGAATTTCCGAATCAAGCTTAGCCTCGCCAATCCCGACTCCAATCGTGCCTTTGGGATTATCTTTCCTCGCCAACTCGCGTAAGCGAGAAGCGATGGTATGAAACGGGGTCGCACAAAGTGCTTCATCATCTACCGTAAGATAACTCCAGACATTCCCAATGCCCCACTCAAACTGGAGCTCTTCAGCTTCCGCGAGTAGACGCAGTGGCTCGATTACAATCAGACTACTCAGGTAAGTCTTAACACCCTCGAAAGTCCCGCAACCGAACTGACTGAAATTAAATCTCTGGCCAGCCGAAGTTTTTACTCCGTGACTACCTTGCGCTCCACCGGCTTTAATGACGGTATGCGCTTTCTTAGCAACACAAATCTTGTGGACAACACCGCCTTTACCGCCGTCGCCTCCACCAAGATCTGTCACCGTAAAGACTTGTTTCTTTTTCATCCTTTACCTTTCTTGTTGGAGATTTAGTGGAAGTTGGAAATTGATTTTAGAAAGGGGTGGCGACTTAAGCAGTCGCCACCCCAGTTTTTCAGAGCCACATCCCGCCGGGTTTTCCAGGCTTATCAGCTTTGGGCTTAGCCGCCCCAGCCGTGTCTGGAACATCCGAACCAATCGGCCAGAGGTCACCCTTCTTCGCAAAGAGATCCCCCTTCATGGGAATCCGCTTGAAGTTCGGGAGCGCCGCCTGGGCGCCGATCGGAATGTGAGCAACTGCCCGTCGGATCGCCTTGGCATCCGAGGTGTCGATTTCCGCGTTGTCGACCAGAAACCGGTCGACCGATTGCAGAGTAAGCGTCCCTTCGGTCAGTCCGATAATCGCCGCTTTCACAGCCGGCAAGAGTTCGGTCTGCGGAATGGTCACTACCCGTTCGGAACCGTAGATTTCCTGCCAATACTCCCGAACATATGTCCCCGGCTCCACCAGAAGCACGAAGGCGTGCGCAGTCTTCAAAAGATCCCGCACAATCTCGGGCGTATTCGGCAACTGGCCCTCCTTCATTGGGTGGCCGTTTTCCCGGACTTTGTCCAAGACATCCTGACCAAACACCTCTCGGAGTTTGTCATAGTCGAGATCCGGCCGCCGCCTTTCCTTGGCATTGCGGCCACAAGCGTCGGTAATCGTGAAGTCGTAAGTTCTGAGACCCAACTCCACAGCCGTCGACCAAGTGAGGTAAGCGGCTCCGAAGAGTCCAAACTGCGGATCCTCGTCATCGTCGCCTCCTTGACCCTCCGGCACCATATAGGTCATCTGCTCGGCAATGCGCTCGTCGAATTCGGCTTGCGACCGACAGAGCACATAGCTATCATCGACATCAGCGAAGATGGAAGTGATCATCTGGGTATCATACCGACCAAGAACGGCGCCGGGCACTTCGGCCAGAAGCTTGTTCGTCTTGGGCAGGACCTTCATCGCGATTTCCACATTGCTACCCATTGAACCGGTAGTATCCAGACGCGTTTCCTCGAGCATCGCCGTCCCGCGGAACAAGACAAACTTCTTACCTTTCGGTTCCAGCCAGCTGATTGAGCGCCTGACGGCGCCAAACCCTTTCGGATCAACCAGTCTGTGAAGGCCCCTGCCTTCCCGATGGCGCTGTTCGCCTCTGGAGGTTGCCGAACCAGCTGATCGGATTGTTGCTACCGCCCGCTCAAAAACAACTGTCGATCCTCTATCTTTACCCATAACTTTCTTGCCTTTCTTTTTTGACCCAAGCAGTTTTTGGATTGCTTGAGATTGGTTTTGGTTTTACTTTTCTTCCTCTTCCACCGTTTCTTCCGAACCCCCGAACTCATCCAATGGGTAAGCCGTGAAAGGATGATACTCTCTCGGCCACTGCCCATAGACGAGCCGGTAAAAATCTCCGTGAGCTTGCTTGGCAGAGGCTTCACCCTCGCTAAGCAATTTCTGGAGAAGTTCCCGATATTTCTCATCAGGCAACTGTGCGTCTTCGAGTAGCTCGCCGGTTTCCGGGTCGCCACCCAAGGCCACGACTACCGCCCTAGTCACTTGCGAAATCTCTTTCGCTTTCACGCCATCCGAAAGAGCTCCGTCGGCGAATTTTGCCCCGGTCCAATCGAAGACTGCCACAAAGTGACCCTCCCGATTGATCAAGATATTATCGCCCGACAGATTGCCGATTTCGATGTTAAGATTGTGCGTAAACCCCAGCATCTTCAAAAGTTTGCCGAGTATCCACGCGCTCGTCCTCGGATCGATTCGGATCCGATCCCGGGTAGTCAGGTGCAAAATCGGCACCAACTCCACCAATTTCTTCGCGACATTCGGAAAAGCCACCACATTAATTCGCCGGCCACCTTGCTCGTCAGCAATAAAGCTTTCGATCAAGGCCGGGAAATAAAAGTGGTAATTCAGTCGGATTTCCGGATGCTCTTTAGCTTCCGAAGTCTCCGCAAATTCAGCTTCCAAAAGCTTGGCTTCTTCGGTCATGATTCTAATAATCACGGCCTCGTGGTCGAGCGAAGAATTGTCCGAGGTCTCCAGAGCAATTTTGAGAATTGCCGGCTGACCGTCCGGAAGAGTACATTCGTAGATTCTGTGATGTTCGGTTTGGCCAATCTGCTTGCCGACCTGGTAGGTCCGGCCACTGACGCTTGTAATCTGCATTTTTTTCCTTTCTTTTTAAGGTTCAAGGTCTATGCACCTTATAACAAATTAAGTATTAAATGTCAATACAAAGAAAACCGACCCTTTGACTTTTTGAAAACCGAGGCTATGATTGGAAAAGATTAAGAAAGGAAGCCTAAAATATGGACTCAGAAACTGAACCTAACCCGGCCAACCACCAGGTCGCCATTAAGGCCCGTGAACTTTTCCGAGTAGACATCTCGCCGGAAGCACAGGTCAAAATTGCCTATGCCGACCCGAGATTTTATGACTGCTTCGGCGAGCAAACAGTCGACCGGCGACCACTCGGCGGTTTAACGAGCGTGGTACTCCTTGATTTTGAGAGTAATGATGAACTCGTGAGCTATGAGCCATCCCTTACCCTTTCAGATCTGTGGAATCTTCTCCTAAAGCAACCGAATGGTGAGCCCGGGGATTTGCTTTGCCGAGCCTACGAGAATGGCTACTGCAATATTTTTTGCTTCAATGATTGTTTCGGCGCGCGGCGCGCCGTCTACGCCATGTGGTATTTCCACGGCTGGTACATCGGGATGACCATTGAACCGGTCGATGTCAGAGACAACATTCGCCGAACCTGGTCACCGGGTCACAAAGTGTTCTTTTGAAAAACAAACCGCCCCGCACTTGTCGGACAAGTGCGGGGCTTTTTTCAATATTACGATATATCGTAATATTGAGGACCGAGGGCCATACATGGAAATTTCGCGAAAAGAAAAACCCCGAAGCACTCGCGCGCTTCGGGGATCGGGGGTCTACCCCTGGAGGCTCTGCTTCCTCTGGGCTCGCCGTTGTTGCCGAGGTCACGGTGACAACCTCATGGTAGTTGGATTAATCCTATATAATCCCCAAACGCTTCCGCTACTGGATCTCTCTTTCGCGGGCTCTTTTGGGCGTAACATATATCCTTTCTTGGCCGGGGTTTCCGAGGCCTATCCCTTAAATCCGTTACGAGCATTTACAGGGTACTAGAAGTATAGCATACCCCACACTTTTTGTCAAGCAAAAATAGCTTTAGCAAAAGCCGGCCAGATTTAATAGCTTAACAGGGCCATAAAAACGATCCTCGTTTAATTTCCCACGATTTAGAGCCTAGTTTTTTGCTCTCGCCGGAAGCTGGGGTAAGAGCTGAATCGATTTGGCAGAAATACTACCGTCGGTATTGGTCGTACCACCTACACCAACATCAACTCCAACCAAAATATCCGACAGCGAGCCAGCCGAAGTTTTACTCACCGGCGTGCTGGTTCCGAGCAGAATAAGCTTGGTACTGCCATCTTGAAGTTTAATCGATAGGCTAGCTGAATCTTTGGTAATAACTTCACCGAAGGCTGATCCCCCACCCCGATTCCCCAAACCATTGACACCTCGAAAATTATTCGCGCCCGCCGACATCTGACCATTATCAAACTGACCGCGTGCCGGCGTCAAAGTCTTGCCGTAGGCCACCCCACCATAAAAAATTATTCCTCCCAAAACCAATGCTCCGACAACTCCTGATGCAATTTTTTTATTCATATTACTTTTCAAGTATTTATTAAATTATTCCCCTATTCTTTAATTCCTAATTCCCAATTCACAATTCCTGATTCTACCTACTCGTACCGGAGAGCCTCAATCGGATTTAACTTGGCCGCCCGTCGTGCCGGATAATAACCGAAAACGATTCCGGTCAAGGCCGAGACGCCGAAAGCCAAGAGAACCGACATGAGCGACACGCTAGTCTGCACCACGCCGGTGAGACTGACTAGATACGAAACCAGCCACCCCAAAATTATCCCGATTACCCCACCGATAATGGTAAGCGCCACTGCCTCAACCAAAAATTGAGTTGAGATGTCGTTTCTCTTGGCACCAATCGCTTTGCGCAAGCCAATCTCGCGAGTGCGTTCGGTGACCGTCGTGAGCATCATGTTCATAATGCCAATCCCGCCAACAAGAAGCGAGATTCCGCCAATCGCCGCCAGAAGATAAGTCAGAGTCGAAGTGATGCTTGAGGCGGTTGAGAGAATATCGTTTTGGTTCAAGACGCTAAAGTCCGCTTTGGTCGCGTCGCTAATATTATGCCTAGCCAAAAGCAAAGCTGTTAAGTCGGCCTGGACCTGCGCCATCACTTCTGGTGCGCTGGCCTGGACAGCAATTGTGGTCAAATATTTATCACCGGAAAGAAATCTCTGAGCGCTTTTTACCGGAATATAAATAATGTCGTCCTCATTTTGAAAACCGGTTCCACCCTTCGCGACAGTTACCCCAATAACCTTAAACTCCATTCCTTTAATTCGAATTATTTGACCAACCGCACTTGAACCCTCACCAAAAAGATCGTTGCTCGCCGTCGGCCCCAAAACTGCCACCTTGGCGATTGAACTGTTCTGTGTATCGGAGATAAAAGCTCCTTCATCGATAGAGACATTTCTAATTTGTGGGTAATTCGAGGTAACGCCGATAACGGTCGTATTAGTATTTGTCCCTTTGGCTGTAATCTGATACCGGCCCGAAACCTGCGAATCCACGGCAGAAATTCCGGCAACTTCTCTGGCAATCGCTACGGCATCATCACTGGTCAAAGTCTTGGCTCCACCTCGGCCGGCACTGGCTCCAAAGCCTTGAGTTCGTTGGGCGCCCGGCGTCACTTGAATTAAATTGGATCCCAGAGATTCAATTGATGAGGAAATCGTGTTCGAGGCCCCGGTGCCAATCGAAACCATGGCAATCACCGAAGAAATACCGATGACAATACCCAGAATCGTTAAACCTGAGCGAACCTTGTTCGCTGAAAGTGCCGCATAAGTCTCGTGAAAAATGTCGCTGATTTGCATAATTAAATTTTAATATGACGCCTAGTGTGCGCTTTGGAATCTGAGAGAATTTTTCCGTCCCGGAGCATAATAATCCTTTCGGCATGTTCGGCGACATCATGCTCGTGGGTAATCAAAACAATTGTTCGGCCATGGTCACGATTCAACTTTTGAAAGGTTCCGAGCACAATCTCGCCGGTTTTAGTATCAAGGTTGCCGGTTGGTTCGTCGGCCAAAATCAGGGTCGGATCATTGACCAACGCCCTGGCAATCGCGACTCGTTGGATCTGACCACCGGAAAGCTGATTACTCAGGTGAAGAAAGTGGGATTCGGTCATACCGGCCGCCTTCAGAGCTTTCTCCGACCTTGTCTGTCTTTCCGAGACACCGACTCCGGCATAAACGAGCGGCAACATCACATTGCGAAGTACTGTCGTGCGTGGCAACAAATTGAAGGCTTGGAAGACGAAGCCAACATTCAAACGACGAATGTCTGCCAACTCTTCATCAGACAAAGTCGAAACATTCTTGCCGTCGAGAAAATATGAACCAGTTGTTGGCGTGTCGAGGCAACCCAAGATGTGCATCAAGGTCGATTTGCCGGAACCTGACGGCCCCATAATTGCCACAAACTCGCCATCCTCGATCTTGAAGGAAACTCCGTCGAGCGCCTGAAATGCGGCGTCGCCCTCGCCGTAGGTCTTAGTTATGTTTTTAACTTCAATCATATTTGAGCCTAAATTTAGAGCCTGATTCCGGAACCACCGAAACCGGTATTGCGATTAGTGCTCGTCGTAGTAGTTTTAGCCGCAGTCGCCGTGCCGGAAATCGTGCGAGTGATTATCTGTTGCCCTTCGGTAAGGCCGGAAACAATTTCGACTTTACTGTCGTCGGAAATGCCTGTCACGACTTCAATCTGTTCCGGAGCCGCATTGGAAATCACGCCTTGTGTACCTCCGGCATCGGTAAACGGAGTAGCAAAGACTTGAACATAGCTGACACCATTTTGAGTCTTAACTGCGCTTGTCGGGACTGCGAGCACATCCTGCTTAACTTCGGTTTGAATCGAGGCGTTCACCGTCATGCCAGATTTAATCTGAACATTTTGACTATCGAAGGCGATCTTCACCACATACGAAACCACACCCTGACTAACTGTTCCGACCGTATCAATAGAAGCAACCGAGCCGGTTAGGGTCAAATTTTCAATCGCGTCAAAAGTCAAAATTGCCTTATTCCCCACTTTCACTTTGGCCGCATCGACTTCGTTAAGCGAGAGTTCCGCAATCTTCTGATTCGTCACCAATGTGGCCACCGCCGTACCGGTCCCGACCGTATCAAATTTTTTCAAATTCACGGAAGCTACTGTGCCGGCAAAAGGCGCGGTAATGGCATAATTGGCCAAATCGTCCCTCAGTTTCCGTAAATTATTTTCTTGGGTAGTCAAACTGTAGGCGCTTGATTGTAGACTAATCGGATTATTACCGTCCGGATTGCCGATCCTTAAAATAGTCAGGCTTCGCTCATCGTCACGGATAGTCCTTTTATCAGCATCAATCGCCTGTTGCTGGGAAAGTAAGGAACTAAGTCTACTGTTGGCAGTCGAAAGATAGGTCTCGGCGCTCAAGCGCATAGTGGTGATTTTAGAATCAGTCGCCAGACTTCTTTGCGCAGTCTGATCAATCGTCGCATCAAGAAAATTTAAAAGACTTTGAAGCGCCTGGGCGATTGAGGTGGTAGTTTTTATCGAGTCGGTCAAATTCTTTTCCAACTCACTGTTGTTTGAATAGCGGGTCAGCAATTTGTAGCTGACCAGACTTTGGTCATACTCGGTTCTCGCAACAGTGTAGTCTCGTTCGGCAATATCCGAAATCGGTTTAATAATTTCGTAAGCCGAGTCTGATGACGAAAAACTATTGTTGATAACGCTAATGTTTGTCTGGGTCTTATTAATACTTAAATCGGTTCCGTAAATAATACCCTGAGCGCCGGTCATCACGGTCGGCAACGCCAAGTAGGCATCTGAAACAACATTAAAAGTATCGTTGAAGGTCGTCGCCAGACTTTTCTTGGCGTCATCAAGACCTTCGATGGCTTTCTGGTAATCAATCGGGGCTTGAGCAGAATCTTTTTGAAACTGAAGTTTAGCTTGGGCCAACGATTGTTCGGAATCGACAACTGCCCGCTTGGCATCAGTGGCGTCAATGTAAGCCAGCGCTTGCCCGGCCCTGACCGTATCCCCGGCCGAAACCCCCACCCAAGTAATATCACCGGAAGCTTTGGGTTTGATATCAATCTGATCTGAAGTTGAAACCTGGCCACTGCCGGAGACTGAAGAAATAATTGCGCCACGCTCGACCGTGCCGAGGATGTAGCGAGTTTCTCCGACAGTTGAAGTTAGAGATCGGTAAGTATAGATACCGACAACCACCAACACAATAAGTATCAGACTGCTCCAGATTTTGTGCTTTTTAATGAAGGTGGCTATTTTTGAGAAGGAGTTTTTCATAATTATTGAGCTTTAACCGGTCCGAAACCTGAGCCTGGCGGAGGAGGCAAAACGCGGATTAATCTGGCTTCGATTTGAGAACTGTCATTCGGTGAGCCGACGACTACCACCACATCATCAACCTTCAGATCGATAGCCTTGATCACATCTCGAAATCGTCTGATCTCGGTATTATCCCCAACGAGAACAACTTTTTCTACGGAATCAGGGGAAGCCACAACAAGAGTCGGCAACTTAATACTTACAATTTTGCCGGTGGCGCCATGGGCTTCGAAAAATCCGCCCCGCATCATGGGCATACCAAAAGACCGTCCACCACGCTCGCCAAAGGCGCGATAATAATTATCGCCAAAACGATAAGAGAAAGCTGCTTTGCGAAAACCGACAAGCATTCCGGCCTGAAAAATTAAAAGTGCCACAATCACGATAGCGATCACCGTCAGAATGTTTTGAAAAGCTTTGGATTTGGTAAATTCGTTAAAATTTTTGTACATATATTTTTAATTAACTACTAAATGAATGTCGAAAACCGTTTTGCCAATTGGCGACCAAAATCCGTAGAGAAAGGAGCAAAGTCGCCACCAGGGTGAGTGAAACTGTAATCTCCGAAACCGGAGCCGATTCGATAAGTGAAAAGGCCAACTCCCGCTCTGAAGACAAAACCAAATCAATGTCAGAAAACAAAAGCGACAGGTAGCTGTAGAAACCACTCTGCTCAACGGCTTGGGATAAATATCCAAGCGACCAAACTAGACCCGAAAGAGAAAGCAATAGGCCTCCAGAGGCAGAAAACAGAAAAAACTTGGCGCGACGACGCTCTTCCTTGCCAATCTCGCTCAAAATGACAGCCTTCAGTTTGGCGGGGGGATTTAATTTATCATTTGGAGCCATACTGAATATACGGAAAACCGGCCGATTTTGGTGCACTCGGAGTGCCCTCAAAATCGGCCGGTCCGCTATTTCTCCTTATCCAACTTCAGCTGGCCCGGCGCAGAGCCGAAATGGCTCGCCGGTATTGGCTTTTCACGGTATGGAGTGGCCGTTTTAAAATCTCGCCAATTTCTTCAAATGTTAAATCGCTTGAGTAGCGGAGTTTCAACACTTCGCGATATTTCGGGTTAAGCCTAGCCAAAAGACCGGCCACATATTTCTCGTCTTCGGCTCGCGCCAAAAGTTCGTCCGACTGAAGCGCATCACTAGCAACGGTAGATAAAAGATAATTCTCTCCCATCTCATTCTCAAAACTGGAAATTACCAAATCTCTTTTCTTTCTCAAAAAATCAATCGCGGTATTTCTAGCAATCGCAAAAAGCCAACCTCGAAAACTTTTTTTAGGTGAAAATTGACGAATATTTTTCCAAGCCTTGATGAAAGATTCCTGAGCGATATCTTCAGCCGCTCCCAAATCGTTGGTCAGTCGAAAGGCCAGATTGTAGATATCACTAAGGTAGCGGTCAACCAAAACACTGAGGGATTTTTCATCGCCTTCCAGATAATCATTAACTAGTTGTTCGTCAGTCTTTCTCATTTCCTATATTATAACAAATATTGACCCCATAAACCTCACAGAGATTTTACCGACAGAAACTGGCAAAAAAATCGGCGTAGCGCTTACGCGCTACGCCTTGAAACTTCATGCCTTTTTCGGCTCCTCAATCTGCTCCAGACCCAGAACCGCGTCATTCCACATCAGCTTCCTGGCGCCTTTGATAGAATAAGTTTCCTTCGTCAGGAAGAAGGTCGCCCCACAATTGTCGTGCGTCGCAGAAAGAAAGTGGAGAAAAATTCCTTCAACCCTGAAGAAGTAGTACAGACAGAGGCCTGGGGCACCCGAACTGTTCATCAAGTCGGCCAAATAGGCCGCCTTGGCTGGCCAGGTCAGAGTCACTTCGTTGAAGCTGTCATGGTAGGGGGAATAATCCAGAACAATCGGCTCGGTGAGGTTCTTTGACTGGCGCAGGAACCAGATGATTAACTTTTTCACTCTTGGATCACTCGCCTCGCCACTCGTCGGAAAATTCCAAATGTAGCGCTCGAGGTCCTTGTGAACCTTCTCCTGTCCACCTCTGGCCATTTGATTGACGAAGCCTCTCTGCAAGGCGTCGGGTATCAAATTGGGGCGCTCGATGTAGAATTGCAGGACCTTCTCGTCAAAATACGGCACCGCCAAATTGGCCATGACTCTGGCTTTAAAGGCCTGAAACTGGGGGTCGGCTTCCTGCCGAGCCTTCCAGGATCGTTGCTCTTGTTCTTCCGCACTGACCGCACCAACTGCCACCAGTCCGGGTTTCTCATTTGTATTCATGAGGTTACCTTTCTGTTTTTGTTTGTTTTTACCCGAGCAGGCAAAATCCTGCTTTAGGGCTTTTGTACTTTCTGGCTTGCGTAAGTGCCGGCCAGATTCAGATTAACCCTACACCTAATTATAGAGATGTCAAAAGGACACCACCAACTTCAAAGAGAGACCTTGATATTCTCAAAAACTTGACTTTTCGTCAATGATATGTTAGCATTCCGAAAGACCTTACAGCTTGATACTTGGTTTTTCCAAGGGCTGTTTGTTCTCTGAAAACCACTAAGCGAACGCGGGACCACTCGCGACGCGCAGAAGAAAGGTTAGTAGCCATGACAGTACACGCATACCTCGCGAACGGAGATCACATCACGGTCGGGCCGACCGGAACCGGTTGGGCATTTGACAGCTGTGTCCACGACCGAACAACGGCCCCCTACATCTCCTTGTCAGAAGCGGTGATTCGGCTTGGAGTCCCCCCTGAAATCGCCCGGGTCACGAAAGAGTTCAGCCTCTACGATTGTCTCCGGGACACTGGGCACCGCGACAGCGGGAAGTATACTCACCGCTCGGCCACGGCTGAAGCCGAGTACCGGCCCGAAAAAATGGGTTTCTGCCTGACCATCCAGGCTCGGGGCAAAAACCTGGACGACCTCCAGGCAATCCGCGACCTGATTGCGGCCGGCAAGATTGCCCCGTCGCTCCCCTTCGGTGGCCAGCAGGTGCAAAGCACCGTGCTCGGCATCAAGGCGGCGTTCCACCAGCTCATCGAGTCCATCTCCTTGGCCTACAGCCAATGGAGCTGCCGGACTTTCCCGAGCTAGACTCAGGATCAATCGCCCGCCCCCACATCTCGAATGTGCGGGCGGTTTTTAATTAAAAAGAAAACCAACCCGCAGGTTGGTTTGAAACAAAAAGGCTAATTGGCTAGGGCTATCTGGGCGCCAGCAATATCTTCTACTAGGTCGAGCAAGCGCTTGGGTTGCGTCACTTCCTGGCGCATCGCATTGGGACCGATCAAAACCGATTCGGCACGAAAGTCTTGAGTCGGATCAGTATTCATGACAATAATTGGCAATTCTCGGTTCACTTTCCGAATTTCCTGACAGAGCCCCTGACCACTGATGGCCTTCCCACAATCACAAATGATAATCAACCGGAAATAGCCGAGCACCTGACCGAAGGTGTGAAGGATACTTTTCCCATCCTCGACCCAGACTATCGTGTAGCCGCGGATCTTGAGAGCCTCCTTAATCGCTTTCGCCAGAGTCTGATCACTTTCAACCAATAGAATTTTCACGCTTGGCCTTTCGTTGAGTTGCTTCATTCCGCCTTTAGTTTTATCAGAGCCTAACCGGCAAGTCAAACAAATAGTCCGAGTATTAAAAAACGCACCACGGGGTGCGTTGCTTAGTCTAAAATTCCATATGTTGAATCGGTGGCGATGAAGGCTGAAGAAAGAAGTCGACAACCTCGAGCAGGTTTCGGATCTTCTTCGACTTCTGCACAAAATCAGCAGAATCGTCAGAGTCCGGGTCGAACCCCATAGTAAGCACAGTCTTCAGGTCGAGTATCGTGTAAAATATCCACGGCACTTTCTGCCACTCCGGATGAGACCGGAAGATCTGCCACATTCGCACTCCGGCCCGCCTGAAATCACGCCCGGCTTGTGCGTCAACCTTGGTCCCAGGTGGAGTATTTTTCACCGCCTCCTCATAATCCTGCAGTGGCAGCATCATTCCGGAAATGACAAGGTTATAAGGGAAAGGGCCGCTAGGTACTCGCTCAAGTAATTCCTCAAAACTCTTTTCCGTTTCGAGGCGGGTGACTTCACAACCACCAAGATTCTCAAAGTGGACACCGAGCCGGCTACTGACTGCCACCGACTGCTGTGGGTCATTTTCAATCAGAATAATTTTTGTCATAACTTTCACCATTTCTCACCCAACACTACCACCATTTTCCCGAAAAGCAAGAAGAAAGCCCCTTGGAGTCTGCTCCAAGGGGCGGATTTCAATTCACCTAAATTAAATCAGGTGGCTTCCAACCAAATAATCACGGAGCTTCTTAAGTGCCTTTCGGCGCATCGAGATAATCGCTTGCTGCTCGTTTGATAATTCAGCATAAGTCAGATGAACACTCAATGGAACGAAAATTGGCGCCCAGCCGAAGCTGTTGCTACCGCGCGGAATGTCGGACACCAAACCCTCCATCGAACCGGAAAACAGTCTGACCTTTCCCCCATCATGAAGACCGTAGCAAACCGTGGCGGTACATCGGCGATTCTTGCCATCAACTAGACGACAAAGACCTTCCATGTCGAGCTCTTTCAGAAACCACTTGATTAATGGCCCCGGAAGTTGACCGAGGGCGTGGAAGACGAGCGAGACATCCTCAACCAAAACCGGCTGGCCGAGCTTGGTAAAAGCTCTTTCAGCCTTATCCTTCACAATTTCCCCCAAATCCAAGGACTGGATTTCAGGCAAATCAATTTCTTGATGTTCGATTGGTACCGCCAAGTAACGCCTGACTTCTTCGGCCTTACCAGAATTACCCGTAATTAATGTAAGGTTCATATCTCTTGGCATTATACCTATTTAAAATGATTTGACAAATTAATAAATTATGCTAGCGTGTAAAAAGAACCCCAATCAAAGGATCTTGTGAAAATTACCGTCGGCTCATTAAGTACTCTCAAATTGGCGGCCGTGATCAATGCCTGCAACGCCCTCGGCCTCGTAGCCAATGTAGGACCGGTCAAAACTTACTCTGGCCAGAACGAACAACCACTCGACTTCAATCAGACATTTAGAGGCGCCCTAGCCAGAGCCAGGCAAGCCCAAGAGGCCGATCCGAACAGTCTGGCAATTGGCATCGAGAACGGAATTTTCTGTCTTCACTCAATCAGCCGGTCGGAGGAAGGCATCCGCTTCTTGGACATCGCCGTCATTGTGGCAATCACGCCGGATGGCCAACAAATTATCGGCACTTCGACCGGCCTGGAATTCCCTCTCGAGTATGTGATGATAGCCTCCCAGAGAGGCTTCAACACGACCACGGTCGGAGACGTGATTGCCGAAAAGCTTGGTGGCCGCCCGGATGACCCCCACAGCACTTTGACCAAAGGTCAAATCAGCCGACAGGGTATTTTGGAATCAGCTCTCGTCCAAGTCCTGAAGCAAATTCAATTTTGAACCCGACCATCAACTCCCCGTCTCTTCACGGGGAGTTTTTAATTAACTGCCTGCTTTGTCTTGTCTCGGCGCGAACAATTACGCCTCATTGACTATTTTTGTCAAATCGGCTAGCTTGTGGACAGAACGAACCTTAAAAGAAAGGGAGTTTATGAAAGCCCGAAAAGCCGTTTATGCCGCCAGTCTTGACCCAATAACCTTTGGCCACATCAATGTCGTCGAACGGATGGCTCCGCTTTATGACGAATTTGTGGTTGTGGTCGCCGTCGACCCGCGCAAGTCCTACACCTTCACACCCGAAGAGCGGGTAGCGATGGCCAGGTTGGCGCTTCTGCACATCAAGAATGTCAGAGTCGATATTTGCGTCGGTCAGTATGTCGTGAAGTTTGCTGATTCAATCGGCGCCCAAGTCATCATCCGCGGTTTGCGCGGTTGGCGCGACATGGAGGATGAAGAAGTCTTGAGCGAGGAAAATCGGCAAATCTGCCCACGCATCGAGACCGTCTATGTCGGCTGTTTGAAGGAATTGCGATATGTGAGCTCGAGTCTAGTCAAAGGCCATGTCGGCGCCGATCCCAACTGGGAAGAGCAGGCCGAAAGATCGGCCCCACCGGCAGTGGTCGCCAAACTTAAGGAGAAGTTCATCTTGAAGAGGGCTCGCCGACACTGGGACGCCCTCATGGTGGACTTGGGCCAGCCGAAAGGGTCTGAAAGAATCTTTTTGGATCTCGTTGCCCGCTATGGCGAAACGCACCGGGCCTACCACACTCTCGAACACATCGTTTCGATGCTCGACGAGCTTCGGGAAGTCTGCACTCTGCTCAGCGCTCCTTCGGATGTAAACTTGGCCGTCTGGTACCATGATGTAGTGTACGAGCCTCCGTCCAAAGATCATCCGGTGATTGCCGACAACGAAGCGAGGAGCGCCTACCGAGCCGAGCTCGACTTGCAGAAACTTGGTTTAACCAAGAACACAATCGAGCATGTAAAAGAGCTCATCATGGCGACGACTCACACCGAAATGGCACCTGATCTTGATGCCCAGTATCTGGTTGACCTCGATCTCGCCATCCTCGGCAAGTCGGCAAAAAAGTTCGATAGGTATGATCGGGGGATTGCCAACGAATACAGCTGGCTCCCCATTCAGGACTTCCGCCGGGGACGAGCCGACGTGATGGAGAAATTCCTCAACCGGAAACCCCTCTACCTGACCAAGTTCTTCCAAGACCGGTACGAGGCTACCGCTAAGGAAAACTTGCGAAAATTGGTCGCAAACTTGAGAGGCTAACAACTCGGCCCGAAGCGCAAAGCGCTTCGGGCCTTTTTAATATCAATTTTCTAACAACGATTTACTTTGTCACCACCTCTGCCCCACTAGATGACACCTCCGGCGCCGCCTCCCCACTACTGGTTTCAGGAATTTGCGCTGGTTCGTTATTTGTCAGTTCCGGAACAGCCTCCTTATCTTCAATCAAATTTTGTTCCGGCCCCTTGAGCAATCTCTCGGTCGCAACCTCAGCAATCATTGGTTGCATTTCGGTTTGAAGTTCAGCGAATTTTGGCACCCCAGCAGAAATCTGATCGATCGTGGTGTAGCCGTTTTCATAAGCTTCCGCCAAGACAATCACATACTCGGCCTCCATCTTCGGCGCCTTCTCTCCCTGACCAAAGATGGTCGACAGCAATTTTAATAATTGTTCATAAAGCGAAGGGATCTCTCCGGTCTCAAGTACCGTTTTAAATTGCTCGGGTGGCATTTTTTTAAATATCTCAAAGGTGGCCGTAATTTGTTCCTGCCAAATTTGTCTCATTTCTTCCTGCAACAGTTCCAGCCTCGCCTGTTCGAGCCTTTCTCGCTCTTCCCTCAATTCCTGAAGTCTGATTTCCGGACTAAGCAAAGTACCCTCAGCAAGCGGAGCCATACCAAGACCCTCCCTAATTTCAATAAGTTTCGCTCGCTCCTGATTTGCCGAAGCCTCGATTTGAGTAAGTGCCAAGGAATTTTCACCTTCTACTCGAATCAAAACATTCAACTTTTCCGGTTTGGTCAAGGTCTCGAAACCTTTGCCACCCGGCTCCATTAATTCCCAATTAGCAGCTTGTGCGCCCTGTTCAACAGTGGCAACCGACAACTCTGGCGCAACAGGCGCCTCGGGCAATAAATTTTTAGCTTCTTCCATATATCTAAAGCATATAGCATTTAAAACGAAGTGTCTAACAGACTTCTCACCAATTTCCCGTTCCACTTTACTCAACTAAAGTGGAACAATTGAATACTGACCCACAGATTCAACCGTCACGCACCTTATTTGTCTAACCCAAAACCCGCCCTTGACATTTTCTATATATATGTATATACTAGAAGTAGACTCGGTTCCCTGGTATACCAAACGAAACCGCAGAAAACCCAAATTAAGGACAAAAAATGAAAGCAATGCTCGCCGACCTAACCGGCTGTTATGTTAGGCAACACGGCCGAATTTCGCCGTGCGGAGTTATACAGACCCTCTACAACGGCGTCCCTGACAATCGGTGCGAAGAGTTGGGTTGCACCCGCTGGAGCCAAAAATTGCTGCAATATGGCAATGGCGATTTCCGGGCGGTAATTGATGAAGAGCGCGCCCCGAAGCACCTCATAATCCGTCAGGGCAAGCGCGAAGTTGCCCGAATCCCGCGGAGTCAGATCTTCAGCTGCGAGGTTTTCAAAGTCGGAGTTTGTGCGGGTGGATTCCCCGCGGCAATTCTCGTATACGGAAGGACACCGTGGAAGAACCGCGACGCCAATCTTCGGGCTCAAAGGCTCCGCGAGGCGCGGCGCGGCAAAAAGCCGGAAGTGTTTGACAACTCCACCTTTGTGAAGGTCAGCCCACTCTATGTAGGCCAAACTCTGGTTCGCATCCGCCTCGGAGACATTTTCGATTCAGGAGATTACCAGTTCAAGATGTTTACCCTGTCGGGCCAACCGGTCCGATGCCAGGTCGGACACTGGCTTTCCAAAAAGACCTGGGGTGTTGAGTAAGACCCCTTCAGCTCGTTAGCCGCCCACCCCGTGGGCGGCTTTTTAAATATATAAAAACCCGTGAGCCACTTGGGCCACGGGTTCTGCAAACTTTTTCTAGGGATAAATTGATTAATCATCATCATCGGCCAAACCGATAGCCTCCTCCACCACATCGAGTACGGCACTAGCCACTGCTTCCTCAATGACATCCGAAACGGATGGCGCAGTAATCTTCTTTATATCGACCGTGGGCAGGACAGCATGAATTGTAGCCAGCAACTCTTCGACCGAGAAGGGCTTGGTTAGGACCCGATTGGCACCAGCCTTGAGGCACTCACCAATAAATTCTCGTCCAGGCATGCCACTTTCGATAATGACCGGCAACTCGGGTCGGACCGCTTTGATCCTCTGACAGAGTTCTTGGCCGTTCATCTCTACCATCTGGTAGTCGAGAACCACCACATCGAACTCGAGCAGACGGGCCAAACCATCACTCCCAAGAAACTCCTCCGCCGAGGCGAAAGTTGAAACTTGGTAGCCATGCCGTAGAAGAGCTTTGGCCAGAAGCTTTCGAATATCTTCTTCCGCCTCAATCAGAGCAACGCGTGCATGAATCACTGACATATGACCTTCCTTTCTTACCTGAACAGCTCCCGAAGCTGTCGCAGGGTTGTTTTGTTATATACTTCCACTTGTATTTATATCACTACAATCTTTTCTGTCAACAAGACCAACCTGGCCCACTCATTTCTCCTCTCTTATCTAAACCGTCTATCCCGTTCCACTTTAGTCAGGTAAAGTGGAAAAGTCCCTTGCACGAAATTCCAACGGGTGTATTCTTGCCAAAGAGAGATATTGAACGCCGGCCGACAATCACCGGACTCCGATTGGAGCTGGCTGTCGTCCGACTAAAGGGAGACATAATTGACTCGCGCGTTCCAAGCGCGGATCAGCTTTCTTCGGCCTCCAGACGCTAAGCGTCTAACCGCATTAAGTCGTCCACCCAGATGCATAGCTAAGGTGATAACCTGCGAGGCACCACAAGGTTCACTCGCGACCGAAGCTTGCATTGCTGTCTAGCCCCGACCCGATGGAAACAAGTTGTTTCTCACTCGGCCCAGGCGTCTTAAGGTGCAGCAAGGTAGAATCTCTCCTTTGCGTATAGGGCGGCTCGCTTGCGAGCCGCCCATTTTCATTTGTCGCGACAAAAAAATATCTCCGTAGCCAAACTCACCCCCAGTATTTTGTCTTAGACAAAAAAGCTGGTCAGAAATGCGATCAGCAGAAGCGTGACCAGATTTGAGAAAATATCAGAGAAGAATTTTTTCCAAGCAAGTTTTGGATCACAATTACTCCAGAGCACTCCGGAACCAATTGTCGGGACAATAAAGCAGAGCCAGTTTAGCATCACAAATCCAATAGCCAGACCGAGCGACACGCCGTTCTTGACGCTCATAGACACAATAAAGACCACCGCAAAGGCTGTTAGAAATGATAGCAACAGTTGAGCCGTGTACATCTTCGGCATCATCGCCTTCCCCGTCTGCATTTTATTCTTTTTTTCTTCCTCCGACAGTTTATCAAACCCGAGAGATTGCATATGAATCCTGCCCATCGGAGTCGAGTTGGAATACCAAATGGTACCAACGACTGCGGCAATCACCGCCCCGGCAACTGAAAGTGAAATTGTAGTAAGCATATTAATGTATAGATTAGATTAATTATTCAGGTCTTTTGTATTGAGACAACCCGAGAATGTTTCCTTCGGAATCCTTAAACCAAGCCAGGAAACCCATCGCGCCGTTTTCTCCTAACGGAGTTTTACCGCGTACTACTGAACCACCGTTTTTAATAATATTACCTAAAGCCAAGTCCATATCAGGAACATCGATATAAAACATCGGGTACGGCATGCTGGCATCACGCTTACTAGAGCCGCCATTTATAAAACCTGTTTCTTTTGGTTGCATCTTTTCGTCAATCGGCCCAGTTTGCCAACTGGTATAACTAAACTGCTCCCACTCAAAAGGCTTCCAGCCAAAAACTTTCTGATAAAAAGACTTCGCTCGCTCCTTGTCATCCCAAGGAAATTCAAAATGTGTGACTTTATTCATATTCAAAATTATATCAGAAACAGCCAAATTTAGACCAGGGTCTGAATTATAAAACCACCATTAAGGTCCGACCTTGATATTTTGGGGTATGACGACCACCCGACATTGACATCGTCGCATGACAGTGTTAGTCTACATACTAGTTCAGCAACTCAAACCGAATAGACAAGAACCACCGAAACCGAAGGAAAAAAATGAGTTCATCAGCTCTTCTCACAAAAGCACTTGTCAAACAAGTGGCGGATATATTGAAACCGAGTATTGAGGCGATTATTGCACTCGACCCCTCTCGGTCTGTCGCCTGCGTGGCGGTCCTCGACCCGACCATACCGTACGACCACCAATTCATCAACCGGGATGACCCACTGCTTTGGCAAGAATCGTTCGGGGAACCAGACAAGACGAAATGGAAAAATCCCTACGATGAGTTCGCGCTCAAAAAGGCGCACTTATCGTGGCGTACTGGCCTACCCAGTCATCTCGTCCAGCGACACCAACCCCACCTGCTTCTGAAGGAGGACTTTAAATTTGGCGGAAGCGTCTGTTATGAGGGAATTATCGTGGGCACCAGCGGTCTCGCCTGGCACCACGATCTGGCAATTTCCGGCCTGTTCGCCTCGACACTCCACGCCTTCGTCATCGGCGCCTTCGAAGTCGACCTGGCACGCAAGCCCTACTTCGTCGGCCTCCCGGAATAAGCCTGACACAACCTTTACACTCGGCATTCGCCTCACCACAACCGCCCCTTTGGACGGTTGTTTTTATTTAATCAAAATCTGACTTCACCACATACCACCCCTACCCGTTCCACTTTAGTTAACTAAAGTGGAACGGGTAAGCAGTTTTCTTTTCGGAGACGAAGAGGAAATTATTTAAGCAAAATGAATTGAAGCGGGTCTGGGAACAATTTGGAATTAGAGGAAATGTCGGCGTACAAGCCGTAGCCATCAAGTTCGCTCCAAGAATTATTCTCTTCTAGATTTTTGTAATATTCAGCCGTGATTGTTTGGACATGTAGATGAGGAAACCAATTACCATTAAAAGGCGCCTTTCCAACTTTGGCAAAAACTTGCCCGACTTTTAGGCTGTCGCCGACTTTGCATTTGATTTCTCGATCGAGGTGAGCATAAATCAGATAAATCGGCACCGAGAGATTTTTCACAATCACTCTTGGCCCCCAACCGCCTTCTTCCGGATAGTCATCGTCGATTCTGACAACTTCCGCGTCAAAATCAATCGCGATTTCTGTCCCAGTCGGCACATTGATATCAACTCCGAGATGAATGTAGGAATTTTCGGCATCAAGGTAACTGCCGTGCCACAAGACACTTCGATCTTCCGGCCAGCCACCATAGGAAAAATCGAGATTATATTTTTGATGGGCCTGCAAAACCATTTTCTGGCAAATCTCCGGATCAAGCAGTGGATTCTCCCCCGCTTTCACCCGGTTCTCCGCAAGCCACACTTTGGCTTCCAAATTCAAATTCACATATCCAAATTTTTTATTCTTTAGATTCGGAAAAATCATAACTGGATTATATCAGCTTTAGCAGGGCCTCGCTTCATTGTCCCCTCTTTTTTCCATTTTAGCATTTTGCAAAACACTAGAATGGAGAGGGGGTGCATTCCTCGGTAATTACAAGGCCGGACCTTGTAGATTCAGGTTAATTCGCCGCCACTTCATACACCCTATACACCGCATCCTCCCCTTCATCGTAGAAGTCAGGAACAAGCACATCCTCCAACAGAACAACCCCCATTCCCCCAAGTTGCGCCTGTTGTCCGTCTAACAGGGCCAATGAGTTTGATCGAAGATGCATGTCAAAAAGTACCGGTTTGCTATCTCTCGCCGCTTTCACCTTAAGTTTTCCCAGCAATTCTTGAATTAATTTCTGGCCAATACCGCGCCTTCGAGCCTCCGGGGCGACCGCAATATCTTCGAGATAAACTGATTTGTCGCCCTCATCAGTTTCACCCTCTACCGCAACAGCATATGCAATCATCTCTTGCTTGGTCCCTCCTTCCTGCACACCCCAGGTTGCCAAGGAATATTCTAACCCATTACCGTCTTTAATGTCTCGAACAAGTTCCAACCCCTGTATCAATTCGGAATCATCTGCATATACCTTACCCTCAAGATCGCGCATCAAGCGAAAATCATTTTCAGTAAGGGGGAGCGTGGAAACTTCACCGAAAATAACGCGCTCAGCATCTTTTGGATTGTCAGCTTCAGACCTCCTGTTTACCAACTTAACTCCCTTTTCCCAAATTGTTTTAACGCTGGTATCTTCCGCCTCAAGAAAGTATCCGTCCGACCTGCTAGCCCCGCCGATTTTTTTGTATCTCCCTGCATCTTCGGGAAGTTTTGACAACTCTCCAGCAGTAGGCAAATCATTGTTTGCCTTGCCAAGAATAGCCTTTTTGACCCCAATTTCTTTGGCGTAATTTTTAATATATTTAAAGAGCTCATTTGTAAACTGCCCAGAAAAATTTGCACTGTAAAAAGTATTGGCCTCAATATTGTCTACCACCAAAGCCGGTTCGCCTTTTTCATCCTCACCGAGCCAACACCACGCGGCCGTCACCGGCTCATCTCTTACCTCGTCCCACACATTCACGATTTGAATGCCCAAGTCGATGTTATAGTCCGATATAGGAGACTCAGCCCCGTGGTACTCACTGTCTATGCAAATGCAACAAGGAGAATAGTTACCTTGGTACAAATCCACATCAGGGTCCCTTGTCCAGACAAAGATACTCATCGGACGACTTTCAACCTCCTCCCTCCTTTTATCGGATTGCTCGGAGAAAAGATTCTTGAGCATACTTCTGTCAGTATCAAAGTGGTTGAATTGCTCGGCAAGTTTCGTATTTATCTCCTGAATAAGAGCCGAGGCACGATCGCTCCCCAAGGCCGGTGCAATAACGGTTTTAAGATTGCCTCGAAATTCCTCAATTCGACGCTCCATAACTACAAATTTTGCGCGCAAATCTTCTTTTGCGCTTGCCATCTTTCGTTTAATCTCTTGTATCCTCTTCCCAGATGGCATCTTCTCCATAACGACATTTTCCAGTTCTTTTTCGGTCGCCACGAAAATTTCCTGCGCCTTATACACATCATCTTTAAGGCGCTGGAACGAGGCCACATCAGACAACAATTTTTCCCACAGAACACCTTTTCGCTCTTGCGAGAATTTTGCTTTCAGGTTTTCTATCCCCTTTTCAATGCCGGCCACTTTTTTAGGATTTCCCTCGTTTCGTGCTTTCTCCAAAGCTTCTGTCATTTTTTGAAGTTCTTCTGTAGGAAGTTCACCCTTTCCCAACACGATCTCAAATGCCATTAGCTCAGCACGGTATTCGTTCAGCACTTCTTTGATGGTGTGGGCATAGGTATCAATCGTTTCTTTAATTCTTCCAATCGGCGTAGTAATTATTTCCGAGAAAGCCAGTGTGTTTTCGTTGGAACCCAAATTAAAATGCGCAGTCTCATCATAATTTAGCCAACGCTCTGAGTTTATGCCCTTTGCATCGATACTTTCCAAAACCTGCTTATTTAATCTGTACCCCACAAGAGAGTCCTGCATCAGTGTGCGAAATTCAACCGATTGAGGGTCAACATCTGGATGCTCCGCCATTATCTTCTTTTTGATTTCAAACTGAGTCTTTATACTACTTTTTGCAATTGTGTCGAACTGCGGATACTTAATCAGTAGGCGTGAACCAAAACGCGGATTGGCTGCCACAGCGTCTAAAAGAAACGGGTTCTCCCTCGCAATCCGAATTATTTTGCCCAGGTCGTTCCTAAACTCCAGAAGACTCAAAAGCAAATCCGGCGTTCTTTCAGCTTGTGCAGAAAATTCGGGAGAGACAGCCGCCAAATCAGACAGAATTTTACGCATTTCTGGAAAGAAGCCGAAAATATCTTCACTGTTCACGGTCACCCTAAGCTTCTCTTTAATTTTTCCTGCCATATCTTTTTTCTCATCCAACAAGCATTTCAGGAAGGCCCGCTTCCCCACTTGTGACATTGCATCATCTGAAAGCTGAAGCCGACCCTTAATTCTCATGGTAGCTTCAAACGATCCCCCAGATAAAATACTGGCGACGGCTTCTATCGAGGCTTGCGTGTAGATTTCGTCGGTGAGAGAGAATTGCTTTTTAATCTGAACAGCGTCCTCAATGTTTTCTTTTGAAAGCTGCCTCATGACTCCGTTTTTTGCCGCCTGTTGGACAGGCACTGAAGAAATATATTCCTTGGAGATTGAGCAACTATCTTTAATCCCAATCGAGATACTGCGGTTACCTATGTTTAGAAATTTTATTAGCTCTCCTTCGGCAATTCGGTTTAACTCCTCGGCAGGAAGAAAGAACTTCTGTGCTATTTCCACGGCCAGTCTTATGTTGCCTTGCTCTATATATTTTGACATCCCATTTTTGACTGCCTGTTGCATTTCCTGAGAAGAAAGCTCTTCCTGTGTGAATGAGAAATTTTTTACCAGATTATCGTAGTCACGAATATTGCTGGACTTACCATTAGACAGTAGGCTCAACAACCCCTCCCTGGCGCATCGCCTCATGGCCTCAGGAGACACACCAAATCTTTCTTGGTATTCCTTGATAGGAGCAGTGTCAGCGTGGGCAAATCGGTCAATGATTCGCGCGTTAACGGCATTTTGGACTTCAGGAGATGGGATAACCCTAGCTGAAACGACGGGGAACTGATTTATCACTTCGGTCGAATGATCGGTCGTGTAAGCGCCGGTCAAAAGACTGATTGTGAGTTTTTTTACGGCTTCTTCGATTTCCGGTGAAGTATTAAAATCAATCGGAAGCGCGAATTTATCCCTAATCAACTCACAGGTCCGAAAGTAACCATTGTTATACGCGCCGATCCGCCCCCCAAGTATGTGTCGTACTAAAGCCTTTCGGGCACACTCTTGGATCTCCGGAGAAACCAGCGTCTCTGAAGAAAAAGACGGGTCGTCTGCCAGTTTCAGTGCCTGTTCGGCAGATCCGGTCTCCAGGTACCGGATTAATAGACCCTTAACCTCCAACTGAACTTCTGGGGTATGCATGATACCTTCGGGAATTGAAAAAGCTTCTCTCATCTTTTCTGCCACCGGCAGATTATTTCGTACGATTTGGCGTATCATTCCCACCTTCACCGCTTCTTGAGTTAAGTCTTCCGAAAGTAAAAAAATATTTCTAATTTCAACCGCGCGGTCAAGCATATAGTGAACCCCCGATATACAATATGTCACGATGCGTGCAACCGCCGACTGCACCTCGGAAGAGGCCAGGAACTCGTCGGGAACAGAAAACTCTTCCTTTATGGATATTGCCCTCTTAGTTAAAGCGTCAATATTGTCGATATCTAGACAACTCATCATTCCCTCTTTGGCGGCCTGCTGCATTTCCGGAGATGTGCTAACCCCCTTCGGAAGCTCAAATTTATCCCTAATCTCGATTACATTGTGAATATTTCCTCTTGATAAGTTGGCCACCATTCCAACCTTTGCCGCCTCTTGAAGGTTTTCTTTCAGGAGCGAAAATTTAATCCCGACTTCAGTGGCATTTTTGACAAAATCATAGTCACGGCGAGATAAAATGTCGGCCACCCGATACTTAACAGCCGCCTGAACTTCTGGCGAATGCATGAATTCAGTAGTAAGCAAAAAATGTTTCTGGAGGCGTTCCGCCTCGCGAACATCCCCGACAAGCAAATCATCGGAAAATTTCTTCTTAAGGGCATTCTGGACTTCTGGCGAACTGATCACTTCGGCACCAAGAGACAGTTTGCTTTTTATTTCAATCGCTTTTTCAGTGTACCCCTCCGAAAGAAGTTGGGCTATTACATGTTTGAAGGCGGACTCCAATTCAGGAGAAAGCGCCTGTTCTGGGGAGAGATTAGGAAAAAATTTATTCACTAGCCCAACAATCCTGTCCGTATCATCCCAACGAATCAGCTCATCCTTAATGGCGTTGAGTGCGGCGACAGAATGAATAAATTCAGTCGGAAGGGAGAACACATCTTTAATGTCGACAGCTTCTGCAAGGTTTCCACTCTCTAGGCACAAGAGCATCCCTTCCTTGGCGGCTTTTTGTACTTCCGGAAGAACTCTTACTTCACTTGGTATCCTAGAAAGGATTTGTTTTCTTTCCCATTCCCAATCAACATTGTCGTTATTATCTAAGTCATCATCTTGGTCATAATCATCACCCTTATCGTGCTCGCTGCGAACATGGTCGACACCTTCAAGATTATTCTCTTCGGTATAACTTATATAACCTCTCAACAAACCCTTGATTAAACGATCCGTCGCCCTTTCCCGAATGGTGTCTTTTTTACGCTTCTCGTCGACATCAAACTTACCCACCATATCCTCAGGCCTTAAAACCACCTTGTTTACCTCACCTTGCTTAGAAAATTTTTCCGACATATGCAAATAGTAGCAAAAAACACTCACGAATTCCATGAATGATTTGATTGCAATAATTACAAGGCCGGACCTTGTAGATTTAACATGCCAATTTAAGAATATACTATTTCCAAAACTTCAGTGTCAATCGTCCCTTTGTACAAAATGTGCGGCACAAGATGAAAAAGTAACGGCCTGGCGCCATCTGCCCTCTTCTGCTTGTAATACTCAATTGTCTCCTCTGGGACAATGCGGTAAATTTCCATTCGGGCAGGATCAAACGGCTCGTACTCTTTGAAATTCGGAATAACATCCTTGTCACGACGATAAGTAAAAGCGATACTATTTCCTCCCTGTATCAAGGACACAGGAATCTTAAACCAAGCAGTTGGAGGCAATTCGATACCAGCTTTTGCAAGATTTGCCTTCAAAGACGCGGGTGCGACGGCAGTAAGGTGTAGTACATCATTCCACAAACAACGCAGGGGCGGAATTTCAGTAGTTAGCAGGTGCTTCCTGTCTTCATATTTCTTAATGTGCTCATTGTAAATTTCTGGCTGTGTTTCCTTCAAGACATTCAGCGGATAAAGAGTCGTCCCAACCATGTTCTTTGGCACACGATGATATAGGTATTCCATATACGCAACACTAATGTCCCGGCAACTAATTTAATTACGGTAACTCAAATTTAATATAACCCATGTTCTTGAACAAAACTTTTCCTGTCGCCGGATCGATCTCTGCCATTGCTGGATACTGTCCATGGTCGGTACTAAAAAAATAGGGGATTTCTTTTTCGCCTATATCCTCTTTCTTTACTTTCAATTCGTAGACTAAATCAATGTCAAGAAATGACCCCGGGTAGATTGTGCCTCGAATTAAGTCCCTGTTGTGGTCGTGCTCTTCTGGGACGGAAAATATTGTGGGTAAATTCGTATTTACATACAAGTGCCAATATCCCTCACCTGCCTTCAGTGCCTTATTCCCGCTATTTCTTATAGCAAACTGAAATCTCGCAGTATAATCATCGCCATTCTCGACAAGAAGAATAGTGTCTCTATAAAATCCATCCTGCTTCACAACAAAACAAAGGTTTGGCGATTTAAATACATCAGTATATTGATACACAACAAAGCCGACCACTGCCGCCACAATTACCTCTGACCAAAAAGATACCTGAAAATCATGGCTGGAGAGAAAATCTTTTATTGCAACTAAAAATTCCATGCTGGCCTCCTCGGTCTCGTAAATTTTACCATCAAGCCCAACAAAGCTTATTTGACTACTTTTGTTCTATCATTTTGATGCTCCTCGGAATGACATTATTTTATCAATAAACTCTTGTCTAAAGATAACGTAGTTAGTACCGTTCTCACTCTTCTCTTCCATATAGCTCAGGAGAGGTTGTCTTTTGTGAGTTTTTGGATCATCAGTATCAGCTTCAACTCTCAATCCAGGCAATGGTCTAATTCTCTGAGCGACCGCCTTTCCGACTTCCTGACCACCCTTCTTGAATCGTAAGTGAATTGTCCAAATGCTTATAAACGGATGTTCGGTTGTCAGACGTTCCCTAAGGAGGTTGATCCACTCCTCGCTTTTCTCATGGTTCACGAATATCAATAAACTGAACTTAACAGGCTTATCGCCATATTGTTTCTGCTTTTTCTCAACAACCTTTGCCATCTCCTCAAATGACTTGAAGTGTGAGTAGACACCAGTTAATTCCACAGATTCCGCACCCAGCTTTTCTGGGGTCTCCCCAAATGATATGAAGTCGAAGTCTGGGTAGGCTCTTTCGGCTTGGTCATACTGTGCAAGCCACCAGTCCTTTCCGGTGTGTTTCTTCATCGTGAGCGTGAAGAAATAGGCGGCAAATCCCTCTCGAGCCTTCTTCACCTCTTCGTCTGGACTGGTAAAAAACTTCTGAGCACCTACTCTTTTTAAAACCTTTTCCACCTGACTAAAAAGGGTGTGTGGATGAGCAAAGAATATTCCAGTTGCCATATAACTATCTTGCATAATTCTCCTCGGAAATGAGGTAACCTATAAATAGAAGACGATTTGATCGAGCGTGAGTATCACCTGGAGCGCACGTGCTTGTGTGTATGTCTCACCGGCCGCATACCCATGACCGACGGTGTGGCGTGAAGCCCCAGCCACTTCTGGTGCGTTAGGGTCGAAATCGGGGTACGCAACTTTCAAAAGATATTCAAGGAAATTCGACGGGAAGAACAGCGATGCCTCGCCATCGACTTTTTTCACTCCCTTTTCTACGGCATGTTTAAGCAATGCTTTAGTCTTTGCCGTCGATCCCTTCTCTGCCAAATGCACATCCGCAAGTACACCTTCGATTTCGGTCATTATGTTCTTTATAGAGGAAACGGGGTCGTTACCCTTGAATGCATCCAATCCAGCCTGTAGCACGGTCTTGTGTTTAGCAAGCGCTGGGTTTCGCCACCAACGCTCCGCAATCTTATCTATGCGTTCAGAAGTGAACTTGGCTACAAGTTGTTTCTCCTTAGCCTCGATATCAAACTCCGCTTTGTATGCCTTTATTAGTGGGTCGAAGTCACCACCAATGACTTCGATAAACGGGAACCAACCTGCTTTGGTCATACGTTCGACCGTCGCTTCATCGGCAAGTGCCTCATACATCGCTTGGTAGCGCAGACGCTTGTAAAGCGTAGCCAAATCGCGCTCCATTCGATCCGTATCCAGCTCACCACTAAGGTCAAAGAACATTCCAAACTTCCACCCAATCTTGAAACAAGCGACGATCTTATCCGAGGGATCAGGGGTCAAAGCGTGATACTTCATTCGACGAATATCGCCAATATCTCCTCCGTAAACCGCTTCACCGGCTTGGACAGTACGCTTTGTAAGTATCTCGATTGCGCGGCCGGCCCCGTCCAAATGAAGTTCGCCTGTGCCGTCTTTATGTATAACAAGCACAAACTCGACAAATGAATCAATGGAAAGGATTATCCCTGCTTTCTTCGCCCTCTCGATAATGATGTTGCTTACTTGCTCCATATATAAATGGAATTCGCGCTCGTCTGATGTTAGATAAGCGCGAACAAGTATAGGAACTAATTCTTCTTTTCCTGCCGGAGTATTGGTTGTAGCAAAGCCTACCAATGGTGGTAAGGAGTTAAGTTTCAGAACATTGACGCGTTTCGGCATGTATGACACACCCATCGAAGTCATCTGCTTCGGCTTATAGGGAACGTATCGTTTCTTTTTTCGTCGATTCTTGCTCATGATTTCATTACACACTAACTTAAGACCCAATCAAAATATACCGTCTCTGACATAGGAGTCGAACGATGCTCCTTGGAGTCCGAACCTATCTCAAACTGGCTGGGGAGCTAGGTTTCGAACCTAGAGTCTCTTGCTTCAAAGGCAAGCGTGTTACCGGTTACACCACTCCCCAATATCTAAAGACGATACCGTACAAACTACCTTAAAAACGGCTTTTTTTCAACCTCCATTAAAAACTACTTTGCTGTTAGCTACTTATTATTCGTCAACTTTATCAGCGCCAATTCTAGAGGTAAAGTCTGGGTTGAGGCGTAGCCGACGAGATCGACGGCGGTGAGGATTTCAATTAGAGCCGGAGAGTTGATTCGAGAATTTTTGTTTGCCGACAATTCCTTGAGAAAAGCAAAATCGGAATCGGAAAATTCAGATTCAAGATTTTTCGCCATTCCCGGGGCGGTCTTCAAAATTAAAACTGCCCGCGCTTTGCGTAAAAGTAGTTTGCCGTAAACTTTGATATCCAAATTTTGTTTTTCGGCCTCCGTCAAGGCTTGAAGTCCCGGCTCGACTTCCCCGCTACCAAGCGCCTGCAAATATTGATTAACCAGGCTCGCCTTCGGCGCGCCGGTAATCGCCTCGACTTCTTCACTCGAAATTTTCTTAGCTTTGGCCGAACTTAGGATTTTTTGGAGAATTACTTGAGCGTCGCGGAAGGAACCTTCGGATAAGAGGGCCACCAAATCGGCCGAGGCCGATTCGAGAGTAAAACCCTCGCGCTTCGCCAAATCAATAATCATCTCCTTGAGCAAGGAAAGAGACGGCTTTTTGAAACTGAAAACTTGGCAACGGGAAACGACCGTCTCGGGAATTTTGTGAAATTCGGTGGTAGCCAGAATGAAAATCGCGTGTTTGGGCGGTTCTTCGAGGGTCTTTAGCAAGGCGTTGAAGGCGCCTTTGGAGAGCATGTGCACTTCGTCTATTAGATAGACTTTATAGGGTGATTCGAAAGGCAGAGTGTTGATGGCCTCGCGCAAGTCCCGAATGTTGTCGACTCCGGTGTTTGAAGCGGCGTCGATTTCGTAGAGGTCGTTGCCGGTAGTGCCGATGGCTTCGGCGAAAATTCTTGCGACAGAGGTCTTGCCGGTACCGCGCGGGCCGGAAAAAATATAGGCGTGGCCGATTTTCTCCTGTTTAATCGCGCCTTCCAGAACCCGGACAACCTCGTCCTGGCCGGAGACTTCTTTGAAGTTTTTTGGACGATATTTTCGGTAGAGTGCGACTTCGTGCATGGGGATAGTATAGCAGAAAAGCAGGGGCACAGAAGTATAAGGTATATAGTATATGGTATATGGTAGAAAAAGAAGGTATGAAGTATATGGTATAGGGTATATGGTATGAAAAAGAAGTATAAGTATAAAGTATAGGTATAAGTATGAAGAAAAGAAGAGAAGAAAGAGGGGGAAAAATTAAGAGAGAAAGAGAAAGCCCCGACGCTTGCTACAAGGTCGGGGCGGTTTTAATTCTTAGGAATGTGGATCATTCACGAAGACACCAGCCCAATCGGCCACGCTCGGCCAATTTGGCAAGCGCCCGGATGACAACCCGCTTGTCCTTGTCGAGCCACACTCGGCCCCAGACTGACACCCAATCAGTCACCGACCGAGCCAGCTTGAAAGTTTTCTTCATGACGAGCCGCTCGATCCTGCTGTTGTGTGGAGCCCTCGACCAAAGATCAAAGCAAGCTTGAAAAGTCTTGGCCTCGTTGAGCCTTTCGGTCAAAATCTTCTTAAGCTTTCTTTCTGTCAACTTCAGAATTATCCTATCATTGCCGAAATTTCGAACGGCAAGACACTTCTGCTCGGTATCGGCCAGCTTTACTGCCCGACGCAAAATCTGATGATTCAGACCTGACAGTGGTACCTGAAAGGAATACTGCCAGGTGCGCCGAGAGATCTGTAAACAATCCTCGGTAGTATGGGCACTCGCGAATTCATTGATGGCAAGAACTCTGAGTTTCTCCGTCACCAACTTTCGCATATTGCTCCAAGTCGGCAATTTTTCGATATTGATTTCTGAAACGACCTTGATGTCAGTCGCCTGAACCAGTTGGGTGCCAATTATCGTCTCGGCCTTGTCCACAGCTTTACGCCAAACGACTCCCCCCTCGACAGCCGCCTCGGCCGCCATGAGACAGTCGTCGCTCGTTTTGGCCAACCTTAGGGCTTTGGCCGCATACTGGTCGCGCTGTTTCTTGCCCAAGTTATCGGTCTTAGCCAGGCCCGCCCACTGGACACAATTTTTGGCCGATTTGACCCGACGAATAAAATGCCTCTTTTGCTCCGCTATGCCGGCCCTCAGGGAATCGTTAACGGTAAGACCGAGCACCTTTCTAATCTGTGGCAACGCATCCTTACCAAGCTTCAACCTGAGAGAAAACTGGAGTCTCTGCAATCGATTGATTTCTTTTATTGTCTTCATTTGAGAGAACCTTTCTGGGTTTGTTCTATCAGTTTAGGACGAGAATGTCAACGGTAGGAAGTATAAGGTATAGGGTATATGGTATGAAAAAGAGAAGAGAAGAAAGAGGGGGAAAAATTAGGAGAGAAAGAGAAAGCCCCGACGCTTGCTACAAGGTCGGGGCGGTTTTAATTCTTAAGAACTCACTTTAAACCGCAAAGCCAGACGATGCCGGTGGCTCCTCGGACTTGGGCGGAGTTTCAGTCTCCTCTGCCCTGCCAGATCCCTGGCCAGTATTCAGAGACCCCTCCTCATCCTCAGGATTCAAAATCCTTTCACAGGCCCTCTCCCACTCCCGCATGGCATAGCCTGTAATCTCGCTTGGTATTCTTTGCAGATAATCTTCGAGAATTCCGAGATGACCGGTATTTTCGGCCATGTCACAGGCACGTTTGAAAACTACCAGCTGTTCGTCCGGAAATCTCTTCTCGAGATAGTTCAGGATACCGATACACAGATTAAAATCGGCATTGGTGAGAACCAAATGCAAAGTATCGAGCTGGACTTGAAGTCTTCTTTGCATCAACTCAATAGCCTCGGCTTCACCACAAATGATAGCCAGAAGCCCTAGCGGGCTTAGACATGGACCAGGCCCGGAGCCTTCTTGACTGTCCCGTTCAGTATCATCAGCCATAACAGAATTTCCTTTCCTTTGGCAATTATATGCCCCATTTTAAAAAAGAAAAGCCCCGCACTTGTAGGCAAGTGCGGGGCCGTGGTGACCGCGCGTGGTAGTAATAGCGAGTTGATTTGGACACGGTCACCGATCTCTGTGACAGGAAGTCAAACATAGTAAGTAAGAGCACCCGTCACAGAATTTTCGGTCATCAGCAACACCCCCTTTCTGTCTAAAAATTATCATAAAAGCTGGAAAAGAAAAAGAGGTGGGCCTTGCGGTCCACCTCTACGGCTCGCGCCGATTTGTTTTAATTATATGATTTTAGCTAGTGAATTGGACTCACCTCCTTTGGTCGGGCGTTTTGCCCGGTGCCGGGATACAAGAATCATGACCGGTTTAGCGATTTGGCCGTTGGTCAAGACTCTTTCATTATGGCCCCTTAGCAACGCATGCGGGGGCCGCCGATGGGTTTGTACTATTATCTTCGGGAGGGAGCGGGCTTGCGGTCATCAACGAGACCTAGCCAACGACATAAGCACTCCTAGCCGAATTGATACTAGTATAGCATAACCAGTTTTTTTGTCAACCCCGTTAGAGATTTGTTGTTAAGAATGGCAGATTTTCCCTTATTTTACTTAGTAAAAGCGAGACTAGAGCCACATCTACTGTCATCCTTGATGACCTATCTCTAACGGGGTCAAGCGTTTTAAAGACCCCGCATTTGCAACAAGTGCGGGGCCCGCGAGTCAATCCCTAGCCAAAAGGCCGTTTTCTCCAACTCAAAAACCTACCCAATTTGGGCAGATTAGCGTGTATAACTTTGACCTACCCGAGAGTCCCGTGTCTAAAGGACATTTCTAAAGGACAAAATGCATGTCCTTTATCGCTTCAGACGCTCCCAGAGAGCCCTCAAGGCATCGAGGATTGTACTGCTGATGGCATTAAAAACGGTCGCGGTGTTTGATTGAATCCTAACTATCACAGGCGGACTGTTTGTCGCAATTGAGCCAGTTGTCGCTATGTTTAGTCCTATCAATCCGGTAACCGGCAAGGTTGAGGTAGCCTCTAGATTTTGTCCTTTAAGGATTTCCTCGCTCGTTAGGGCCAGATTAGTCGAGGTGGCCGTACTGCCGATCTGGGAACCCGCGCCAACGGGGATGCTGGTATCAGGGACAAGTTCCGGCAGACCGGTCGGGGCATAGTTCGGATCAAGTGACCCACAGAAGATGTCGTTTACTTTCTTGACGGTAGTGATGTAGGCATAGCCGGTCGGCGTAGTCGTGGCCCAAGGTTCCAAGACATCAGCTGAATATTTGACCTGAAAGGCCATGACTGCAACCTCGGTTGCATCATCATAAATTCCATTCAAGGGAACATCAATCTTCTCAGTATCTCGAAGGAAGGCCTGCAACTTCAGAACTTCGGCCGAATCATTTTGCTTCTGCTTACCAAGATATGAATTTAGGTAAGTACAGGAAAGTGGCGCAGATGCAGGAGTACCGCTTCCAATAATGCCACCACCAGAGGCCGGAGTTGACGCCGGAGAATTATTGGAACCACCGACTGAAACAACCAGCGTTCCGGAAATTGGGCCGTTCCCGCCAGATGGGGCTCCGCCACCACCACTGCCTCCCCCACCACCTCCGTTGCCACCATTAGCAACAACTGGAGCCGAAACATTTATCGTCGCATCCGCCGTTGCTGAAACACCCTGTCTTAAAATCGAAGCGTGAGCCGTGTAAGTTCCAGCGGTGCTGTAAGTACACGAGCCGTCAGTGGTGAAAGTTGTTTGATTGGTTGTAGTTGAAAAATCAACTGCGCCATTGTTATCGCAGTCAACATCCAAAACTGAACTGCCGACAGCTGTGCCGGAAACCGTCACCGCAAAAGTGACACCACTAAGCGGGGCTGTGCCGGAAGTCACACTCGGAGTCAAGGTGACGGCAACGGTCGGAGAGACTGGGGGCACACTCGGCGCCACCAGTTGGTAGAAAGACGCGATAGCCGGAGTGGTGGTGGAAACCGTATTGCAACCATTCACGATAGTCGGAACAGTCGTGATGGTTGTCCAAGTGGCGAGGTCAGTT